>NZ_AP028867.1:3506471-3825241 GCF_036511535.1 Indolivaga capnocytophagoides | reverse complement strand
TTTCTACTTCTTTGTCGATCTTCTCGTCTATCTTTGCCAGATAATCTTCAACAAGGACATCGGCACGGTAACGTTTTTTACTGTCTTTATTGTCTATCAACGGATCATTGAACGCATCAACGTGCCCCGACGCTTTCCAGATAGTAGGGTGCATGAATATAGCAGAATCGATACCTACAACATTTTCGTTGAGAAGTACCATACTATCCCACCAATACTTTTTAAGGTTGTTTTTCAGCTCCACCCCGTTTTGCCCATAATCGTAAACGGCTCCCAGCCCATCATAGATTTCACTTGACGGGAATACAAATCCATACTCTTTACAGTGCGAAACAATCTTCTTGAAAACGTCTTCTTGTGCCATATTTATAATTAAATCTATATTTAAGGTCTCAAGACCTTTATTTATCCATTTTTCTTCGGAAAGACAAAGTAAATGCTTTTTTCGCAAATTTCATATCTTTTTATTGTTTTGATTAGTATTATTCTTATTTTTGTATGAGTTTATAAAAAACAATTCTCATGCTAAAAAAATTCCTACTCATGATACAGGTATTCTGTGTCGCAACAATCTCGGCTCAATCTAAAACTGAAAAAACCGAGATTGCAGATGATATCGAAATTCTGAAATTATCAGACAACCTTTACCTTCACAGAAGTTTTCTCGAAACCCAAAGCTGGGGTAAAGTAGGAGCAAACGGATTGATTCTCATAAAGAACAACGAAGCATTGCTTATTGATACTCCGTGGAACAATGAACAAACCGAAAGACTCGATAAATGGATATCAAACTCTTTACATGCAACCATTAAAACAGTAATACCTACCCATTGGCACGAAGACCGCATGGGCGGCTTAGCTTACCTTCAGTCGAAAGGAGTAAAATCTTATGCTAATGAGCAGACGATAGAACTAGCCAAAACTAAAAACCTTCCTATACCCGACACCGGATTTAAAGATTCAATCGACATCAATTTTCAGGGATTCGATCTCAAACTATATTATCCGGGAGGAGGACATACTACTGACAATATAATTGTATGGATTCCGTCCGAAGATATCCTTTTCGGAGGGTGTTTTATCAAGGACTTGCAATCATCCAATCTGGGAAATCTTGCCGATGCCGATGTTGCAGCATGGCCACAATCGATAAAATGGGTTCTAACCAAGTTTCCTGATATTAAGACTGTTGTTCCCGGACACGGTAACATGGGAGGATACAACCTCTTGACCCATACATTAAAGCTTATTAATGAACATAATACGGTCAGGTAATATTTTTTTCTTATTTTTACGAGTAAGCAATTAATTTACTGCAAGTATTTTAATGATATACTTTTAGTTTATAACAGCTTTTGGCTATTACACTTGCCAAAGTAATAAATAGGTCTGTGACCTTATAAACTTCTTATATGAGAGCACTTACAGGAATACTAATAACCATCATCGTATTAACAGGAGCCACTCTTACCGTATTGGCTTTGTGGGGAATACAGCCCATATCGTGGACTATTGTATGGAAATCGGGAGTTACCATCGGTATTGTTTGTGCAACTGCGGTACTTATCTATCTCCTTTATTTTCTGTTTTTCAAGAACTTTCAAAAAAATAGACAAAAATGAAAACTTTCGGTCTGATAGGCTATCCTCTAAAACACTCTTTCTCTTATCGTTTTTTCGGTGAAAAATTCACAAAGGAAAGAATAGATGCTCAATATCTGAATTTTGAGATTGCCGATATAGACAGACTTCCCGATATCATCAAAGAATACACCAAGCTGGCAGGATTAAACGTGACTATTCCGTATAAGGAACAAGTGATTCCTTTTTTGGATGAATTAGACCCGACTGCAAAAGCCATTGGAGCGATTAATGTCATTAAAATCGACAGAAGAGGAGATAATATACACCTCAAAGGTTTTAATTCGGACTACATCGGATTCAGAGATTCTATTTCACCACTGATCAATCCGGAAGTACATCACAAGGCTTTGATTTTGGGTACAGGGGGAGCTTCTAAGGCTGTGGAATACGGGCTCAAAGATCTGAATATAGAAACCCAATATGTATCTCGTTCAAAAAAAGAGGGAGTTATTACTTATGCTGATCTTTCGGAAGAAGTCATGTCGGAATATACAGTTATTATAAATGCCTCACCCATAGGTACGTTTCCGAATATAGACGAATGCCCTGATATTCCATATAATTACATCGGAAAGAAACATTTACTGTACGACCTTGTGTATAATCCGGCAGTTACGAAGTTCCTCGATTTAGGAAAAAAACAAGGAGCAAAAATCAAAAATGGAGAAGAAATGCTTGAGCTGCAAGCAATAGCAGCATGGCATATCTGGAATGAATAGCATCTTAGATAAGAAGATATAAAAGAGAGATTTGCCGAAGAGTCTCTCTTTTCATTATTCCTTCTTACCGGACTTTGATCCGCTGTGTCTTTTTTCGTCAAATGCAGAAATAAACAGATAAACACTGCAAACAGAAACAATACTCAATACGGGAATGTAAACCGATGAGGACAACAACGCCTGACTACCATACAACAGATAGACAATCAAAAGTATAACGCCTACTATACCATACATAACTCCAAGAATAGGGAATAAAGTCGAGAAAACAGAACTTTTTTCTTTTATATTCTTGCGAGACAAGGATGTTTCGGTCTCTATCTGCCGCATGATGCGATATTTAAGATTCTCTCCGGCTCGTTCTTTTGTTCCGGAGAATAAATTCCTCAGCTGATCGTCGTTTCTTTTATTTATATTATTATCCATAACTATATCTATATTAAGTAATAGAAAGTATTAATGACATGTTTTGAAGCGATACCCTGCTATTGCAGCTATGCTTGCAAAGTCAATAGGTCTGAGACCTTAAAATATTTCTTTTTGTACAGATGCCGTTAATAATTCGGCAAACCTTTTCCTCGCTCTGAAAAGCCTTACTTTTACATTCGATTCGCTAAGCGATGTTATCAGAGCAACATCCTTTATCGAATTTTCTTCCAGATAGAACAGAGTCAATATCAAAGACTCTTCTTTCGGCATACTCTCCAGAGTACGTGCAATTATAACCTTACGTTCATGCTCTTCCATCTGAGCCACGGGGTTCCAGTCATCAGACTGACTTTCGTTATTCAACTCTCTGTAATCAACAAATTCAGTATGGAAACTCGCTACATTTATATAAGACAATGCGGTATTATACACTATACGGTAAAACCATGTTGAAAATTTACTGTCCGCTCTAAAAGTATGTAAATTATGAAAAGCTTTGACAAAGGCATTTTGTACAATATCTTCGGCATCCTGCCTGTTTTCGCAGATACGGAAGGCTATGGTCACAGCCATATCCTGATAGGTATCCACAAAATAGGCAAAGGCGGACGTATCCCCCTTTAGCACTTTACGTATCAACTGCCTCTCATCCATCCGCTTATTCGTCGAAATTTTTGTCCTTTGTGACTAGATAGAAGAGAATATAAGCCAGACCTAAAAACAGCAATATACATGCCGCCAGAATAAAGAATCCGGTATCTTCCGACAAGGATAACACGGTTTTCAATATAATTCCGAGAATAAGTCCGATAGCAATACCCACACACAAAAAACCATTGCGCAGCGAGCGGTACTTATTAGGTGTTGGTTTTGCCTGAGTCGCAGGTACAATGCCTTGCTTTATCAGTTCCAGATTTTCTTTGTGCTTAGTCCGCAGACCTACCAATCCTAAATACAGACTGAATCCGATTGGAAGGGCTACTGCCGACAGGATTGCTATAATCGGAACCAGATCATCTAAATCATTCATATTTATATTTATTTATTGGGTTACATCAATATGACCGGACAAGTTATATTTTGGTTACAACTTTTTTCGGTTATTTTTCTTGAATCGAACTTTTATCTGAAAGAATGAGACTTCGTCTGTTTAAAATCTGAGATATTTACTCTATAAACTTTGGAAGACGGTATATTATCCTTTTTTCCACCTAAAATAAACAACGCTTCATTTTCGTATAACATTTCAGCATTATTTACATCAAAACCAATATAATATCCAGAAAGTTCACCTGTATGAATATTATAAGTATATATACGCCCATTATCGTAAAGATATACTGTATACTTATTGTCGAAAGCCAGAGCCGGACGTTCCATTGACTGAGGCAATTGTCCTTCAATCCGGTATTCTCCGGTAGATATATTATAAGTCCCGATATCATAAAGCGGACGTTCTTTGTACCCCCCAAACAGATAAATAATATTGCCAGCGATAATCCCTTTTGTTTCTTCGGCATTTGCAACAGGCACATCAGGCAACTCATACCAATAACCGCTTTTCAAGTCAAGCATATGTACTTTATTAGTATAACCTTTTACGATTTTATTGCCATGCTCCGATGATTTGACCGAACCGCCCAAGACTATAATGTTATTATCGGCAATGACTGATGCCGAATTAACAGCCTGATGAGGATTTGTTTCATCAATAATTAATGAATCCTGAGCAATATTATATACTTCGACCTTGTTATTCAATCTTTCGAATTTTATATTTTTTGTCTGAAGTTTACCTCCTAATACGTATATTTTACCTTGATTATACAACACATTGTGATATGCCCTTTTTGAAAATCGGCGATTGGATGTCATCCATATATCTGATCCCAGATCATAAATATACATTCTATCACTAAATCTGAATAATTGCATTGCAATATCTCCTCCGATCACACCTTTCATACTCGCCTCTCTATAATCTTCATCCAGAAATGATCCTTCCGCCGTATGGGCATCTACCGAAATATCCCCACCTATTATATATATTTTATTTTCAGCTATGGTTACTCCAAAGTTGGATAATTCCACCGGAATATCTGCTAATTCAGAATAAGGCAAACTGATTGCCAAATGAGGCTGTACACTTGTTACTGTAACCTGAGATAAAGACTCATCTTGTAATTTCAGATATACAAGATTATCTGATTTCTTAATGTGTCCAACCGTTATTTCCTGCAATGCATAACCGATGAATGAAAATAATATAGTATCATTATCCAATATGGGCTTAAAGCTTTTCAGACTGAATACTCCGGCATTATCCGTTGTTGTTTGTTCTCCTTTGTTCTTTAATGTAATACTTACTCCCGATAAAGGCTGATTAGTCATAAAATCTTTCACCTTTACTTTATCCTGACAAAAAAGAACCTGAGACATACCTGGAATCGCCAATAACATCAATAATCCGATCTTTAGATTCCTCATAAACTCCGTTGGTTTATCTGTTGTATAATACATATTCTCTTACCTTTCTTAGTTCCGACGTATCCACTTTATATAGTTTATCAGAAGGATCACCAAACCTTTTTCCTCCGAGAATATACAATTCGCCTTCTTTATAAAACATCTCGGGGTTAACAAGGTCTGTCAATAAATAGTAGGCCTTCATCATATTACTTTTCACATCCAGACAATACAATACCTGATCATTATAGATATAAATGGTCGATTTATTATTATACGCTATAGCAGGACGCTTCATAGCTTCAGGCAGTTTTGCTATTAATTTGTATTCTCCCGAAGAAAGATCATATGTACATATATCATGAAGAGCATATCCCCTGTAGCCTCCGATCAGGTAAATCGTTCCACCTACAACTGTCCCGTTCAGTTCTGAAGCCTTCTCTTTGGGCAGTTCGGGTAATTCGTACCAATATCCGGTCGACAAATTGAGCATATGCCCTTTACTGGTATACACCTGATTACCTCCATTATATAATTTAGTCGATCCACCTAATACTATTATATTATTATCATAAACCACAGACAAGCTATTGACCGCTTGATGCGGATTACTTCGGTCAACAATCAGGGTATCCTTAACCGAATCATATACTTCTATTTTATCATCCAGATATTCTAACTTTTTGTTTTTAGAATTGCGTTTTCCGCCAAGTATATATATTTTACCATTGTTATTAATCACGTTATGATTTGCTCTTTTAGAGAAAAGATATCGGGATGTTGTCCATGTATCTGTAGGAATATCATAAACATACATCTTGTCATTATAAGCAATCCATTGAAAAGCAGGCTTTGTTCCGCCTATAGGAGCAGCATTAGGAGCGATTACTTCATTTATGGAAATATTCCCACCTACCACATAAATTTTCTCTCCTGCAATAGCCGCTCCGAATTCGCTCACCCATCCGGGCATGTGATTAAGTTCGGTAAAAGGAATAGAGGACAGCAGTTCGGGTTCACGGCCCTCAACTACAGCCTGACCTAAAACTTCGACCTTCATTTTAAGGTAAACGGTGTATTCCATGCCTTTCAACGCCGAAATCGGAATAATCTCCTGACCATACCCGACACTCGATACGATCAGAGTATCTTTTTCGGTTACAGGATGTAATTTTTGCAGATCGAATATCCCATCGTCTCCGGTCTGGAGCTGTCTCGATGTTTTTTTCAGCAGAATACCTGCTCCCGATAAAGGCTGATTAGTCATAAAATCTTTCACAGTGACTTTATTCTGAGCAGATAACAATATCCAAGGATAGATAAGTAAAAGAAAAAAGGCTAGTTGTTTCGTATTCATAGTGTTTCAGTGTTTGGTTAAAAGTGATGTCTAAAGTTAAGAATAAATCTGAGGCAGAAATAAAAAGGGGATCGTTTTTCAACCATCCCCTTTCTTTCTGTCAACTATTTTCAAGTTTCTCTTTTTTCCTTTTCTTATATCGTTTCCGGTACACAATATATCCTGATACTAAGATAGATACAAATAATACTCCGGAAATGAAAACAAACAAATCGGATAACATCTCGAAATATAGAGGATATATCCGTCCGACATGTACTTCGAGACTGGCATGCCACAAAGACATCCGTCCGTTTTCGACCAGTTGAGTCGGCATCGGCGTAAACTGAATATCAGAATTTAGGGTATGAGCCCCTTTTCCGTATTCAAATGCAACCGGATATCCTTTATAGTCATTAATGTAACCACTTGCCGGATTTGTAATTGTGGGACGTCCTCCCATTTGCGGTATATGCAGCGTTTTTGTAATAGCATTTATACTCTCTCCGGTATGCTTATCCCAATAAAAAAGGCCGCTGAAAGACCCTACAACCCATTGAGTCGAATCGAGCTGCTCCATAACATTTACCCCCATCACACTTACAGGTGGTGTCTTTTTCATTTTCTGAGGAGTATCCTTCAGATCTTGCATTTTGTAAAAACCTTCAGAGGAATATACAATCCATTCTTTATCAAATGCATCATATCTCAATGTCCTTAGTTTGTCAAACCAAGCATTACCGCTTGCCAGAGATGTTCCCGGTATCGGAACCATTTTACCCCTTATAATAGAGATCAGCAGCGGCGGACGCAGGAAAGCACCTGAAATACCCAATATCAGAAAAAAGACAAGAAGCATTACCCCCAACTTATTATGCCATTTAAGCGATCCTTTCCAAGTGGAAGTATATCCGGCTGTTTCTTTTTGCTTCTTCTTACGGCGTTTTATTATTCCTGGAAATAGAGTGATAATTATTCCTGTAATACAAAAAAAGATGGCAACCAGTCCCAGAAAATCGACAAATAACCGTCCGGGTATATGAAACAATTCTCCACTATGCAAAGTCCACATAGTGCGGAAGAGTGATGCTTCTTTTTTATAAAAAACAGGAGCTTTCAGCTCAATTTTTGTATAGAAATCGTACGGATATGCCGAAACATATATATGAGAGCGGGTCATTACAAACAGAGAATCATCCTTTACCGCCAAATCGCTGATTCTTTCGTCTAACTCTGCCTTTTTTGACAGATTTATCCATTCCGACTTTGACTTATCTAATCGATATAAATCGAATGTCGACACGGTAAAAACATCTCCCCGATCAGACTTAACAATGCTGGTTATGGAACGGTTATCGGCTCCCTCCTTAAAACCATCCTGATACAAGGTAAAACCCGAATAATTCTTATCGGTCAACCACAAGCCGCTGCTGCCGTATACAAAAACAGAATCGGCTGATAAATCGAAGCTCCCCTTGATTGCTCCGTTATTCCAATTATTGTACCTGTAGTTCTCAGGCATCCACGAACGTGGAATATCCAAGCCCGAAATCAGTTGACGGTGATTCAGAAATATACCTGATACCGAGAACATAATAATGAAGAATGATGACACCAAGCCTATCCACTTGTGCCACCATCTCATTTTGCGTACTTTTTTCTTTAGTTTAGTTTCCATTTTAGACTGACATAGAAAGTTCTACCCGGTGATATACTCGAATAGAAACTACTGAATTTAGTTTTATAGTCGAATAAATTATTAATTCCTGCATTGAGAGTAAATCTATATGGCAAAGGCTGCGCATAAGTTAAACGCCAGACAGAATATCCATCGTAATGAATTTTATACTCATCGGTGGTTATACTCGTCATTCCGGTATTCTCGTCTATTTCAGAAATATCTTCGTTGCCGTATGTATCCATTGAACTAAAATATTTACCACTGAAACTTAATGTAGGATTATATTTTCTGAAGAACCGAGACGTATAATCAACACGGAATGTGGCTGTATGAGGTCTTTCCGTTGATTTCTTACCCAAATCATCATGAACATAAGTATAAGAAGCTTTCAACAAAATATTACTGCGCAACTGGTGAGATATACCTAATTCTACTCCCAATATTTTCGCTTTGCCCAAATTTCGATAATAAATGGTGTCGTTATTCAGCCAAATCGAGCTGATCTTATTGTCCATCAGCGAATATTGACCCATTGCGGTTATTACAGTTTTTCCCAAAGAGACTTCAGTCGAGAGATTAAAGTTATTGCTTTTCTCCGGTTTGAGGTCTTTACTTCCCACGATCTGGAAACCTCCTCCATATGGGTGGAACCAGTCGGTATATAGTTCTTTCAGGGTTGGAGAACGAAAGCCTCCGGAATATCCTCCACGCAATGTTACGCGGGACATCGGCTTATACATTGCCGATAAATGGGGGGTCAAACGTCCTTTAAACTTAGAATGATAATCATACCTCAAGCCTGTTACCAATGTCAATTTGTTATTCAAAACCCATTCCTGCTGAGTATAGCCCGAATAAGTATAAGCATCACGTTTGGCATTGCTTCCATCACTTTCAAACATAAATGTCATCAGATCATCCGAAAAGACCTCAAATCCTGCAACAAAGGAATGCCGACGACCTATTTTCTGATCGTATATCCCTCCGACGTGCCATTGAGTGTTTTCATAATTTTTCTCTTCTTCTTTAAGCAAACGGTAATAGTCGTATTTATTATACTTATCATAATTTCCGGATAGAGATAAATGCCTGTCTTCCGAAAATGTATATTCGGCTTTTAAACCTCCCGAATAATCATAATAACGATCTCTCACTTTTTTACCGTCTAATCCTCCGGGGTTCCGTTCTTTAAAGTAGTATCCGCCTTTAGCTTCTATCTGCAACTTATCAGAGGCATTAACACCAACTTTTCCTGATAAACTATAATCCTTGTAGCCTGCAATAATAGTTTCACTCAGATCTCTTTCTTCTTTTGTTCCATCTTCGAATTCCTGAGTAAGGGGAGAACGGTCTTTCAGTGTATAAGGATCTCGTTGCTTCATTGATCCGGTTATGGAGGCATATCCCCATTTTTGTCGGGAACCTACGGTTAATCCGTAATTCTGTTCACCTTCACTGGCAAATCTACTGTTTGCGGTTATTTCGATAGGTTTCTCCGGCTTTCTGCCTATAATATTGATTACGCCACCCACTGCATTCGATCCGTATAGAGACGAAGCCGCACCCTTCATGATCTCTATTCGCTCCACATTATCCATGTCTACACGATTGTAATCTATATTGTCGAAAGTTTCTCCTGCAATCCGTTCTCCATCCATTAAGAACAGGACGTATTTACCTCCGAAACCTAACATATTAATATTTGCATGTCCGCCATTATTTGTAAAATTGATACCGGGAAACTCGTATTCCAATAATTCTCTAAAATTGGCAACCTGTGCTTTCTCTAAAACCTTCGACGATATAATCTGAACGGCTATAGGTACATTTTTCAACAGCCGTTCGGTACGGGTAGCTGATACTACAACCTGATCTAAATCGACTGATTTTTTACATAACGGGATATTTATATCTTGATCACCTGCTGACAAATCAACTGATATTTTTTGTTCTTCATAACCTAATGCCGACACATGTAATATTACTCTTTCATTTTTCAAACCCGGCAATTTGAATATACCATCGGACTCGGACAAAATGGCTTTGTTGTATCCGGGCAAACTGATTGTCGCTCCATGTAACACCTCATAGGAGCCGCAATCCACAACTTTTCCTCTGATAATACGATTTTGAGTATAAACCGTAAGGGTTGTAAATAATAATACTAAAGATATGAGAAATCTCATGATTTATGATTGATTAAGGACATAGACCTCTTCTATCCGAATATATTCGGGCAGAAAGGTTATGCTATTATAATTAGGCAAGGATTAAAAAAACATAGAGTTAAAGGAAAATGCCAGAGAAAAAATTCCGTCTGACATTTTCCTTTAAGGTCTCAGACCTTCTTATCAACTTTGTCAGTATTTAGACAACGGTCAGTCATTGTATATCTAATGTACAATTAGATACTTTCGGTTACTTACAAAGCCTCTAACTTAGATCTTATTCTTAAAATTTGGTAGAGCCATCAGCATTATACTGATATTTAAAACTCACATATCCGGCAGCGTTCTTTTCGTTCTTATTATCATATAATGATAATTTCACATAGTTGCCATCTGCAGCTTTAACGACATAAATCGAACCATTGATGGTATACTTGGGAGGAGGATTACTTGTATCAACAGTCAGCCATCCGGTCAAAGTCTGAGAAAAAGGCTGGTCTTCTGTAGTTATTCCTGTTCCTGTAAATGAAGTTGTGATCGTTCCGATCTCATCGGTTTTATAACCTGAAGACGGAGCCTCTTTTATATCATCCCAATTAGTAGAAGTAGTCTGAACTACTGCACCTTTACCTTTACCCGATTTACCGCCGTTCAGCCTTATATCTCCTCTATGGAAAGCTATATCCCAAGAAAGATCATTCGCAAAGTCAGTAACTGTTACAACCGCATTTTTCGAGAAAGAGAAATATACCCAATCGGTATATGATTTAACATCAAGAAACTCTACTGTTTTAACAGTACCGGGAGTCCCCCCGTTATTTTTTCCGCTATCGTCATCGTCATCGCTGCATGCAGAAAATGCAAAAAACACACATAAAAATAATGCTAAAAACTTAAATTGATTTTTCATTGTTTATGAAGGTTGATTAGTGTACAATTATGTTTACAAAGATATAATCATAAGAAAACCAATACAATCCCTAAAAACCATGAATATTCAGCTGCCCAATACCTAATTATAGTTATAGATAAATCCGGCCTATAATAGACAAGATCTATCAACTGTAAATATTTTACCAAGTACAGGATTTATCCTTTCACCACCATACACAAACTGTCCTCGAGAGCTGTTACTGAATGAATAATATTGACCGGAATATTCACTTCGTCATACTGATTCATCATCACAGTTTTATCTCCTTCTTTATAAATTACTTTTCCTTCGAGGACAACCAAACGCGCAGGAATATCTGTCTTATGATCATCCAAAATCATCTTATCTTTAAAGCCTATTATTATAACTTTAAAGTTATCACCGCTTTTTAAAACTCTTGGAACCGGACGTTTTGCCGACTCCAGATCTTTCTTAATATCTTTTATTGTCATAGATTTTATATTAAGGTCTAAGACCTATTTATTAAACACTTATATATGTCTCGATTTTATCTTTATTTTTACAACTCCAACATCTATATCCCTTTCCTCTCAACAGACCAATTATCGGAGCCGGAACAAACGGAGTCAACAATTTTAAAATCTCGCCTTCCGACAACGCATTTGCCTTTGATAAAATATCCTGCATCGGAGTCCCCCCGCCATTGATAACAGGGCAAGCATCAAAAACCACCGTCACAGCCTCATTCTTTGCCCAAATAGGACGTTCCTCTTTCAAAATCTCCGAATCGGAAGAATCTTCGCCTGAGACGGATAAGCCTGCAGCATTCCTCAGAGTGGTTATTAAAACAGACAGATCTAAATTTCCAACTTCGGCTACTTGTTTCAATGAAGCTACTTTCGCTACGGTTTTTCGTAGGATCGGATTTTTCAATTTCGCAAAAGCAGGAGACATGTTCAAGAGTACCTCTTCCAATTCGGGATAGTATTCGAGTATCTCCCCCACTTTTGTTTGTATTGTGATATCGGGCTTTTCCATATCAACGGGATGTATATGAAAGCAGACGCTGCTCTCCTTCGAGTTTTCTTAAGTTAGTCAGATCCTGAGTACATTCGACTACCCCCAGATATTCGCCGTTTTCGCCCCGCATGGCAATGTATTCGATATAAATAAACTGCCCTTTAAAGTTGATCCAGAATGCTGCATTCGATTCTTTTCCGCTTTTAAAATCATCGAGAATCTGATCTACAACATGTACACTTCCGGGGGGATGGCAAAGCTGTACTTTGCGTCCGATTATAGCTCTGTTGCGGTCGAATATACGATGTGGCCCGAGAGAAAAGAATTTCACCTTGTCATCCCTGTCAACAAATGTGATATCCATCGGCAGCAGATTAAAGAAAGCAGTCAATTCATCTATCGAAAAGCTTCCTGTTGGCAACTGTACATTGCCGTTTTGCGAGTAAGAGACATCACTAACTTCTATATCTTCCGGATGCCATTTATCAGATGGATCATATAAACAGAAACCAAATTCGAGGGTCTGTTGGTATATCTGATACCACTCTATATCGGTCAGAGTATCCATACACATCGGAAGAAGTATCTCTTCTTCTTTCATAATCATGCCTTCAACAGATACCAGTACAGGCTCTAAAGTATAAGCTATGATTGTATAAAGATCTTCAACTGACATATCGTCCTGTACATCCAATACTTCATGAGCGGATTTTAACAACTCCCTTGTTTCGTCATGTTTGCCCCACATTACTTTAGGAGGTCCTGTTATTTCATGCTTTTCCATAAAAGGAAACAACAGGTATTCTTTTCTCCGGTAATGCTTATCCACGTCTGACAAAGCATTATATAATGCTTTCAGTTTTAATAAATAGCCCTTTATATCAGTATCTTTTAGTTGAGATGCTTGATTATACAAAGCCCTCACCTGCACTATTACTTTTTCGAGTTCCTTGTTTTCTTTTTTGAAAGTATCCACAGGATGTCCTGCGGGAACTTCTTTCGCAAAAGTCTGATCGATATGTCCATCCAATACCGCTGTATGAATATCACAGAAACGGAGAACTTCTTCTTCAGGCAATCCTTCGGAAATCAATTCTTGTTCGACCTCCACAACCTCATTATAAGGTACAGTTTTGAGATACTCTTCCAATCGCTTTCTTATAGCATCGGGAGCCTCACCCGAGTGCAGCTGCAGGATAAGATGCTTAAGCAATTCTTTCCTTTTTGCAGAATTATTAATCAGTTCACTCATAATTTTATCAGATTTATTTTTAGGTAACCCCATCTTATATTTTAAACAAATGTAAGACACTATAATGTTTAAAATCTGTATCATATGTTACACAACACCAAAAATGCAATGTTATCGCTACTGATCATATCATGTATTTCAGATAAAATCTTATTATCTTTATCATCCGTTACCTAATACCTGAAATAAAGAAAGGGATATACCAGAACTTAGATTTTTAACGCAACAAGCAAATGAAATCAGAAATCAGACACATAGAGACAATCATTATAGGTGGAGGTCCCGGAGGTGCTACATGCGGATACATGCTTGCACAAAAGTCAAAAGAAAGCCTGATAATAGAACGCAGCCAATTCCCCAGAGATAAAGTCTGCGGAGGAGGACTTACTCCGAAATGTTACAGACTCATAGATAAAATATTTGGCGGCATTACCTATGATTATCAATCAGTAAAAAAACTCGAAGTACACCTTGGTCAAAGCCGAAACCGTACATTCGACTTATCTGATGAAATACGGGTGGTATGCCGTAAAGACTTTGATCAGATTTTACTCGAGGCATACAAACAAGCTGGAGGTGAAGTCGTACACGGAAGAGCTAAAACAATAGAAGAACGGGACGGAAAAGTATTTGTGACTCTGGCAGACAACCGTCAGTTTTCATGCAATAAGTTAATCGGAGCGGACGGAGGAAACAGTATCGTTCGAAAATACCTCGATCCGAATAATAAACGGAAAATGCTTTTATTGGAAAAAACCGTTCTCAATAAAAAATTCGACAATATAAAACTATACTTCGATACTAAACTCGAAAAAGGTTATATGTACATGTTTCCCAACCCCGAAGGATGCGTTATCGGATATGGCGACATGAATACCAGCAAACATGAGTTTCAGAGAAGGATACAAGAAGCGGGACTTCCCGATGCAGATAAACAAAAAGGAGCATATCTGCCCATCTTCGATAATATAGAATACCCGATGAAGAACAATATTATACTTATCGGCGATGCAGGAGGGTATGTAGATTCGATATCAGGTGAAGGCATATTTTATGCTATCCAAACGGGAGGATTTGCGGCAATGTCTATTATCGAAGAATCTTCGTTTAAAGAACTTTGCGGAGGTATTATTACCCGTATGCGAAAAATAAATCAATTGTCGGAATACTTCTATAATAAGCTGGTACATTATCCATTAGTATACTTTTGCACAACTGATTTTATGTATAATCGTATCCGCCGTAAAATAGACGATTATTTAGCTAGATAAAGAATTGTCATCGATTATGAATAAACAAATCAGACACATACAAACCATTATAGTAGGGGCAGGTCCCGCAGGCAGTGTCTGTGGTTACATTCTTGCAAAAAATCAATGTGAATGCCTGATTATTGAAAGAAAAGAATTTCCCCGCGAAAAGCTTTGCGGAGGAGGGCTTACCCCTAAGTCGGTACGTCTGCTCAGCCGTATATACCCCGATCTGCAATACAATTATCTTACAGTACACCAGATGGAAGTGCATTCGCCCAACCAACTATTAGCTAATTTCCGTATGACCGAAGGAATACGCACCGTGGTTCGAAAAGATTTCGATAATGTACTGCTCGATCAATACAAATCTATTGGAGGAGAAGTTCTCCATGCCAAGGTGGCATCTATCGAAGAAAAAGAGGACAAAATATACCTCACTTTGGGAGATAAAACAGTCATATCTTGCAATACTCTGGTCGGAGCCGACGGAGCAAACAGCATTGTCCGCAAATACATAGAACCGAATCGCAAGAAAGGGCTTGTGTGGATGGAGAAAGGCGTATCAGATAAATCGGAAAGAAACATTAAAATATTTTTTGATAAACGTTACAGAATGGGATACGGGTATGTTTTCCCGAACGTAAACGGCTATGTCGCAGGATACGGACACGACAACACTCCTACTCTGGCTGAATTTGACGAAATGCTGTCGAATCACCACCTCTCAAAAGACGGAAAAATAAAAGGAGCATATATCCCTACAATGGACAAGATAGAATATCCTTTCCTAAAGAATATTATACTCATTGGTGATGCCGGGAGCTATACGGATTCTGTTACCAGCGAAGGATTGTTTTATGCAATGAAAACCGGAGAGAATGCCGCCACGGCAATACTTCTGGATAAGGATTTCAGAGTAGTAAACGAAAAAATAATTCTGCGCATCCGAAAAATCCGTAATCTGGCTATACTTTTTTACAGCAGCTTCGGTCAATGGATTTTTTACCGTACCTGCAAACGCAAATCACTTTATAAGAAGATTTGTGAAAAAATAGATTTATATATTGCTAAATGAAAGAATCATCTTATAAATTATTCGCACTCAAGTCTAAAGATAACCTTAGCCTGCTTGAAAGATTAAAAAACAACCCCGAAATAAGAACATGCTATATTTCAGGGGAATATGTACATGTAACCTTTCGAGACAACCGCCCTATAGAAATTCACGGAACAGAAATGAAAGAGATTAAACCCGATCCAGAAAACATTTAATTTCTAACTTACAGACAATTACACACATCACGATCTTGCCTTTAATCAATTTTTCATTAGTTAAAAGCGTATAAAATTCGTTCCTACACCTTATCTATAACTAAATAGACTTAATCTATATTATTTAGAATAATTATAAACTAGCTACTCTATAAGCTTTTTTATCCTTTTTCATGCATCCCAAAACATCTATTTTGCTATATTTACATAGCAAAACTGTATATTTAATGTGATTTTTAAATTACATTTATAAATATATTCAACACCTTGAATGATCAATATTTGTTTTTATCATGGAAAAGCAAAGCTATATATCAACTATCAAAGACAAAGTCGGTGTTAATGTCAACCGATGCTATCAATGCGGTAAGTGTTCAGCAGGATGTGCTGTTGCCGAAGACATGGACTATCCGCCAAGTATGGTCATGCGTATGCTGCAAACCAATGACAACATGAACTACACGGCCTTATTGAAATCGGAATCCATCTGGCTGTGTATATCGTGTCAGAACTGCCTTACACGCTGTCCTATGCAGATAGATATTCCTGCATTGATGGATTATATGCGGGAAAAGGCATTAGAAGAAAAAACGATCAACAAAAAATCAAATAATATATTATCATTCCACCGGGCATTTCTCGATTCGGTAAAATTTACGGGACGACTTTACGAGATCGGTCTTGTTGTCGGATACAAAGCCCGGACAATGAACCTCACTCAGGATTTGGACGTAGCCCCTTCGATGTTCATGAAAGGCAAACTGCCCATTATTCCCGAAAGAGTGAAAAACAAGAAACAGATCTCTGCCATCTTTTCCAAAACGAAGGAATAAGGTCTAACAATCAATTAAAAAACTATGGAAATAGGATTTTACCCGGGATGCTCTCTGAAAGGCACTTCTTCGGAGTACGCCCAATCGACACTAGCCATTGCTAAAGCATTCGATATCAATTTGGTTGAGATCGAAGATTGGAACTGCTGCGGTGCTACTGCCGCACACAATATCAACCACGAGTTGGCAACTGCTCTTCCTGCACGTATATTGGCATTGGCCGAAAAGCAAGGTTTGACTGAAATAGTTGTGCCCTGCGCAGCATGCTACAACCGCTTGAGTGTTGCCCAACATGAAATAAACGAAAAGCCCGAACTGAAAGAGCGTGTTTCCGAAATCATAGGCATGCCAATACAAGGCAATGTAAAGATATTAAATGTAATGCAGTTCGTACTGAAATATATTGCCGACAAAATAGAAGAGAAAGTAGTAAAACCATTCGAGCATAAAGTGGTATGCTACTACGGATGCTTGTTGGTTCGTCCTCATGAAATATTACAATTCGACCGCTTGGAAGATCCTCAATCGATGGATAATCTTATGCGCAAAATAGGAGCGGAATCAATGGACTGGGGATATAAAACCGAATGCTGTGGAGCTGGTTTTTCGGTCTCGCGCACCGATATCGTAGCAAAATTATCAGGACATATAGTTAAAGATGCATCCGACCGTGGAGCCGAAGCCATCATTGTAGCCTGTCCGATGTGCCAATCGAATCTGGATATGCGCCGCCCTCACATCAATAGCTATCTGCAAACCCAAATAGATACACCTGTTCTGTACATAACACAGGCTATCGGTCTTGCTATCGGATTGGATAGAAATGCCTTGGGACTGAAAAAACTATTTGTCGCACCGACCTTTGCATAGGTCACAAAATACTTAGCTTATGTCAAAAATAGGAGTTTTCATCTGCCACTGCGGCGAAAATATAAGCGCGACCGTCGATTGCGAAAAAGTTGCACAGGAAGCTGCCAATATAGAAGGTGTAGAATTTGCCACCGACTACAAATACATGTGTTCTGACCCCGGGCAGACCATGATAAAAGAAGCCATCAAAGAAAAAGGGTTGACCGGAGTTGTTATCGGTGCATGCTCGCCACGTATGCACGAACCCACTTTCCGAAAGGCATGTGCAGAAGCCGGACTTAACCCGTATATGTGCGAAATGTCGAACCTGCGTGAGCATTGTTCATGGGTACACGAAAAAGGCGACACAACCACCGCTAAAGCGATAGATCTGGTACGGATGCTTATCGAAAAAACAAAACTGGATAAACCTCTTAACGAAATAAAAGTACCTATCACTAAAAAAGCTCTGGTTATAGGCGGAGGTATCGCAGGTATTCAGGCAAGTCTGGATATTGCTAATGCAGGTCAACAGGTAATTCTGGTTGAGAAAGAAGCATCTATAGGAGGACATATGTCCCAATTATCCGAAACATTCCCTACACTCGACTGCTCGCAATGTATCCTTACCCCTCGGATGGTAGAAGTTGCCCAGCACCCCAACATTACCTTATATAATTATGCGGAGCTGGAAAGTCTCGATGGCTTTATCGGCAATTTCAAGGCAACAATCAGGCTGAAAGCCAAAAGTGTAGACCCTAAAACCTGTACCGGATGCGGAGTCTGCTATAGTAAATGCCCGAAGAAAAAGATACCAAGTGAATTCAATGCCGGATTAGGAATGCGTACAGCCATTTACACTCCATTTCCTCAGGCTGTACCCAATAAACCCGTTATAGATAAAGAGAATTGCAACTATTATACGAATGGTAAGTGCAAAGTATGCCAAAAGGTATGCCCGACAGGTGCTATCGATTTTGACCGCCCGGATGAATTGATCACCGAAAATGTAGGAGCGATAGTACTTGCAACAGGTTTTGATGTACTTAAACCTGATTTCTTCCCCGAATACGGCTATGGAAAATATCCGGATGTAATTACCGGACTTCAATTCGAACGGCTGGCTTCGGCTTCGGGTCCTACACTCGGCGAAATACGGCGGCCATCTGATGGGAAAGTACCTCAGAAAGTAGTATTTATTGCCTGCGCAGGATCTCGCGATCCGGCGAAAGGTATCCCTTATTGTTCAAAAATATGCTGTATGTACACTGCCAAACATGCTATGTTGTATCAGCATAAAGTACACGATGGAGAATCGTATGTATTCTATATGGACATACGTGCCGGAGGTAAAAATTACGAAGAATTTGTTCGCCGTGCCATTGAAGACGATGGGGCAAATTATGTAAGAGGACGCGTTGCCCGAGTTTACGAAAAAGACGGAAAACTTATAGTCAAAGGAGTAGACACACTCATGGGTGCTAAACCCGTAGAAATAGAAGCTGACATGGTAGTACTCGCTACCGCAGGTGTTTCCAATTGCGGAGCGGAAGAGCTCGCTCAAAAGATGCACGTATCATATGACCCTTATAAATTCTTTGCTGAAGCTCATCCGAAACTGAAACCTGTGGAAACAAATACAGCAGGAATATACCTCTGCGGAGCATGTCAGGCACCCAAAGATATACCAGATACAGTGAGTACTGCATCAGGAGCAGCGGCCAAAGTAATCGGGCTGTTCTCTAAAGATGAATTGACAAGAGAACCTACCGTTGCAGTAGTCAACCGTATTTCGTCACACGATATATCGACTTGTGTAGGATGTTTCCTTTGCGAAACAGCATGTCCGTATCAGGCTATTGAGCATGAAGCGATCAAAAACCGCCAAGGGGAAATTATAAAAACGGTTGCCCGTGTAAATCCCGGTCTTTGTCAGGGCTGCGGAACCTGTGTATCATTCTGTCGTTCAAAATCCATTGACATACAAGGATTTTCAAACGAGCAAATGTATGCTGAAGTTATAGCAGTTCTTGCAGACTAGGGAGACAGACCCTTTTGTGTATTTTTATCTATAGGTAAGATCAGTTAACAGAGATCAACTGAAAGAGGAAAAGTAACAATGGAAATTGTACATTGATGTTGTAACCTTTGTTACCTTTTCGAATTAAGCAACTGATTTTTACATGTTTGTAATTCACAAAAGCGATCTTAAAAAATTTGATGTTTTATTTTAATTATATGGTATGATAAGATGATATCGGATGCGGAAGTAGGTTTTCTTTGATTATTAAGCTCGCAGAGCTATTTTATTTCTATAACGACCGAAACTAGTTTTTCCTGCTTCTGCATACGGTATCTGATTTTCAGTTACAAGAAAACAATATACTAATATGATATAATGAGACAACAAGGAAATAAAGGAACACTGAAAGATGTCCAATTTTGTAGTAACCTTTGTTACCTTTTTGAATTTGATTACTGATTATTGTTTATTGATAACTGTTAACTCATCCCTGATTTTGTTACCTTTTTTACAACAAACGTTTCAGAAAAACTGAATTCTATGAATACTGAATTTGAACCCAAAATAGTAGCATTTGTCTGTAACTGGTGTACTTATGCCGGAGCCGACCTTACGGGAACAAGCCGTATCAAATACGCATCGAACGTCAAAATCGTTCGCTTCCCCTGTACAGGACGCATCGACTTTATGCTCTTACTCAAAGCATTCGCCAACGGGTCGGACGGCATTATTGTATCGGGTTGCCATCCTAATGATTGTCATTATACTTCCGGCAACTTCCATGCCCGTCGCCGTTGGATTCTTTTTCGCAGCCTTCTCGATTTTATAGGGGTCGATGTCCGCCGAATCCATTTTGCCTGGGTATCGGCTGCCGAAGGAGCCAAATGGGCAGATATAGTAAATTCGACAGTAAACACGATTCGAGAAATGGGTCCCTACACCGAATACCGCAGGGCTGCAGACTTTCTCGAAGAAAACGAACCCGAATTAGCTAAAGAAATGGAGGTAAGCCATGAATGAACTGATTAATAAAGTAAAAGAACTGTTCGACAGCGAATCAATAGATCTGTTTATCGGATATGAGGCCGGATCTAATCGTCCCCGTCCGTTCTTTGTAAAGAATGTATCAGATGCCGATAAGCTTATTTTCGATGATCGTTGTCAAGGCAATCTTGCTGTATATCTTACTCGCAAAGACCTTATAGCCGGAAAGCGAGTAGGTATTTCGGCTTCGTATTATGCACTGAAAAGTATCTTACAGTTATTCAATGAAAACCAACTGAATAAAGACCGCTTACACATTATAAGTGTAGATAACAATAGCTCTCTGACTGTTTTTTCGGATGCCGATCAAATCAGAGAGTATCTTCAAAAAACACCTCCTCCCTCAAAAATGGAGGATGATAAACTCGTAAAAGAACTGGAAGCAATGAATGCTTCGGAACGTTGGGCATTCTGGTCTGACGAATTATCGAAATGTTTTAAATGTTATGCCTGCCGTGCCGCCTGCCCTATGTGCTATTGTACCAAATGTATAGTAGAAGTGAATCGCCCTCAATGGATTCAGCCTTGGGCAAGTACTCTTACTAATATGGAATGGCAGATAAACCGTGTGATGCACATGGCAGGACGCTGCTCCGACTGCGGATCGTGCGGAACAGCTTGTCCTCTGGGAATCCCCATTCATCTGCTCACTCACATGATGTCGGAAACGGTTGCAGCTAATTTCGGAAAGAATGATGGACATGGCAATGTGCTATCGACATTCAAACCCGAAGATCAGGAATCTTTTATACGTTAAGCCTTATGGAAAAGAAACATATATCAAAAGACGCGCTAAAAATCTGGTTGAATAAAATAAACTCCGACGGAAAGCGGATATTTGCTCCGGTATCCAAAGGTGACAGGACAGATTTCCGCTATATCACATCATCCGAAGAAATCAGTCTTGAGCATATACAAACAACCCAATCGGCAAAGGCCGTGGCTTTTCCCCGTACCGAAAAACTATTCTCTTTCGAAAAAAAGAAAGGAGATGTCACTCTTAAAGATTTCGATACAGAAAGTATTCCCGAAACTGTGGTATTCGGGATTCACCCTTGCGATGCGGCAGGGTTTCGCCCTCTTTCGGGAATATTCAATTGGGATACAAAAGATAAACCATTCAATGCACATATAGACCGTACTACACTCGTTTCGATGAGCTGTACCCAGTGCGATGATTTCTGTTTCTGTACATCTGTCAACGGTAGTCCCGGCAATACAGAAGGAAGCGACATATTACTCACTCCTGTTTCTGACGGATATCTGGCAGAGATTATCACCGAAAAAGGAAAGGCTTTAGCAGACAAATACAGCGACCTGTTCAGTGCAGAACCCAATATCAATAAAGAAGAATATCTGGCAAAAGTTCCTGTAAGATTCAATATTGAAGAATTACACGACAAAATATCGCATATGTTCGAAAGCGAAGTATGGAAAGAACAATCGGAGCGTTGTCTGGGTTGCGGAGCCTGTGCATTCGTATGTCCTACCTGCGCCTGTTTCGATATCCAGGAAAACACAAAGGGTAATAGCGGCGAAAGACTGCGCTGCTGGGATTCCTGCGGATTTTCACTCTTCACACTGCATACATCAGGACACAATCCGCGTGAAGTTCAAAGCCAACGATGGCGTCAGCGACTGTTACATAAATTCGCATATATGCCCGAACGAATTTCGGTGAGAGGCTGCACGGGATGCGGAAGATGCTCAAGGGCTTGTCCGGTGGATATGAATTTATCCGAGCATTTAAGTGAAATTTCTCAATTATAAGTAAACTGATCAATTATGAACGATAATATATACCTGCCTCACCTGATGACAATCGAAAAGATTACACAGGAAGCACCGGGAGTTAAAACCTTCCGTCTGAAATTCAAGGATGAAGAAGAAGCCCGGAATTTCGAATTCAAAGCCGGACAGTTCGGTGAATATTCGGCATTCGGAGAAGGAGAAAGCACATTTTGTATTGCCTCATCTCCTACTCGAAAAGGATATATAGAATGTACTTTCCGTGAAGCAGGAAAGGTAACATCCGCTTTGGCAAAACTCGAAGAAGGTCAGACAATGGGATTCAGAGGACCTTTCGGAAATACATTCCCTATAGATGAATGGAAAGGCAAAAACCTGCTTTTTATAGCGGGAGGTATTGCTTTGCCTCCTATGAGATGTGTGATATGGAACGCTTTGGACACCCGTGAAAATTTTAACAACATAAGTATTCTTTACGGAGCTAAATCTGTAGCCGATCTGGTATATAAACACGAGTTGAAAGAATGGGAAGAACGCCCCGATGTAAATTTGGTAACGACTGTCGATCCGGGAGGTGAAACCCCTGATTGGAAAGGAGATATCGGGTTTGTACCGAGTGTTCTAGAAAAAATGAACCCATCACCCGAGAATACAATAGCCATTGTCTGCGGTCCTCCGGTGATGATTAAGTTTACATTTCCGGTTTTGGACAAGCTTGGTTTTCAGGCAGAAAACATATATACCACCCTAGAAAACAGGATGAAATGTGGAGTTGGCAAGTGTGGACGATGCAATGTAGGCAGTCAGTATGTATGTAAAGACGGTCCGGTATTCTCTCGTATTCAACTGGAGGCTCTACCTGCCGAATATTGATATAAAAACAGCCAACTTCACAGTTGGCTGTTTCCTATACGATGTCTTAGTATAACTGAATGGGTTCAGATGTCATTATTATTGAACAAGCTGGCAACAAAGCCTCCGAAAATTGCTCCCATGGAACAATTAACCCAGCATTCTGCTGATAAGAGGTAAGTACCCCAGTAACATCCGAAATAAAACCAATGCAGATATCCTAAGAAACCGCCTACAATAAAGCCTGTTAGAACTTTCGAATTTATGTGTAAAAATAAAAGTAGTTTTCTCATCTCCTTAGCATCTATAAGTAATAGAATACATTCAATGATGTATATTAAGATTATAACAAACTTTGGCTGCTTTACTAACCAAATCTATAAATAGGACTGAGACCTTTATGGGCAATTCCAATAAAAATTGGATACAGCAGGAGCTGCTGCGACCTTCTTCGCTCTTGCCTTTTCACGTCTCTTCTTTTCTTTTTCTTCTACTGTTTCGATATAATATTTGCGTATAGCTCTTGCCAGCTGATTGTTGATCTTATGTCCGGGACGATTTGCTATGATACGCCCTTTTATAAAACCTCCGACTAAAGCCAGATCTCCCATCACATCCAGGAGTTTGTGTCGAGCCGGTTCATTTGTGTAAAGCAATGGCTTATTCATTATATAGCCTACTTTTGTCGCATCACGCCTTTCAACACCCATCAGATCGGCTATCTTATCATATTCATCCTGCGGAATTACCGAGTCGTAAACAACAATAGCATTATCGAGGTCTCCTCCTTTAATCAGATTATGCTGAATCAAAGTTTGGATCTCACGAACGAAGACAAATGTGCGGGCAGAAGCTATCTCTTTCGCAAATTCCTGTAAGCTATCAAGTTTTGCACTTTGCTTTTTCAGCAAAGGTGAATCGAAAGATATATCACATTGGATAGCGTAATCCTGAAACGGAATCATTTGCAAAGAAGAGCCTGTCTGGGGATCCATTACCTTGAACTTTTTCCGCGGAAAATCGAAGTACTTACGATCAGCGTTCTGAATGTGGGTTCCGACTTCCTTTATACTTTTCAAATATAAGATGGCACTTCCGTCCAAAATAGGAAACTCCGGAGCATCCACTTCTATCAGGCAATTATCTATTTCGCAGGCATACAACGCTGCCATAGCATGCTCAATTGTTCCTACCTGAATACCGTCTACATTCAAGACTGTTCCTCTCTCGGTACTCATCACATGTTCTGCCAATGCATCGATAATAGGGGTTCCGGGCAAATCGGTTCTCATTATCTTATATCCGTGATTTTCCGGAGCCGGATTGAATTTTATTTTTGCATACACACCTGTATGTAAACCTATTCCCTCTAAAAGAAAGCTATTTCTTAATGTCTGTTGTTTAACCATTTCGACCATATTTTCAATCTTTTTTATTTATTCTTTCATGAATCATCCGCAAGTTTGAAACCGGAACAATTCCTAATACTTTTTCTACGGGTTTTCCATCTTTCAATATCAGAGTGTATGGAACACCCGATACCTGATGAGCTAACGCCTGAGCCTGATCTTTCGATACATTCATACAATAGAAGTGAGAGCCGGACTCTTTTTTTGACAGCTGATCGAGATTATAAGCCATTTCTGTACACTTTTCTGAATCTTCGGAATAGAAAAGCACATAAGAAATACCCGATCCGGTTTTATCTCCAAAAACACGGTCATCAACTTCGAGTAAACTTGTTTCATGAATCGATTTAATACTTGCCTTGGGTGTAAAGCTGTCTACCATATACATAGAAAGTATTATAGCAATAAATGCTCCCACACAATGAATCGGCTTTATCTTAAACATTTTCTTCATAACACAATACCTGAAATCACAATGGCAAAGATCTTTGATTTTTACGAATATATAACAACCTGAAATTCGTCTAAAATGTCCGATTTTTCCTTTTTTTATTTACCTTTACTATTGTAGTCGAACAAAGCCTGTATTTTATTGTAAAAAAAATGGAACCTATTGAAAAAATTTCCGTTGATGATATTCTCAACAAAAACGCAAATGCCCGTGTTGTTGAAAACATTATTTTCTCTGAGTCGACAGAAATTCCAACAGATGTTTTACTCGATTTCCCTCATATCTTTGAGGGGGTTCTTCTTTCTATTTGTTTAGACGGAACTGCCGAGATAAAGATCAATCTCAGGAAATACACTGTAAGCAAAAATACGCTGACAATTATATTTCCAAATCAAATATTCGAACCCATAAAAAGAGGTCAAAATCTACATACCAAAACATTATTTTTCCCAATAGATCTTCTTTCGGATCTGCCTTTCCCTTCAAATTTTGATGTCGCTTTCAAAATTGGAAAACAGTCGTGTATCAAGATACCCAATGGAATAATGCAGGAATTGCTTACCTATTTTTCGTTGATTGAGAACCTACACCAAAGAACAGATCAGGCATACAGAAAAGAAATAGCTAAAGGGTTACTCTATACTACCATCATGCAAGCCTGCTCTATTTACGTAGACACTGAATGTAATACCGAAATAAAGTCGGCAAGAAAAGAAGAACTTCTTCACAAATTCTTTCGTTTAATGATAAACCACCGGAAAGAAATTCGAAATGTAGCATTCTATGCAGATAAGTTATTCGTTACCCCTAAATACCTGTCGAGCACATTAAAAAAAGCAACAGGAAAAACAGCGAACGAATGGATTAACGAATCAGTTATAATAGAGGCTAAATCGATGTTGAAGAGATCCAATATGACTGTTCTTCAGATTTCGGAAGAATTAAATTTTCCAAATCCATCTTTCTTCGGTCGATATTTTAAGCAATATGCAGGAATGACTCCGGTCGAATACCGCGAAAGTTAAAATTATATCTTTTTTCATCTTTTCAGTATAGATAAAAATCGTATCACCACAAGCCCTGTACTTTATAATTACCTTTACTCTTAAAATGGCAAGAAGCAGAACATACAGTAAAAAAGAAGAACTTGCAAATAGTTTATCACATGCAGCGGGTATAGCCCTCGGGATTGTTTCCGGGTTTATTTTGCTGTCTATGGCTGTTACATCGGGTAATAATTGGGCTATACTCAGTGTATGCATCTATCTGACGGGGATGCTGTCGTGCTATATCGCATCAACAAGCTACCATGCTTTACCTGAAGGACGAAAAAAAGATATACTTCAAAAGTTCGACCATGCATCTATATACCTTCACATAGCCGGAACATATACTCCATTTACATTGATCGTTCTCAGAGAACAAGGAGCATGGGGATGGTCTCTCACTTTGTTTATATGGCTGGCTGCTTTGGCTGGTGTCATAGCCAGTTTCAAACGTTCGGGTAAGCACAGTTATATAGAAACGGCTTGCTATGTAATCATGGGAAGCAGCATATTTATAGCCTTTCCTCCGCTTATTGAAGTACTTGGCAATATCGGAAAAATGGAGGCTTTATATTGGCTTGTAGCAGGTGGTGTATCTTATGTCATCGGAGCATTGTTCTATTCTTTTGCAAAAATCCCTTATATGCACACTGTCTTCCATTTCTTTGTGTTAGGCGGCAGTATCTGTCACATAATAGCTATATATACAATATTGTAAGCCTTATACCGTAAATCCTTTATGCAACTTAGTTCTTGTTTTCAAGAGAAAGAGCAGATACATTACCTGCTCCCTCAATATATCAATCGGCCTTAAGCCCTAAAGCCTGAATATAATCTTTCTGGATTGTATTGTTTCTGAATTTTACATTCTCAATAAGAGCCTGCATTGTCTTCCATGATTCTTTCTGATTGGGACGGGCTTCTCTCACTTCTTTATATGAACTCCGTGGTGCTTCGGCAAACGCAATGATTTTATTCCAACCGTCAGGTGCTGTAAAACCGACAAACGATGAGCTAGTGATCTTTTTATACGGCCAAAACGTCCATCCTATATTATTATCTTCCATCACTCTGCAAAAAGACGCCATCCATTCATTCGAGTTATGTCCGATTTCTCCCATATACATCGGTAGATTAACACTGTCTCTAAAATTAATAATACCCTGAATAGCTTCTTCCGTAGGCTCTCCGCCATAACGATGACAGGTGTACATAATCTTAGAATCGAACTTAGAATCAGTGAATAGCTTAAAATTTCCATTCCACTGAGATCCGCCCAACAAAATGATATGGTTGGTATCAACGGTACGTATTGCTGCAACTGCTCTTTTATACAAAGGTTCAAGTTTGGCATTCAGTTCTTCCATATTCGGGAAATAAGGGGCTATAGGTTCGTTTACGAGCTCGTAACCTAAGATCGTCGGTTCATTTTTATAATAGTCGGCAATCTTTGTCCAGATTTCGCAGAATAATTTTTGAGAAGGCTTACTGTCAAATAGCCAGGGATAACCATAACTGTCATCTATATTATCACCTGTCTGACCTCCCGGAGCATCGTGCATATCAAGAATAAGGTAAAGGTTTGTCTTTTTACACCAGCTGATAAGAGTATCGATACGGGCAAAACCGTCTTGCTTTGCAGTAAGCCCCATATAATCCTCATCGGTAAATAGCTTGTAATGAAAGGGAAGACGAACAGTATTAGCTCCCGTAGACGCAATAAATTGGATATCATCGAAGGTGATATAATTGTCTTTGAACTGCGTCCAGAAATCACGGGTAAGATCAGGTCCTATCAATTCAGAAAACATGCGATTGATCCGTTCGGGCGAATTAGTTTTATCGAACCCAAACATATACCCCTCCGGATTGAGCCAGTTACCGAGATTGGTTCCTTTTATAAAAAATGGCTTACCATCGGGTGTTATCAGGTTCTGGTCCTGTACTCTTACAAATGCATCTTCCGACAATTTAGTCTGATGCTGCTCACTGTGGCAGCCTACTAAAAAAACAAGAATAAACAGATAATAGATTTTCATGATCAGATATTTTAAATAACATATTACAAAACAATAATCAACAGTTTCGGCTATACCAATAAAGTCTATACTCAACAATAGCCCAAACAGAAGGTTAAAACAAAAAGGCTATATTCTTAATTTCATAAAACTCTTAACTTTAGACCATTTATAAATGAAGAACCCGATATATTCCGAAATTGGATCGTGATATTTTCCCCTTTTTCGGACTTCACTATATATTTCTTCCGAACAGCATAATATTTGCCTACCGAGTCATCTAAACTTACATCCGAATCTATAACCGATCCGTTTATTATGATATCAAAAGAGTTTATCGTCTGGCTCTTTTCACCGGTTATACCTAAAGTGTGAGCTATACTCGCACCTGTACCGAAAATATCAGCAAACAGCAATTCCACTTCATATTCTCCTGCCGGTACATCAAACCTATACATCTCTGGCATCACCCTAACAGACTGATACAAAGGATTATCGTTTACGCCCTTAATCTGTGTCAATGTAGCTTCTTCTTTTCCTCCTATATATCCCCAACTGCCTTTGGTATAAGGCTTGTCGGCAAGCCATGTCAGACCTGTTTCTGGTGATATATAGCATGTGTTACTTCCGGCATTAACAGCCAGTTCTCTGTTCGAAAAATTTCCTGCATTCAATTTTTCAGGTATTACATCAAAGGAGAGAGTCAATCCGGTTTTCACTTCCTTATCCTGATATATTCCTTTTGCTTCTATATAATGTTCTCCGCTTGTAAAAGGCACATCCCATACAGCATTACAGTTAGCTGTTTTTTTTATACCTAACGATTTCCCATCAATAAACAATTCGACCTCAACCAGATTCGAATATACTTTTACAGGTTGGATCACATCCGTTCCATTTACTGAAACTCCGGTTCGCTTCATCCAATCATGTGACGCTATATGCAATACGGGAATATCGTTGCGGTAATTTGCTTTAAAATAATAGTATACATCCTTTGGTGTACGATTGGCATAGACCAGCCCTTTGTTATTGATACGGGGCATAGACTCGTCTCTCTGTGCTGATCCGAAATCAATAAAATTCCAGTATGCAGCTCCCGCAATGTAGGGTTCCCGCTCTATAACAGGCAGATAATGTTCTATATATTCCTGCTGGTATTCTATGCTGAAATCAAATCTTTGGGGATGCAGCGAATGTATTCTCTTATCCGAACCTGCCCCGTATTCGCTGATGATTTTAGGTTTGTCAGGATAATCCGTTGATTGCTTTTGTATAAAAGCATCGAAATGAGAGAGATTATCGGAATACCAACCCTGATACAGATTCCATCCCACGACATCCACGATATTCTGAAATCCGGCTTCATTATAAGATTCACTACCATGAAAAGCCATCACACTATATCTGTTCGGATCTTCTTTTTTTAATACTTGCTCGAGTCTGCGGGCTAGCTCCAATTCTCTTTTTACTAAAGCATCCAGCTCCTGCCCCTTATTCTTACGCTGGGTCACAAGTAATATCTCATTCATATATCCCCACATAATTACTGAAGGGTGATTATAATGCTGCCTGATCATTTCCCGAAGGGATGTCTCACAATTATCGCCAAAAGTTATTTCCTCAGGAATAATGTCTATTACAGGAATTTCTTCCCAGACCAGTAATCCCAGTTTATCACATTGTTCTATTATCGCTTTATCCTGAGGGTAATGAGATATGCGGATAAAGTTGGCGCCCATCTCTTTAATCAGCTGCATATCCCTGCGGTGTGCCTCGTCACTCAGCGCATTCCCCCATGGCTTTTGGTCCTGATGGCGGCATACACCACGGAGCTTATATGGTTTTCCGTTCAATGAAAACCCTTTTTGCCCGTCAAAGCTGAACCACCTGAAACCCAAAGGTAAAGTCACAATATCGAGCACTTTATTTGTCGCCGCATCCCTGATAACAGTTTCTATTGTATATAAATCGGGAGATTCGGGAGTCCACAAATAAGGTTGATCAACTATATCGGTATACGAGAATATCTTTGGTTGCTTCGGAGATAAAAGGTATTTCTCTTCTTTCGTTCTGATGACCTTCTTTTGAGGGCTTATAAGAGTATAGCTCACCTTTACCGAAGCTTTTTCCTCAGCAGCATTAACAAAAGCACCTCTAACGGTATAGGAACCGGATTTTTCGGAGACCTGATTTGTATCTATATATACCCCATCCGATCCATAATCGGACAAATCAAAATGCTGACCGGGGACAGACAACAACCATACGTCACGGTATATTCCTCCGAATATGGTAAAATCTCCCGAAATAGGGGGGACGTCAGCCAAAGAATTATCTACTTTAACAGTCAAAAGATTATCCCCTTCTTTATCACAAAGTGTTGTTATATCGAATGTAAAAGATGTATATCCCCCTTTATGCTCTCCTACCCTCTTTCCGTTGAGATACACAGATGCCACCTGATTTACACCTTCGAACCGTAAAAACAAATGTTTATCCTGATCTTCTTTCGACAATCTAAATAATTTGCTATACCAGGCAGCTCCTCTGTAATAATCTTTTACCGTATACGCATCGCTATTCCATGTATGAGGGATTGATACCCGATCCCAATCACTATCAGCAACAGGCATTTCTTCTCCTTTAGAAAACTTCCATCCCTCATTAAATGATCTGATCTGCCGCTGTGAAAAACCAGATACAGACATCAGAACAAACAGAAGTAATAAAAATCGATTCAAATGTTTTTTCATAGATTATATTTTTAAAGCCTCAGACCATTTCTCTTTTTTCACTTACATCTATAATTAAAACTTTAAAGCCTAAAAGGTAACAAAAGTTACTTGATCAATGAACAGTTATCAATAAACAATTATCAGTTGAAGCGATTCACTATTCATTATTAATTTTCAAAAAGGTTACAAAAGTTACAATAAAATTGTCCATAATTCATTGTCACTTTATTCCTTATTATTTCATTCTCACATTGGCATATTTTCTCATTGGCACATTGCTTATCCTATAGATAAAAATCTACATTATCGCAGTTTATCCAATATTGCTTTTCTCCTGATAAGAGCCTCCAAAAAATAATAATCGGCATAATTTATAGGAACATCTATCTCACTGTTACCCGGAAGATGACCTGTCGAATGCAACAATAAAAATCCCTGGTTAGTCCCGCGTTTAGCTCTGTAATTTTTTGCCAGATTTATCAGGATTTGATCTCCCTTATTAATATATTCATCTTTATTTTGAGAGCTATAAGTAGATAACTCATAAAGAGCCGATACTGTGATACATGCTGCTGACACATCACGCGGAACATCAGGAATTTTAGGATCGTCAAAGTCCCAGTAAGGAATCAAATCAGAAGGCAAATTCGGGTGAGAAAAGATAAAATCGGCAATGCCTTCAGCCTGATTCAGATAATCGGGTCTTCCTGTATATCTGTACGACATGGTAAATCCATACAATGCCCATGCCTGACCTCTTGCCCATGCCGAAGGATCGGAATATCCCTGAAAAGTCTGCTTATGCCTTACATTTCCGGTTATGGTATCGTAATCAACTACATGAAACGAAGAAAAGTCGCTCCGAAAATGATTTTTCAAAGTTGTGTCTGCATGAGTAACAGCAATATTGTAAAAAGTCGAATTACCTGTCAAACGGGCAGTTTCAAACAACAATTCCAGATTCATCATATTATCTATAATCACCGGATACTGCCACACTGAAGCATTCCAATCCCACGAACGTATCGAACCTATTTTTTTATTGAATCTCTTTATCAATGTTTTCGCCGACTGTATAACAACATCCTTATAATACGAATCTCCGGTAAGTTCAAAACCCTGTCCGAATGAGTTATACATCTTAAAACCAACATCATGAGAAGTTTCATCAAACTGTTCAGTTTCTATCAATTCTGAAAACCGTCGGGCTTGCTGCTTCCACTTCGTTTCTCCTGTAAACCGATACATAAACCACAATGATCCGGGGAAAAATCCCGAACACCAGTCACGAGGACCTACAAGTTTCAGACTTCCATCTTTATTTATGGTACGTGGTGTCACCTGATCGTTACGAACTCTTTCCGCCAATGCTTTATCTACACATTTCAGTGCATACTCGAACTGAAAAGCTGCAAAACTGAACATTTCCGGAACAAATTTATTCATATCGGGACGATCCTTCTTTTCTTTATTTTGGCTATTGAGCTGCTGAATTACAAAAGACAGAATAAAAACAATAATACATAATTTCTTCATATCTGATAGATGTTGGGTAATTTTCTCACCACGAAAATATTCAGATTCAAAATACCTATTCTTTTCTTTATCAAAATAGTGAATATCTAAAAAACACAAACAATTAGCAATCAAGTCATAAACCAACAAGTATTTTAATAAAAAGGGGATAATAAGTAGTAACACAGCATACTAAACGTAGAAAATAGTACCAGAGAAATCACTTATTCTATAGTAATAAACTGGGTTTTCAATCCTACGGATTTAACAGCGACCTCGGTGCGTCCGTTTGCTTTATCCAACATTATACGTGCTCTGCCGTTAGTCGCCTGAACTTTATCTGATGCTGTTGCAGTACCTCTGTCTTTTATCAATGAGGCATCTCCGATTGCTTCAAAAAAGATATAATCCTGAGAATCGAGAACAACAATACCACTAGAGTCTACCAATTCGGCCTCTACCCAATAATATGTATCTGTTGATTTTTTTGCCGAAATTCTTATTTCAGCAGGCTTACCGAATACACGATTTTCATAATCAAAAACGATAGTATCATTGACTGCTGCTTTTGATCTACCTTTACCTTTCCAACCTATTGCTCTTACATCATTCTGTCCGGGCATGAGGCGGGTATGCCAGCGAAGCCCGGCTGCCGGAAAATCCTGAGAATTACGTTTCTTCACACCTAACGTTTTACCATTCAGGAATAACTCGACCTCATCGCAATTGGAATATACCTTTATTGTCTTCTCCTCATTGGCTCTTCCCCACCTTGTAGGCCATGTATGCCCGTAAATATGAATCATTGGCTCATCTGTCCAATACGACTGAAATACATAATAGACTTCCTTAGGCTGCATATCCCGCTCTACAACTCCTTTCTGGTTTACATAAGGAATGGGATTCTCGGGGCGTACCAGAGTCGAAAAATCTTTGAACGGCCAGTATGCCGTGCCTGTCAACCAAGGCATATGTTCCTGTTCTTTCAAGTGCCAGTCTATAACATCTGTGATATAGGTTTCACTCCAATCTTTCTTTTCTTTAGTCTCTTTTGCAAATGCAGCAAATGCCTCAGCTTTATTTTCGGCTTTTTCTAACGATACATAATCGTATTCGGCATGTCGTCCCGCATGACTGTCACCGCCCCATTCTACATGAAGAAACCTATTAACTTTTTCCATCTCCATATGAGACATCGATTCGTAATCGGTATAAATACCCCTATACCAACCTGCCCACACAGAAGGAGAATATACATCGACAATATCACTGCAAAAATCGCAACGCCGGATACAAGTCAACCGTGTGTTATCGAGCTCATGTGACAATATATGAAGCTCTTTCATAAAGGCACGTATCTGCTCTTTATCGAATTCAGGAAAATCATTCGGCCAATCGTTTTCATTACCCATTCCCCAAAGTATTATTGACGGATGATTGCGGTGCTGGTCTATCATATTAGTCAACATGCGGCGTGCCTGATCCTTATAATGCTCTCCACCCAGGCCTCCCCTGCACCAAGGAATCTCTTCCCAAGCCAAAATACCCAGACTATCGCAGAGATCGAGAATAATACGTGACTGCTGATAATGCCCCAAACGGATAAAATTGACGCCCATTGCTTTCATCATCTTCATTTCTTCGGTCATTTGCTGTTCGGTCATTGCCGCTCCCACTCCTGCATGATCTTCGTGCCGATGGCTTCCTCTAAGCAACAAACGTTTTCCATTCAAGAAGAACGGTCCTTTTTCTTTAAATTCGAAATGACGGAATCCAAATTTTTCCTTATAAATGACTTCTTCGCCGGAAGAAGATAAAAAGACTTCACACGAATATAAAGCAGGATTCTCAGGAGACCATAAATCGGGCTTCGGAATACTCAAAGAAATCAATTCTTGCTTAGATGTAGTACCGATCTCTTTATTTTCTTCTTTAATAAGCTTTCCTTCCGGATTGAATATCTTTATCAGAATATCGGCAGTATGCAAGCCTGAAAAATTATTAAAATCAGCTGAAACAGTCAGTTTTCCGGTTTTGCCATCGGGTACTATACTCGCATCTGTGTGCAAATTTTTGATAGAAAGAGATGGTACATAAACCAAATTCAAATATCTGTAAATCCCACCGTATAAGTTAAAGTCCGACAAATCAGAGGGAATCAGTTCTGTGTCGCGACTGTTGTCACACCGGATTATCAGAGGGACTTTTCCCCCGAAACGCTCTGCTTCCGCTGTTTTCAAAAAAGAAGCAGCGAATTCTGTTATATCCACATTCCATTCGTCATAGCCTCCGATGTGGCTGCCCACTTTACTGGTGTATACATATACTTCTGTTTTCTGTCCGGCCCCTTCGAAATGCAATATTGTGCGTCCGTTTTTATATGGGTTATCAATATTCAAGAACGTTTTATACCATCCGGGTCCCTGATAATAATTCACATCGGGTTCTACTCCATCAATAGCATTAAAACAATGTGGCAGCTCAACCTTAGTCCATAGCGGAACTTTCTCCGAATCGTTTCGGACAGGGCGTACAGCCTCCCATACATTCCCCAAATCCTGACGAAGAAATTCCCAGCCTTCGTTCAATCTTGTTTTATTCTCATAATTAACCTGAGAAAAACCTGTTATAGTTACCAATAATAAGTAAAGAACTACAGATATTCGTTTACATATCCCTTTCATCATCAGAATAATTTTTCGTTGTGTTCAAGTTTATATTTTCTGAGAAGAGCCTCCAAAAAGTAATAATCGGCATAAGAGAGCGGCACATCAACTTCGGAGTTCATCGGTTTAGAACCTGTGCTATGCAGCAACAGAAAACCTCTGTCCCTACCTTGTTTTGCGAGGTAATATTTACTTAGGTTTTCGATAATCTTATCCGCCCATGCTTTGTATTGTTCACTTTTGTCTTTATCAAACGAACTCAACTCATATAAGGCTGAGGCTGTAACCGTTGCGGCTGACACATCTCTGGGCTCACTAGGTATCCCGGGTGCATTATAATCCCAATAAGGTATAAGATCTTCTGGTAGATTCGGGTTTTGAAAGATAAATTGTGCCACATGATTCGCCTGATCCAAAAATTCGGGAAGACGGGTTTCACGATAAGCCATCGTATACCCGTAAATAGCCCAGGCTTCGCCCCGCGCCCAGGTCGATTCATGAGCATATCCCTGATGTGTATTCCTTTTCAATACATCACCGGTGACAGTATCGTAATCCACAACATGATAGGTGCTGTAATCGCTTCGAAAGTGATTCTTCATTGTTGTTTCAGCATGGTTTACTGCTATATGATAAAAAATAGAATCACGGCTTTCTTTAAATGCCCAAAACAGCAGTTCCAAATTCATCATATTATCAATTATCACCGGACACTTCCATTTGTCGCCATTATGATCCCACGAACGGATAATCTTTGCATTCGGTTTATATCTCGTTATCAATGTATAAGCCGACTCAAGAAGAATATCTTTATAACGGCTGTCATGAGTCAACCGAAGCCCGTTACCAAAACTGCAAAACATTTTAAAGCCCATATCATGTGTCCTTCCATTCGTTTTTTCCTGTTCTAAAGAATCGGTAAATCGACGTGCCAGACCTTCCCATTTCTTATCCTTGGTATATTCATACATATACCACAAAGATCCAGGGAAAAAGCCCGAACACCAGTCTCTTGATGCAACCATTCCTAAAGAGCCGTCAGATTCGATAGTACGAGGTGATACTAACCGCTTAACAGCGGCAGTTGAATCCATGGATAAAGCCTTATCTATCTCGGTGAAAGCAAAATCGAATTGTGTACCGGAGAAAGCAAAATTACGGGCGACAATATCTTCTTGATTTTTACTGCTTTTACAAGAAAAGAATGTGATTATTAATATGTTTATAATGAATATATATTTCATACTATCTATTTTTTAGTGATTAAAACCATATAACAACCGATTAATATCCGAAACTCCCTGAATTGAGTATTTCTCATAGAGCCTCCAATAATCAGTACGGGTCGAATCTATCAATGATATACGAAACAATTCGTAACATAAATCCTGTTGTGCTTTATCCCAACTGCTGATCTGCTCGTAAGGCCAATCAGTTACTGTTTTCCCCAAATAAGGGATCAAAAAATCAACCGCTTTAAACAACGAACGCCCATCGCCGGACTCCTCCCCTATTATATTCAAACCTATATTTTGTGAGGTGGCAAACATATCTACCATAAACTGGATATTATATATCGAATAATGAAAAGCCAGTGTACGCCTCAACTCGTGTGGCTGCCGTCCATCGGGTTCTATCTGCGTAAACAGTCTTTTCTCCGGAAAAGCGTTTACGATATCCCTTGCGGCTTGTTCATTTCCTGAAAACAGAAGGTAAGTTGTCAATTGTATATCGTATGCCAATCCGTGATTATTGGTTGCACTTCGTTCCGCTATGGCCTGATCGGCAGTCTGCCACCATCCGGCAAAATCGGAAAACCACTGCTGCAAAGCTTTTTTATCTTTTTTAGTATAATGCTTTGACAAGGAGAGCAACTCTACTGCATTCAGCATTCTTACAAAAGAATAAGTATCGATCAATCCTGCCGCACGACCTTTATTACCATTCGTTCCGGGAATAAACTGGGCATACTCCAAATGAGGATTCATTCTTGTATCATTATTAAGGAACCAAATACGAAGCTGTTCCACGGCTTTCTGCGCGTAACGCTCATCACCGCTGTAATAATAAGCCACAGACAGGTTGAAAACGGATGCTGCCATGTCTCCCAGAGGGTTTCGGTCATATTTTTCCAATTCGGGATTCGACTGACCATCTTTCTGTATATAAGGTATTCCGTCCGGTTTATCGGGATTAGGCCAGGCATATCGGCTCAAACTAACATAATCGTGTTTATCGCCGCTTGGAGCAATACCCTCTTTGTATGTTACAGAATAATTTTTTCCCCGTAATGCAGTATTTGCCTCATCGAGAAGATGTTTATAAGCATATCTATAGTCTTCACTATTCAGTTCCTTCTTGATATTCTTCATTTTATCAGCATTCCACATCCATTGGGATTGGAGAGGAATAATTACACTAAACAATAGTGGAATAATTACATATATCCTTTTCATAGTCTACTTTTTTATCGAAAAGAAGCAGATAGTCTCTGTGGTGAGAAATCTGCTTCCTTAAGCATTATTCTAAAAAACTGAGGTCTCAGACCTATTTATTTTCTATGTGAATCTGTAGTTGAAAGTCGTTCAATTTCATTAGTCATTTTGTATGATTCGGCATAGCCTAAACAAGTTTAGCTCTGCTCTCGCTACATGAAATGTTCTTTAATTTTAGACTTTCAGATTCTACTATTTTAAGTTAACTGTTACTTTATAATTCTGAGAGAAAGCTCTTACTTCATAGTCATTTGTCTTGCTATTAGTAATATTATCAGGATGGGATATTTCTCCCGCATCAGGCTTAAAGGTTGATACTATTAATGGTTTGGCGGATACCTTAAGAGCCTTTACGTAAATATTTTTTATTCCTTTCACCGCTTTAGGCCAATCTATTTTATAGGCTCCGTTAGCATCGGGTTGCAATACATTACCGCTCTCATCCACAACCAGGAAGTCCACTCCCGAAACCGGTGTTCCTGATGTATAATAATATGTTACCACATCATACGAACGCACCCGCTCGCTATGAAACTGGACGGGAATAGCTTGGGTATTTCCTGCTTTAACATTAAATACCACATCATTCTTAAGCTTTCCCCAATCCTGAAAACCAATATAATACACATGTTCCATTGACGGTTCTCCGTCTCCCCATTTATCATCATCACTACAGTTTGTAAATGTAAAACCGAGTGTAAAGACTGTCAGCATCAATATTATTTTTTTCATAATTTCATCTTTTTGAAAGAAGGCCTCAGACCTTACCAGTTAGGGTTTTGTTCTATTTTGTTGTTAGACATATTTATCTCATTCAACGGAATAGGGTATAAATAATCTCTCGCAGGATTAAACTTGCGGGTATTGGCTAACTCTATTACATACATATCAGCCTGATCAGAGACCTTCACTCCGTTAAGCATACCATTGGCATCGGTCAGACGGTTTGCCAAATCTTTACGTTGTTTGGAGGTTTCCGAATCCACGAATTTTGCTCCTATAATAGCGGTAGGCAGTACTTTCTCAGCAATCCTCCAACGAATGATATCATCGTATCTTAGCCCTTCATCCATAAACTCAACAGTACGCTCCCGTCTGATTTCATCCAGCATGTTGAGATTGTTGGCTGTTACAAAACTATTTGTCAGTTTAGCATTGAATTTGACCCTGCTGCGGAGTGCATTAACTGTTTCATTCAATTGGTCATCAGTGATAGAACCATTATATTCATACAAAGCCTCTGCATACGAGATTAAAATTTCGGCATAGCGGATGATCATATTATCTACAGTTTCTTTATACAGAGAAGTCCATTCGCTCAACATAAATCCTTTTTTGATAGAATATCCATTACCGCTCTGATTTGTAAACGGAATGTACGGTCCTTTGAAAGCTTCTTCACTCAGGCTGAAGACAGTCATCTTCAGACGAGGATCACGATTACCAAGAGCGTCATCATAGCTTTTCTCATTAGTTATTTTCAAAGGTGATTTTTCACGGGGTAACCCGTCGTCATACAAAAACAAGTCTACCATCTGACGAGTTATCGACACTGAGTTTTCCATCGTTCGGGAGTGTCCGTGTACTATAGTCCCGGCGTCTCCATTAGGACCATACACCTTTACAAAAACATTCTCCGGATTATCAGGTCCTTCTCCTTCAAAGTAAAATAATGACTGAAAGTCAGGATACAATCCGTGTCCTTCTTTTTTCAGTGCTTCTGCTGCATCGATCGATTTTTTTAAATGCGCTTTATAATCCCCTCCCAGATTATGATATTTCGAATAAGTACCCTCATACAAGCCTATGCGCACAATCATCCCCAATGCCGCAGAACGGGTAACACGTCCCCATTCGGTCTTTGACAGTTTAGATTTAGCCGGCAGCCATTTCGCAGCAAACTCAAGGTCGGCATAACACTGCTGAATAACATCTTCCCGGGGTGTACGTCCGACATACATTGCCGGATCGGTTGGGTTCTCAATGGCTTTAAGCACCATAGGCGCATCACCATATAACTTTACCAACAAGAAGTGGTAGTATGCCCGAAAAAAATATGCTTCGGCATTCCAACGATTCAGGACATCTTCATCTAATGCCGCTCCCTGAGATTTCGCCAATATATTATTTGCAGTAAATATACGGGTATAAATATCATTCCAGTCATTGCCGGATGTATTCGGGACATCTCTGTTTCCGGCCGAAATATTATTGGGTGATGTGCCTACCAACTCATCCGCTCTGCTGTCGTGATAGGTATTATTCATATATGTAAAACCTCTCAACTCATCATACATCCTGTTACAGGCGGCACGAACATCTTTTTCCGATTTCCAGAAAACAACATCTGTAAAATCTGTTTCGGGCAGCTTATCGAGGTCACATCCCCAAAAACTTACAACCGATGCTAATAGTAGTATATATAGTTTTTTCATGTTTTTCCTTTTGTCGTTAACAAATTAGAATTAATAAATAGGCCTGCGACCTTAGAATGTTAGATTTACCCCGAAAGACCATGTACGGAAGAAAGGATAATAAGTAGCTTTAGCATCATTTCCCACTTCGGGATCAAATACTTTGAGTAAATCAGAATGTTCCCAGATATCATCTCCCGACACATAAACACGAAGCTTTTGGGCAATTGTTTTCTTTATGGGAATATTATAGCCGAACTGGATATTTTTCAGGCGGATATAAGCGGCATTCTGTACCCACTTGTCCGAAGGATTGTAATTGAATGTATTCTGATTGTATAAGCGAGGCCAGAAGGCGTCGGTATTATCGGGAGTCCAATAGTCACGGTGGATAGTCCATGGCATATTGGAGGTCGCCTGAAACGGAGCCAATGTATTTGTATCTATGAGAATTTTACGCTTCAGAACTCCCTGGAATAATACAGAGATATCGAAATTCTTCCATTGAGCTCCAAGATTAAAACCAAATAAATAACGTCCGTTTGAATCTCCCAGATAAACCAAGTCTCCCGAATCGTCAGGAGTACCGCCGCCTGCTCCAATTATATGATCAGCTTTACCTTGTGCCACATATCTCACATCTCCACCTCCGACATTTGCGTCATTAAAGGACTGATAGCCGGGGTTGGCTGCTTTATACGCCAGATATTCATCTCTGCTCGACCAGTATCCATCTGTTTTATATCCCCATATTGTATTTAAAGCATAACCTTCGATCAGTTTATTGCTGCCAGCCGACACTTTTTTCGAATTATTCAGCTTTATCAATTCATTCTGACTGTCCGAAAGATTGAATCCAACCTGATATCTGACATCTCCCACCTTATCTTTCCAACTTGCTTGAAGCTCCCACCCCCAGCTTTTCATTTCCCCTATATTTCCAACAGGAGCATTTACCCCCACGAGATTCGGCAGATTATAATCGATCAGCATATCATTGTTACGTTTCCAATAATAATCGGCTGTAAAAGTCAATCTGTTTGCGAGCACATTCACATCTAAACCAATATTTGTAGTAGATAAAACTTCCCAAGTTTTAGTAACAGAAGGGAGCTTTTCCTGATAGTAATACTTATCACCCATCAGAGAGCCGTCTTTCAATACGGCCAGATAATCGTACAAACCTTGATCACCAATACCTAACTGCCCCCACGATGCTCTGAATTTGAGGTTATCGATCTGAGGAACATTAAACCATGCTTCTTCATTGATACGCCATCCGAAAGAGAATGAGGGGAATGCTTTCCAACGGTTTGATGGAGCCAGACGAGAACTTCCATCGTAACGGATATTAGCTTCGAATAAATAACGATCATCAAAATTATAATTGAAACGGCCAAAGTAAGACATCATAGCCCATGTCTCTATCTTATCGCTCAACTCGGTATTTGTCGCCTGTGAAGAGTCATAGCCATTGAATGTTGGAAAATCATTAGAATTGAGATTTTTCGCAACGCCTTTCATTTCGTCTTTCCGATAGTTTTCGTAGGTCGTACCTCCCAGTAGATTGAAGGTATGCTTTCCTTTTTTCAGGTCATAATAGGCTAATGCCTCAAAATTATCGTGGAACGTATAGTTTTTCACTTTTTCCAATGAATTTGGGTTATTTGCGGCAAAGCGGATTCCTGTACCCAAACGATCGTACCAGATCAGAGTTCTTCTCGAAATTGTATTATTATAATATCCAGCCTGACGGGATGCACTCAACTTGAATCGTAATCCGGGGAGAAGGTCTTTTATATTCAACTCACCTTTCCCCATATATGCTTCATAACGGCTCTCATTCAATCCTCCCTCTTTCATCAATTGGATAGGGTTTACCTGAAGGTCTCCATTATAAGGATTGGTCTTGTAATTAACATCTTCTTCGGGATTAAATATCGGTTGACGTCCACGGACACGGTAAAGCCTTTCGAGAATATTTTCCGCTCCATACGGATTTTCTTCTGTAAAGTTTCCATTATAGCTTGCATTGATTGACAGATCCATGTATTTATTCAATACAGCACCTAATTTCACACGCAGGTTATAACGTTCGTTTTTATCGGGCCCGTATTTCAGGATACCGTTTTTTGTAAAGAAGTTACCCGACACCAGATAGTTGATATCCTTACTTCCTCCCGAGATCGAAACCGAATGGTTTTGCTGGGTTGTATAATCCCGGGTTCCGGCTCTTACCCAATCAGTCGCCTGAAATAAGTCCCATCGTCCGTTTGTGTTGTTGGGACGATAATTGAAATTCGGATTACCAATCCAAGACGATTGTTCGGCGTTCCATTCGGGGGTTCCTCCTGCCTGCATACGTGATTCGTTGATAAACACTTGTTCTTCCCAAGCAGGCAGCCGTTCGGGCATATTTGTAGGATTGTTCACTGCGAAATATCCGTTATATGAAACACGAGGTGTACCAACCTGACCTGTTTTGGTAGTAACAAGTACTACCCCGCCTGCAGCACGAGCCCCATAAATAGAACTGGCAGCAGCATCCTTCAGAACCGATATATTTGAAATATCATCGGGGTTGAGTAAGGTCAAATCTCCTTCTACTCCATCAATAAGCACCAATGCCGAAACCGAATTTATAGAAGAGAAGCCTCTGACCCTCATTCCCGAAGTTTCGGATCCGGGCTTGCCACTGCTCCGCAATACGGCAACACCGGGCATTTCGCCCTGCATGGCTGCCAGTACATTCGATGACGATTTGGCAGCAATAGTAGACCCATCTACTGCAGCAATAGCTCCGGTAAGGTTAACCTTTTTTTGTGTACCGTAACCCACAACTACAATTTCATCGAGCGCCTGAGTATTTTCGGAAAGTAAGATTTTCAGATGGGCAAGAGCTTTTACTTCCTGTGGTTGATAGCCTATATAACTAATCACTAGGTTTGTACCCAAAGGAACATTTATACTAAAATTACCATCTATATCAGTGATAGTACCCGTGGACGTACCTTTCTGGGTAACCGCAACACCAATCAACGGTTCATTGGTCAAAGCATCCAGAACAACACCCGTTACCGTTGATTGCTGAGCAACCACACTTAATGATAAGAAGAGTGCAAATACAGCCAACAGAATTTTTTGGCCTCTCTGGAAGAGCCTTAATTTGCTTTTTTTCATGAAATATTAAATTTTAAAGTTCAACAAATTACATCAGGGTAAAATAATCCGCCATACTGACCTTGTACAACATGTAGTATACTTATTTAAATTGGTCTTCAACATGAGAGCTACAAATTCTCAATTTTTAGTTTTTTTTATAAATATTTCGACCTGATGCCGCAATTGCATGAGCTAAAGTATCGAGAAATAGAAACAGTGTTTTTACTATGAGACAAATAGTGAAATCATAAAAACACAGACCATCTATATTACAGCAAATTACTACTCATAAACATTAAAAAAAAGGGGAGAACAAGGGGCATAAAATAAAACAGAAGTAAAAACGTGCCTATGATTTAATTACGATAGAAAGGCGAATCTTTATTTTAATATTATTTGTTAAAAAAGATCGATTTATTTTTATATAAAATATATTTATCTTTGACTTATTAAGTAGAAAAACAAGTATTCAAGTAACAGAAAGTATTTAGTGGCGTGTTTTAAAACGAGAACCTACCGTTGCTGTATGCCTGTGTGGATAATATCAATCAGTCGTTAGGTTCGTAAATCGTCCTTTTATTTTATGCTATTTACTAACGCACCCTCTCGGGTTTGTTTTTTATTTTGCTTTGATGCAAAACGAAACAAAAAATCAAGACTGCGTCTTCATCCCGACCCGATCAGCCATCGAAAGCTTAGACAAATAAAAATGATTATCGCTGATATCTATTTCTCTTTTAACGCTTTCTTCGTGCAGCGGGTACCCGGATCTTCCGCCGAGGTCGGGAGTCTGACGGACGAGGGGACAACTAAACTAGGACGTATACAGAGGTGAAGCTGTAATCTGACAGTGAAACGGGCGTTTAAATTAAATGCTTCTTGAACCTGTAAGGCGAGTTTTATTTAGTTTCTCCGGTAAACGTTGTCAAATAGGTAGAGTCTCGAAGTGCCAAAGACCTTTTGATTCCTTTTGGTGCTTTGGCCAAAAGGAATACAAGTAATCTATGATTACACGTAGAAAGTATCTAATTTTAAAGAACATTTCAAGTAGCGAGAGCAAACGTAAAATTTATTTTGACTTTGCCGAGTCGAAAGAAATGCTTCATGAAATAGAATAAATCGGTTTAAGACCTTAAGATCTGAAAAAAACTATGAAATTACTCACTTTTATCCTAACCCTGTTTTGCTTATCTGTTCACCTATTTTCCTCTGAACCCTCTTTAAATTCATTATTTAAGGAGTTAGATGAAAAAATATCGCACAAAGAAGTTTATATAGAATTGAAAAATTCTAAAATTGACAACATTAAAGCAGAGAAGAGGAAGCTAAACAGTTCTCCATCCTTAAACTATGCTCTGAATCAGTCCTTATACAACGAATATAAATCTTACGTATCAGATTCTGCTATATTTTATCTGAACGAGAATCTGAAAATAGCAGAAACTCTAAACGACCAATACCGGATCAATGAAACATCTATCAGCCTTGCATATATTTTCACATCTCTAGGACTATACAAAGAAGCTATAGACGTGATGTCAAACGTAGAGACCCGATTTTTTGACGAGAAACAAAAAGTACAGTATTACCTTACCAACCGTTATATATATTCGGGATTGGCTCTCTATACGCAAGACCTAAGAAATAAAGGTCTGTACAGAAAAATATCACATGCCTACGCCGATACATTATTACAGGTTGCCGATAAAAATTCGGAAGAATATCTGAAAGTAGAAGAAACAAATCTCCGCGAAAGACGAGATATACCTGCTGCCCTGCTGATCAATAATAAACGGCTGGCTCTCACTAAAGAGGGAACTCCCGAATATGCATATGTAGCATTCCACCGGGCATTACTGTACCGTTTCGCAAATAATTACGATATGGAAAAACGATACCTGCTGATGTCGGCAATTTCGGATGTGAAATCGGCCATAAAAGATAACGCATCAATAACCATGCTCTCAGATATACTCATGAAAGAAGGCGATGTAGATCGTGCACATTACTATGTCAGGTATTCACTTGACAACATCAATGATTACAATACGCGGATAAGAAGTGCCGAAATATTAAATATTCAGACTATCATAGACAAAGCCTACCAACAGAAAAGCGATGAACAGAAAAGAACCCTCAGCATATTTCTCATCGTTATCAGCATACTTTCGGTACTCCTTGTCATTTCCGTTTGCTATGTATACAAACAAATGCGTAAGGGTATCATTATCAGCAAACACATGAAAGAATCTAACGCCAAATTAAACCATCTAAATCAAAAACTCTCCGATGTTAATAAAAAGCTCTCCGAAATTAACTCAGATGCAGTAGAAGCCAATAAAGTAAAGGAAGAATATATAGGGTATTTCCTCAGCGAATGTTTAAATTATATAGACAAGCTTGATTCTTTCCGGAAGATGGTCAATTCAAAAATAAAGGATAAACAAATTGACGAACTATACAAAACAACAAGAAATAATGAACTGAAAGACAACGAACTGAAAGAATTATTCATCAATTTCGACACCATATTCCTGCATCTGTTTCCCAACTTTATAGAAAAATTCAATTCGTTACTGCTCGATGAAGAACATGTTATTTTGAAGAAAGGTGAGATATTAAACACCGAGCTGCGTATATATGCACTGATCAGGCTGGGAATAAACGACAGCAACAAAATTGCTAGTTTTCTAGGCTATTCAGTCAACACGATATATAACTACCGGGCAAAGATGAAAAACAAAGCAAAAGTAGCGCGCGAAGACTTTGAAGTTGCAGCAAAACGAATCGGGACATTCAACAAAGCCTAAATTCTGTCTTTTTTGATAAAAAATTTCAAATAGATGATCGAATTTGCTTTTTGTTTGTTATAACCTAAAAATACGATATCAATATGAGTATATACGATTTTTCGGTAAAAGATACAAAAGGCAACGACGTATCCCTTGAGCAATACAAAGGGAAAGTACTACTGATAGTTAATACAGCTACAGCCTGCGGATTTACTCCCCAGTATAAGGAGTTGCAGGATTTATATCTGAAATACAAGGATAAAGGATTCGAAATACTGGATTTTCCTTGCAATCAATTCGGGAAACAGGCACCCGGAAGTAATGAAGAAATAGCTTCATTCTGTGAAATCAAATACAAAACGACTTTCCGCACTTTCGCTAAGATTGATGTGAATGGTAAAAACGCCGACCCTTTGTACATATATCTTAAACAGCAGGAAAAAGGATTCCTTGGTGAAGCTATTAAATGGAACTTTACAAAATTTCTGATCGATAAAGAAGGCAATGTCGTAGACAGATATGCACCTATTACCCGTCCTTCTAAAATTGAAGATCAAATTGCAGAACTTTTAAATAAATAATTCCGGTATGAGACTTTGGTCAATCCATCCCAAATATCTTGATCCGGCCGGACTAAATGCCTGCTGGAGAGAGGGACTATTGGCAAAACATGTTTTGGAAGGTAAAACCAAAGGATATACAAATCATCCTCAACTTCAACGTTTCAAAAATTCTTCCGATCCGATACTCTATATTAATGCTTATCTGACCTGTGTATACAGAGAAGCCAAACGCAGGGGGTATTCTTATAATCCTGAAAAAATCATGCTGACAGATTCCATCCCACCCATTGCTGTAACTTCGGGTCAGATCGTATATGAACAAAAACATCTGATCGATAAACTAAAAATACGTAATCCCGAATTTCTATTGAATATCGGACAAACCCCTGATTGTCAAACTCTGATTCATCCTCTATTTCACGTCATAGAAGGAGATATTGAAGAATGGGAGGTTATCAGATGAAAATAGCAATAAGCGGAGCATCCGGATTCATAGGAACTAACCTTTCTCACTACTTTGAAAGCCGTGGGCATTCTATACTTCCCATCAATAGAGCCACTCTCTCCGATGAGAATAAGGAAATGTTACACTCCATTTTGTCTCAGGCGGATATTGTTATCAATCTGGCAGGAGCATCTATAAACAAAAGATGGACAAATAAATACAAGAAAGAATTAAGAGACAGCCGGATAATAACTACCCGAAAGATTGTGGAAACAATCAATCTATCCAAACATAAGCCCTTGCTGCTGCTCTCTGCATCTGCCGTAGGATACTATCACTCCGAAGGGCATCACAACGAATCAGTATTTGAGAAAGGTACAGGTTTTTTGTCCGATCTGTGTGAAGAGTGGGAAACAGAAGCTCAGAATCTCTCATCAGATGTAAGGCTCTGCATTACCCGATTTGGGATTGTACTGGCTGACAAAGGCGGAGCTTTCGGAAAAATGGCTTTACCTACAAAGTTCGGGCTGATACCCATACTCGGATCAGGACGGCAGTATTTCCCATGGATTGACCTCGCTGATCTCACCAGAGCTATCGAATACATTATATATAATGAGGAGATAAAACACATCGTTAATCTGGTAGCACCTGAAACAATTTCTCAGAATTCCCTTATACGTTATGTTGCTAAACACTACAGAGGTGTTATCCCTTTAAAAATACCTGCACCCGTTCTGAGCTGCATCATGGGTGAATCGGCATCTTTTCTGACCGAAGGGCAGTATGTGAGCTCTAAGAAACTACAGGAATCGGACTTTATATTCAAGAGCCCCACCATTTCCGACTTTTGTTCTAACCTGCTCGATTAAGCAGACACCGTTACAAACTAGTATTCGATATTGTAGTAATATTCTTATCCATCTCCGGATCAAATGAATATAATATCGGAGGGTTATAAGCATTGCTTTTCTTTCGCTCATCGAGTTGTATGATATTTCCATTCATCAATACCTTTCTTTGAAAATTGCGCCTGTCGAATGTTCTGTCGAGAATTATTTCATAAATCTTCCGCAGTTCTAACATCGTAAACTTTTCGGGAAGCAATTCGTACGCTACCGGAATAACAGGAAGCAGTGCTTTTATAGTATCCAGAGCCGTACGAATAATATTCTCGTGATCGGAATAAAGCGGTGGAATATCCGATATGTCGTACCACCTGAGCGAATCCGTTTCTTTTACCATTTCCAAAACCCGTTCATATCTAACCAGACTATAATAACCCAAAGAAACAAAACGCTGCAGAAACCAGTTATTCCTTTCGTCATGGGCAGCCTGTTGTTTCTCAAGCATATCTCTGTTTTGTTCGATAATAGTCCGAGCCGGATTACTGAATAAATAGAATTGCTTGATAAAGACATCCTGCAATCCCGTAAACCGGTGCAATGCTCTTCGCGCGGCTTCGTCTGCATCTTCATCCTTAAACATAAATCCTCCGGGCAGCGACCAATAATCATATATTATGTCACGCTTACCCAACAATACCTTTATCCTACCTTCGTGCAAAGTTAAAATTACACAATCTACAGAAAAACCCGGATGAGTATTTTCTGAAGAATAAGGATACAAAACATTCTTACTCATCTATATCTTTCTAAACAATTCTTTATTGGGGTCTTATACCGCAAAAATACACATTAAAATCAGATTTAACAATTCTAATTTGTGCGTTAAAACAACGCATAAATATGTTGTAAAACATGGATGCGTTATTTTAACGCACAATTATAGCGATTGTTACAAATATTAAGATACATTTGCTTTTAGAAACAATCTCAAACAACCTCTTAAAAGCTACTGGTTATGAAAAAGAAACTAGTCATATTACCTCTACTATCGATATCTCTTTGCAGTTTTTCCCAAGACTTTATCAAAGTAGAAAATCAGAATGGTACAGTACTCGGATATTCTCCAAACTCAGGAATAAAAATTATCACCAAAGACGGCCTAAAATTTAAGGATCTCAATAAAAACGGAAAACTCGACCCGTATGAAGACTGGCGGCTACCTGCAGAAGTGAGGGCTAAAGACCTTGCAAAACGCATGTCTGTAGAACAAATAGCCGGATTGATGCTCTACAGCGGACATCAGACAATCCCTGCTAAAGCCTCGGGATTCGGCGCAGGAACCTACAATGGCAAGTCTATTGAAGAAAGCGGTGCAAATCCGTGGAATTTAACGGACGAACAAAAAAAAATACTGAAGGAAGATAATCTTCGTCATATATTAATAGTAACAGTTGAAAGTCCCGAAGTTGCCGCGAAGTGGAATAATTCGATGCAATCGTATGCCGAAAGCATCGGATTGGGCATTCCGGGAAATACCAGCTCCGATCCGCGCCATGCAGGACAAGTTTCGGGTGGAGTAAAGGCAGAATTCAATGCCGGTGGCAGCGGAGAAATTTCGGTATGGCCCGATGGGCTGGCTATGGCAGCAACATTCGATCCGGCTGTAATGAAGCAGTTCGGGGAAGTTGCTGCAAAAGAATACCGAGCCTTAGGTATTACAACGGCTCTATCGCCGCAGATAGATCTGGGAACAGAACCCCGCTGGTTTCGTATCTCCATGACCTACGGAGAAAGCCCCAAACTGGTAACAGATATGGGGCGTGCGTATACCGATGGATTCCAGACATCAACAGGCTCTGCCGAGATAAAAGACGGATGGGGATACAACAGTGTTAATGCAATGGTAAAACACTGGCCGAGCGGAGGACCCGAAGAAGGTGGACGCGACGGACACTGGGCATTCGGTAAGTTTGCCGTATATCCCGGAAATAACTTCGAGATGCATCTGAAACCATTTACCGAAGGAGCATTCAAACTAGATGGAAAAACAAAAGAAGCATCAGCTGTAATGCCTTATTATACTATATCTTATAATCAGGCTAAAGACGGAACCAATTATGCAAACGGATTCAGTAAATACATCATCACCGACCTGCTCAGAGAGAAATATGGCTATGACGGGGTAGTTTGTACCGACTGGATGATTACCCACGATGAAGGCAGCACACCCGATCAGTTTAGAGGAAAGCCTTGGGGTGTAGAAAATATGAATGAAAACGAAAGACATTATATGGCTTTGATGGCCGGAGTAGACCAATTTGGAGGAAACAATCAGGTCGCACCCGTTATAGCAGCATACCAGATGGGAGTAAAAGAACATGGCAAGACTTTCATGAGACAAAGATTCGAACAATCAGCCGTTCGCCTTCTTAGAAATATCTTCCGTCTGGGGCTGTTCGAAAATCCATATCTAGATCCACAACAAAGTTCGTCAACTGTAGGCTGCCCCGAGTTTATGCAGGCAGGATATAATGCGCAGCTGAAATCGATTGTAATGCTTAAAAACAAAAATAATATACTTCCTGTATCGGATAAAAAAACAGTGTATATACCTAAAATATACAGTCCGGCAACTTCTAACTGGTGGGGCATATGGGGTGAACCGACTTTAGACTATCCTGTAAATATGGACATCGTAAAAAAATACTACAATGTGACCTCCGATCCGACTAAAGCCGATTTTGCAATGGTATTTGTAAGCAGTCCTCATGTCGATGCCGATGGAGGAGGTTACAGCATAGATGACCGCAAAAAAGGAGGCAATGGCTATGTGCCCATCTCTCTACAATACGGAACATATACCGCGACAGAAGGGCGTGGACAAAGTATCGCAGCCGGAGATCCCGTTATCGATCCTACAATTGCCAACAGGTCATACAAAAATAAAACAACAACTGTAAATAACACAATGGATCTGAATACAATACTGACTACACGCAAGATGATGGGTGATAAACCGATGATAGTGGTTGTTAATGCCACCCGTCCGATGGTATTCAATGAATTTGAAGACAAAGCAGACGGTATCGTTATTCGTTTCGGAGTATCCGAACAGGCTGTACTCGACATTGTTTCGGGAAAATACGAACCTTCGGGATTACTACCCGTACAAATGCCGGCAAACATGGCAACTGTAGAAAAACAAAACGAAGATGTTCCATTCGATATGGAATGCCACAAAGATACAGAAGGTAACAAATACGATTTTGGATTTGGACTCAACTGGAAAGGAATAATTAAAGACGCAAGAACCCAAAGGTATTCTAAATAACACCTTTGAAATACACTCAGACAAACATTTTGACACTCAAGCAAACAAGAAATCTAGTAAATCGAAAACCATGAAAAAGAAAATTTTAAGCCAAACCGGATTGATTGCTCTTATGTCGGTTGCCGTTACAGCAAGTCTTAGTGCCCAAGACACTAAGGCTAAGACTGACACGATCAAAAGCACAGAAACCAAGGTAGGTAAAACATCTAATGTAATGTTAAATGCATCTGCCGACAATGGCCCCCGTACTGTTAATATCGGATTACCGGCAAGTGTGGGAGGAACTACTATCCTCGAAAATGGATTGCCGGTTACTTACGACTTTATGGGACAATCTCCGACAGCTGTATGGAGAAACGATGCCGGCGTTGCAAAATTCGGAGTATTGAATGTATCCGAAACAGCCATATTTGCCAGCGATGTAGGCGTATCGGTAAGTACATGGTCTAACAGAGGTACAGATAAGTTCAAGGGCAGTGCCAGCTTCACTACCAACTCATTTGGATTATTGCGTGGCGATGTAAATGTTAGCGGTCCTATGAAAAACGGTTTCTTCTACTCTCTTACGGGTTTCGTTAATATGGATCCCGGGACATACCGCTCCAACATATCTCAATTCATGGATAAAACGCAGATATTGAAGGGTGTTATCAACAAAAAATATGCACACGGACAAATAGGGCTGCAATACAAATTTGCATACAGCTCATCTATCAATGCAAAACAAAGTCCATACATTTATCGTAAGGACGGAACTGTAGATAAACTTCCGGGATTTAAGATCGGACGCGATGCGTACCTCGAACAATCGGGTATTATCCATGCAATTGACCCTTTGACCGGAAAAGAAAAAACATGGGATGCCATGAGTGATGCAGCAAGCACATCACATGTTATAGACCTGCTGGGAGACCACAACTTCAGCAACGGAATGAAACTTGATTATACCGTACGTTATCATTATGCAAACTCGGGATTATATAATCCTTACCTGACTGCTATCGGACAAGGTCTTGCATCCGGTGCAACTCCCGAAAAAGGGGATAGCAGATATGTATATACCGACAATCCTCAGAATGTATACGAGGGACTTGTTCAGAACGGTATGATGATCTATTCTCCCAGGTCTGAAAAAAACACGGTAATGGCTCGCTTCGAATTGAGTAAAAAGTCTGACAAGCACCACTGGATGGTGGGATTTCACAACTGGTACTACAATGTAGATAAAGCAAACAGTGCCACATACAATTATCAGTTTGAAGTAGCTCCTAATCCTAAAGGGCTTATCAAACAGCAATGGGATGGTACTGCATGGGTAAATCAATCGGACAAATACGGCAACGCCGGCTACAACAAGGCAATGCAGTACTATAACGGCACTGATAATAAGATGGCATTAGTAGGTACTGAAAAATGGACTCCTAACAATAGATTATCTCTTGACTTTGGCACTCGTATCGAATGGCAAAGCGTAAACGGAGACTGGTATACTGCAGCCGACAGAAAAGCCGCAGGTACGGACTGGGTTTCAGGCAATACTACTGATGTTAAAAAAGATTGGTGGAACGTATCTGCTACAGCAAGCGGTATGTATAAAATAACAAACACTTTTGGTGTATTAGCCGATGCTTATTATATACAACAAGCCGGTAAATTGAGTTCATATGCCGGAGCAGATGATCCCAATATCGCAAAATGTGAGATCCCCGGATATTCAGCCGGAGTTTACTTCAATCATCCGATGGTAAGCTTAGTATCTAAATTCACGAAGATCAAACGCACCAATTTCAAGAACAATTCGACCTTTAATGCAACGTGGACAGACAAGGATTATCCCGGAGAAAAATTCTCTGCTACCACCAAGCAAACAAGCAGTTACGATGTAAACACCATGGGATGGACTACCGACGTATTATTTACTCCATTCAAAGGATTCAACCTGCATGTATTGTTGACATTGCAAAATCCCAAATACGAAAACTATGCTATGACCATCGATTACGAAGCAAAAACTTCGGATGGCAAACATACATCAACCTATCAGGAGACAGTAGACAACAGCGGTAATATAGCACGCAGCGTATCAAAAACCCTAATCGAAATCGACCCAAGCTATACATGGGGAGCTGCCGGCAAATTCAGAGTTTGGGCAAGTGCACGTTATTTCAGCAAAGAATATGCGAACTACCCTAATACCCTGATTTTTGCATCTCGTTGGGAAACATTCGCTGGATTCAACTATAAATACGATAAAAATGTAGATTTCAGCATAAGTGCAGTTAACCTGCTGAATCAAAGCGGAGCTCAAGGTTCAATTTCAGGAACGAATACAACTACAGCCGAACAAGCGACTGCTTTGTATGACAAGCCTCTGACCGGAACATATATCCGTCCGTTTACAGTAGAATTTAAAACAAGAATCAGATTTTAAGGTCTGATATACACTGGTCGCAGATGAGTAAACAAACCCATAAACAGACATTTAAATAAGCGAACCTCGTAAAAGCCATAATTCCCCTATTATAGCTCTCTCTCAAAAGAGGTTCGAAGTCTTAGTTTACTCATCTGCTGCTAAAAGTTGAGTTAACCTACTATATAAAAGGCACATAAAACCTTTAAACAGCAAGCCTTATGAATACAAAACATATCAAATCGGCATTTATCATACTCTTTTGCAGTATAGCAGCCGTACAATTATACGCACAGAAAAAGACTTTAAAATTAATCAGTTACAATGTATATTGGGGTATGCGGCAGGATTCGACCGAAAATAAGTCAAAATTCGCTGAATGGATCCGCCAGCAAGATCCGGATATCCTCGCCTTGCAGGAAATGAATGGTTTTACCGCTGACACTTATGAGTTTGCACCTAAAGGAGCAAACCCCAACAATCTGAGAAAATTAGCCGAAAGTTACGGACACCCTTATGTGGTAATAGTAAGAGAACCATCTGCTGACGGTTCTGTATCTTTTCCTGTAGCTATAACATCAAAATATCCGATTGTAAATGTCCGCAGAGTTTTAGACAATAATATTCACGGATTTATTGAAGCCGAAATAGAAGGATTCCATTTTATGGTGACACATTTTCATCCGTTCTCTTCCGAAAAGAGAGGATATGAGATCGACCAGATATTAGCCACAATGAAATCAAAACCAGCCGATGCAAAATGGCTCTTTATGGGTGACCTCAACTCGGTATCGCCTCTTGACAAGAGTGCATACGCTAATAACCGGGTTCGTGATTTCATTCGTGAAGACAGAAAGAAGAGACCTCACAACCTCAATCTAGGCAAAGACGATGAGTTGGATTATACAATACAGCAAAGAATTCTGGATGCCGGATACATAGATGCATTCAAGCACTTCCATCCTCAATTCGAGGCCTCGGCTCCGACTAAACTTTTCTATGATCAGGCAAAAGATCCGCTTCGCTATGATTATTTGTACGTAAGTGGTAATATGAAGAAAGACATTATAAAATGCAATCTCATCAAGGACTCTTTTACTGATTATTACTCAGATCATTATCCGGTAGTATTGTATTTTAATAAATAAACAATAAACACAAATAACAATGAAAAAGATCCAAATATTATTAGTTGCAGCATTGCTGGCATTCGTACCAAGCACTTTTGCTCAAAAGAAAGCAAAAGCGCAGGATAAAGATAATACTGTGGTTTTATATATAGCCCGTCACGGTAAAACGATTCTAAATACAATGGATCGCGTACAGGGATGGGCAGACACCCCTTTGACTCCTCCCGGGGTTGAAGTGGCCGAATTTTTAGGTGTTGGCTTAAAAGACGTGCCGTTCAGGGCTGCTTATTCGAGTGACCTCGGACGTGCACGTCAAACAGCCCGGATTGTACTGGATTCAAAGGGGCAAACCGATATCAAAATAACCGAAGTTCCTCAGATACGTGAAACCAATTTCGGCAGTTACGAAGGAGACCTCAATATGAGAATGTGGACAGATGCTGCACATTATCTTCATTTCAAATCTCAAAAAGACATGATGGATGCAATGAAAGACGATCCGGGTCTTTTGATTAAAGCAATCAATACTTTTAAAGAATTGGAAACATTGGGTATCGGAGAAAACTACAATGATGTAAAAACACGTGGACAAAAAGCTCTCCGTGAGATTGCCGAAGAAGAAGCGGCAAACGGAGGTGGCAATATTCTGATCGTAGGACATGGTATGTCTATCGGCGTATTCTTATCGGATCTCGACAGTTTTGGTAAAAAACCGAGCGCAGGGCATATGGGAAATGCCGCTGTATGTAAAGTCATTTACAAAGACGGAAAGTTCACGCTTGAGTCATTCGGTGATATGAGCTATGTAGAAGCCGGAAAGAAATTATCAGGAAAATAAGGTCACAGACCTTTCTGTTATTCATTTAGCCTATAACAATAAAAAACTCTGAGAGCTTAACAGAATACAAACTTCAGGAAGGTATGTTTAAATAATATTTTGAACATACCTTCTTTCAATTTAAAAGCATATGAAATTTCTAAAGAAGATCAAATTAGCATCGCTACTCACAGTAGCGGCAACAGTATCTGCAAATGCTCAGGGAACACAACCCGTGAATGCAGACCTCAACAAAAACGGGAAGACCGACCCTTACGAAAATACCTTGCTGCCCATAAGCCAGAGGGTAGATGACCTGCTCTCGCGCTTGTCGGCAGAAGATAAAATAAACTTGGTGATGGGTACAGGAATGATAGGCTTCGAGCAGATAACGGGTTTTGAAGCCATAGATCCTCCTATGGAAGACAAGAGTTTTATGCTGCCGGGAGCTGCCGGATCAACATATCCACTGAAGAAATTCGGCCTGCCTGCGGTAATTATGACAGACGGCCCTGCAGGAGTCCGAATCATGCCAACCCGGAAGAATTCGGATAAAACATTCTATGCTACCGGATTTCCTACAGGTATCTCTTTGGCTTCGACATGGGATCAGGAGTTGACGCAGCAGGTAGGGAAAGCCCTCGGAGACGAGGCTCTCGAATATGGCTCGGATATACAATTGGCTCCGGCTCTCAATATTATGCGAAACCCGCTTTGCGGACGCAACTACGAATACTTTTCGGAAGATCCTGTTGTTTCGGGTAAAATTGCAGCAGCTATAACCCTTGGCATCCAGCACAAAGGAGTGGGTGTTTCTCTGAAACATTTCGCCGCAAATAACAGCGAAAGAAACCGTATGGGCTTGAATGTACATGTATCGGCACGGACATTAAGAGAAATTTACCTGAGAGGATTCGAAATAGCAGTGAAGGAATCGAACCCTAAAACAATTATGTCTTCTTATAACCTCATCAACGGTACATATACATCGGCCGACAGAGGATTGCTCACCGATATATTAAGAAATGAATGGGGATTCAAAGGGTTGGTGATGACCGACTGGTTTGGAGGATACAGCAGCGGAATCAATTTAGTGAGTGATGGTGCTATATCTCTGAAAGAAAATTATACGGCTCAGCAAATCCATGCAGGAAACGATCTGATAATGCCGGGTACACGCATGCAAATCGCCAATCTGAAAGCAGATATCAAGAATGGAAAACTTTCCGAAAAAGATCTGGATATTTGTGTAAGACGTGTATTGGAAATGATATTCAACTCACCTAAAATACAAGGGTATCAATACTCCGACTCTCCGGATCTGAAAGCTCACGCATTACTTACAAGGCAAGTTGCAGCAGAAGGAATGGTACTACTGAAAAATGAGCAAAAAGCTTTGCCTCTAAATTCCGCTCAAAAGAATCTCGCTATATTCGGCAGCATATCATATAAAATGATAGCCGGAGGTACGGGCAGCGGCGATGTAAACAAGGCTTATACTGTATCTTTGATGCAGGGTTTGGAAAATGCGGGATATTCTATCAATGGAAAGTTGGATAATATATACCGAAAGTTTGTAGAAAAAGAAGAATCTGACCTTAAAACAAAACTAAATAAAGACCCGTTTATGCTGATACCACTCATGCCTCAGCCTCAACTGAAAGAGTCTCTCATCCGTGAATCAGCCAATACTTGTGATGCAGCCATCATTACCATAGGACGCAGTTCGGGTGAAATGGAAGACCGCCCACTCGAAGGAGACTATTATCTGACTCAGGACGAACACAATCTCATAAACAATGTCTCGGAGGTTTTTCATCAAGCCGGAAAAAAAGTGATAGTAATAGTAAATACGGGAGGAATAATAGAAACAACGGGATGGAGCGATAAAGCAGATGCGGTTCTTTTCTCGTGGCTTCCCGGACAAGAAGGAGGTAATTCTATTGCAGATGTAATATCGGGCAAAGTAAACCCTTCGGGTAAACTGGCAATGACCATCCCTGTGAAATACGAAGACCTCTCTACTGCCCGAAATTTTCAGGGAACCCCTATCGACAAACCCACGGATATCACCTACAGCGAAGGCGTTTATGTTGGTTACAGATACTTCGATACATTTAATATAAAGCCCGCTTATGAATTCGGTTACGGATTGTCATATACTACTTTCAGTTTTTCTAATATCAAAATCAGTTCAGAGAACTTTAAAGAAGAATTATACATCACCGTAAATGTTAAGAATACAGGAAATACAGAAGGAAAAGAAGTAGCCCAGCTATATCTGTCTGCACCTAAAGGAGCCATTGATAAACCCGAAAAAGAGTTAAAAGCTTTTATCAAAACAAAACTTTTGCAGCCGGGAGAAACTCAAACCGTATATTTCAGATTATCGCCTAAAGACCTTGCATCTTTTAATGAACAGCAATGTGCATGGATTGCCGACGGGGGAACATACAAAGTTCTTATTGGCAATTCGTCGAGGGGCATTCAACAAACATCATCATTCACTCTGTCGGACGACAGGATTATCGAGAAGGTAAACAATGTCATTATTCCCGACATTAAGTTTACCGACTTACGACCTTAGCAGGTTGGTTTTTGAGAGATGGACGAGGATATGTGAAAAACACATATCCTTGTTTTTTTCTTATAAAAGAATACCTCCTTCAATTACCGATTCGTCTTATTCATAATATCTATTTCAAATAAATACCATCAATATGGTATTTTACAACAAATACAGACTACATAATTTTGTCGCAAAGCAAATCTTAAAAACAAAACGACATGGCTGCGATACAATCTCTTTTCCATAGTTTACGAAACACAAGCCTTCTGACTCCCGACAAGTCGGTTCTAAACTTTCTTGTAAACAGAGTTGCCGACCAGAACCAATCACTAAACCAAACGGATGGAAAGCAAAGCAGTAATATAAAGATCAGCAATCTGAATGTCAGCATAAAAGACAATCACATACTAAAAGATATAAATCTAGAGATTCCGAATAATAAGATTACCTGTATTATCGGTCCTTCGGGTTGCGGCAAATCTACTCTCCTGAAAACAGTAAACCGTTTGATAGATGATAACCGTGATGTGAAAATCAACGGACAAATAGAAGTTGACGGCGAAAATATATACGGCAAAAAGGTAGAAGTAACCCATATACGGAAGAAACTGGGATTGCTTTCGCAACGTCCTACTCCACTGCCTATGTCAATATATGACAACATCACATTCGGATGTAAAATACACGGAATACGGGGAAAGAAACGGCTGAATGAGGTTGTAAAGAATAACCTTATCGCCGCAGGATTATGGGAAGAAGTAAAAGATCGCTTACACTCTCCGGCATCCAGTTTATCAATAGGTCAGCAACAACGCCTATGTCTGGCTAGAGGGCTGGCTATTGAACCTCAATTTATACTCGGTGATGAATCAACTTCGGCACTCGATCCGATTTCGAGCCGGCATATCGAAGACCTGTTTCTTAAACTGAAAGAAAAATACGGGATCATTCTCGTTACTCATACACTCCGTCAGGCATTACGGATAGCCGATTATGTCGTATTTATATATCTTGGAGAGATTATTGAGACAGGCCCCGCAAAGGAACTCTTTAACAATCCGAAGCACGAACTTACCAAACAATACTTATCCGGAGTTTTCAGTTAATAACCAACTTAAGAATCTTTTATAAAAACAGCCACATGTATAAACTACCTGATACCTTAACAGAAGACATTTCCAATTTCGGGTCTTTAGCTAAGGAATTCGAACAAGGCATAATAGAGCCTCTCAAATTTAAAGTAACACGTGTACCGATGGGTATATACGAACAACGCAAAGATGGTGTATACATGGTGCGTGTACGTACAACAGGAGGTGTTATTCATCCGTTTCAATTTATTAACCTGATAGATATAGCCCGCAGGCACAACTCAAACTTATTACATATAACAACCCGGCAGGAAATACAGATCCAAAATCTGGAACTGAAAGAAGTCGAGAATATTCTGGAAGAGCTGAAAGAAATAGGTCTAAGCTCGAAAGGTGGAGGAGGAAATACGGTACGCAATATTCTGGTATCGGTTAACAGCGGTATTGATCCTGACGAAACATTCGATCTTACACCCCACGCTATGGCTATCACCAGTAAACTGATAGCCGAAAGCGACTCTTTTACTTTACCCCGAAAGCTTAAACTGGCATTTTCTTCGGATGAATCTCAACCTGACTATGCAGGAGTAAATGATCTGGGTTTCATTGCACGCATCAAAGACGGTAAACGAGGATATAAAGTATATCTCGGAGGTTCTGTAGCTTCAAAACCAACGATAGGATGGTTATTGTCGGATTTTATACCCGAAGAAAATCTATATGCTGTAGCAGAAGCAACCAAACAACTATTCTCACAGCATGGAAACAGGAAAAATAAACACAAGGCACGCCTGCGCTATATATTTTATAAAATAGGAGCGGAAGAGGTATTCAGGTTATTCAACCAATACTACGAAAAAGCAATAGCCGAAGCCCCTAAATTTATACCTGAAACCGCAGAACCTATTGCCGCTGTTCCATATCAATCGGTATCGGATAACACAAGTGAGGATTTTCGTAAGTGGAAAACCAGGTATGTAAATAAACAGAAACAATTGGGATACAATACAATTACAATCCCGTTTATTCATGGAAATATCAATATAGATAATGAAGACAATACGGAGAATGTATTGAATCTATTGCACTTCGTTTCTCAGTTCGGCAAAGATACCATTCGCTTTTCGACATTGCAGAATGTACACCTGCGGAACATTCCCGATACGGCACTATCCGATCTTTATGATAAAATTAAAATATTGGATGTAAAAACTGACCGTCCTCTCATTATTAATAATATAGTATCGTGTACCGGAGCGGACACCTGTCGCCTGGGTATCGGCTTATCGAAAGGACTGGCAACGGCGATCCGTAAAGCACTGGAAACAAACACGCTACTATTGGACGAAGTTTCGGATTTGCGTATTCAGATTTCAGGATGCCCCAATTCGTGCGGACAACAGGTATGGGCAGATCTCGGCTTTTCGGGTAAAGTTTTACGCACCGACCGCATTTATCCTGGATATCAAATATATGCAGGGGCCTCCCGTAAAGGCAATTTACAACTAGCTGAGCCAATCGGCAGCATGAATGCCCGTGATATACCCCGTTTTGTTGTAAAATTACTGAGCAAATATATTGACCGCAAAAACAGTTATGCCGATTTCAAAAGCTATATAGAATCCGAAGGAAAAGAATACATACTTCAGCTAATCGAAGAATACAAGGATATTCCCTCTTTTGACGATGACAAGAACTATTACTTCGATTGGGGAGCTCAGGAAATATTCAGCGTGGCAAGCAGGGGAGTCGGCGAATGTTCAGCGGGACTGTTCGATATGATAGATCTCGACTTGAAATACATCAATCAGAATAAACAGTCTTTACTTAACGAAACGGATGTAAATAAGACAAACAGCCTGTTGTATGATATTATTTACTCGGCATCACGCATGCTACTTATCACAAAAGGTGCAGAACCGAAGACTACAGACGAAACGTTCGACTTATTTATTTCTAATTTTATCAACAGCGGTTTAGTAGATAAGTCATTCGAAGAAATAGTTCTGACAGCTAAGAATCAGAAAGATTTTGATTTCTCATCAAAGAAAGAACTAATCTATAAGTTATCCGACAGAGTGATTGAACTGTACCAGAATATGGACGACTCGCTGCAATTCAAGGATGCTCCGGCACAAAAAGAACAGCAGCTTGTAAAAGCCGAAGAGAGTACAAGCTCTATAACCTCCAGATTTAAAGATTTAAGAGGAGTAGCCTGTCCGATGAATTTTGTGCAAACCAAAATACTGCTTTCGACCATGAAATCGGGCGAAATATTGGATATACTGCTCGATGACGGACAACCCATAGCTAATGTTCCGGGATCGGTAAAAAGCGAAGGACACGAAGTCCTATCACAAAATTCGGCAGGCGACCATTGGAAAGTAACTATAAGGAAAAAATAAACAGATAAGCCATAATATAAAACAATGAGCACAATAAAAGTAAATGACGAAGTTCAGGATATAAACCTGCCTCTTACTTTGATCGAACTGATCGCTTTAAATAATGTTGCACAACCCGATATGGTCTCTATTCAGATCAACGGCGAATTTATAGCACGTGACCAGTTCGAATCCACATCCATTAACGAAGGAGATGAAATAGACTTCCTTTATTTTATGGGAGGAGGTCAATAATGGACTTTACTTCCGAACAGATAGAACGGTACAGCCGTCACATCCTTTTGCAAGACATAGGAGTGGAAGGTCAGGAAAAAATCAACCAAGGAAAAGTGCTGGTCATCGGAGCCGGAGGTTTAGGTGCACCCATACTCCTGTATCTGGCGGCTGCCGGTGTCGGCACTCTTGGTATTATAGACGGGGATGTAGTAGATCTCAGTAATCTTCAACGTCAGGTCATTCATTTTACACCCGATGTAGGAAAACCAAAGGTTATATCTGCTCAAGAAAAGATAGAGAAAATAAATCCGGATGTAAAAGTTATCACCTATCATCAGTTCTTTACGGCAGAAAATGCTTTCGATATTATAAAAGATTATGATTTCATAGTAGACGGAACAGACAGTTTTCCGGTTAAGTTTTTGATAAACGATGCTTGTGTTCTTGCTGGAAAACCTTTTTCACATGGGGGGATACTCCGTTTCGACGGACAAACATTAACTCATATTCCGGGACATGCCTGTTACAGATGTGCTTTTCACAGCCCTCCTCCGCCCAATGCAGTACCGACTTGTTCTCAGGCAGGAGTATTGGGTGCGATAGCCGGAATGCTGGGAACCATTCAGGCGGCCGAAGTACTCAAGTTTTTGACTGACACAGGAGACTTGCTTACCGACAGGCTATTATCATTCAAAGCAAAGACTATGAACTTCAGGACAATAAAAGTAAAGAAGAATCATAAATGTCCTGTTTGCGGCGATACACCCTCCATAACAGAACTTGTAGAAGCAGAACAGGCAACTTGCGAACTTAAGAAGAGATAAGACAACAAACAGTTACTTAGACAAATGATAGAAATTCCACAACATATAATAGATGCTATAATCAAGCAGGCATACAATGAACTGCCCGATGAAGCCTGCGGACTCTTGACAGGAGAAGGCAATTCGGTCAGAAAGCAATATGCCCTTACAAATACAGATCATAGCCCGGAACACTTTTCATTCGATCCGAAAGAGCAGTTTGCTGTTCTGAAAGAAGCGAGAAAAGACAATCTGCAGATTATAGCAAATTATCACAGCCATCCGGCTACTGCGGCACGCCCTTCGGAGGAAGATATCCGTCTGGCATACGACCCCGATATTACTTACATTATTGTATCTCTGGCAGAGGCTGATCCTGTGATCAAGGCTTTCTCTATCAGAGAATGTATGGTACAACCGGTTGAGATCAAGATTATATAGGAGTATTATTCTTAATATTTTTGAACAGTCCACCCTGTTTTCCTATATGGAAAGCAGGGATTTTTTATATCCCTAATCAAACAACATCTATGAAAAAAGAAACGACACTATTACTTATTTATGCCCTGTCTGTATGGAGTTTCGGAGCATATGCGCAAACAATTAAAGTAGATGCGGAGATAAGATCGAGAGCCGAATACCGTCAGGGATTCAGGGAGCCTTTGGCTGATACATTGCGCTCATCAACAGTTAACAATCTCCGGACAAAACTCAACTTTGTCTATTCGGCAGAAAACATCAGAGCTAAAATATCCCTGCTCGATACCCGTACTTATGGAAGTACCTCCACTTCAAATACAGGAAACTCACTAGGTATACTCGAAGCCTGGGGTGAATACAGATTCAATCCGCAATTCGCTTTTACTCTGGGCAGACAGTCTCTCGAATATGACGACAAGCGGATTTTCTCGGCAAATAACTGGAGCAATACCCCGGGTGCACATGATCTTTTACTGGCAAAATATACTTCGGGTAAACTCGAAGCTCACTTAGGAACAGCCTGGAACAATGCAGGAGACAGTACTCAATATCTATCAGCATACACGAAAACATACAAATCACTTGTATTCTTGTGGTTGACCCATCCCATCGGTAAAGTTACAGCATCAGCCATAGCCGTAAACGAGTCCTTTGAGAAAGGGAACGAACCGACAATCCGTACTGTTTATAGAAATACGATAGGCACAAATATAGGTCTGAAAAACTCTCAAATTCCTTTATCTTTTTTGTTCTCGGCATATTATCAATTCGGTCATGATAACTCTCAGAAAGATCTCAATGCCTATTTACTTGCCTTGAAACTCGAACAACAGTTATCACAGATATGGACTGTACATGCCGGAGGAGATTGGTTTTCGGGATCAGATACTAAAACGACATCATCAAAAAGCCACACATTCAACAAACTATATGGAACCAATCATGCCTTCAACGGCTCAATAGAATATTGGGGAAACATACCCTCGCAAGGATTAACCGATTTATATGGTGGCATTTCCGCCCGTTTCTCTCCTAAATTCGACATTGATTTTACCTTTCATAAATTCTCGACAAGTAAAAGCATCAGTGAAAATGTAGGAAAGAACATCGGTTCGGAGATAGACATCACCGCTAATTACAATCTGTCAAAAGAATTCAGCCTGCAGGGAGGATGGTCGGGTTATTTTGTCACAAAGGGAACAAGGATTATCAAAAAGAAAACTGATATTGATACTAAATTTCCACAATGGGCATACATTATGATTGCTTTCAAACCTACTTTCTTTTCAAAATAACAGAATTAACCTTAAAATAGAATATATCTATGCGATATATACCTCATTTATGGTATTTACCTGCATAATATATCCGAATACCTTTGTTTCAATCTAAGTCACAAGCAATTGATAACATTCCTCAGGGGATGAATACATTACTATAAAATAACATTTTTTACAAACGTTCTCATTCTTTTCCTGAAATCGGAAAAAACTTAAAAACATAATACTGAGATCTTAATCACGACAATTATGAAAACAATTCACTTTATAGTACTGGCAGGAGCAATGTTACTTCTCTCATGCTCCGGTAAAAGCAAGCAGGAACCGGCCTCGGCAGATGGCCTTAGCGGAGAAATACAGCTATCGGGAGCTTTTGCCCTGTATCCTATGGCTGTAAAATGGGCGGATGAATTCAAAAAACTGCATCCGAATGTACGCATTGATGTTTCAGGAGGTGGTGCAGGAAAAGGTATGACCGATGCTTTGGCTGGAGTGGTAGATCTGGGAATGGTATCCCGTGAAATTTATCCTGAAGAGAAAGCCAAAGGAGCCTTCGCTATTGCTGTTGTCAAAGATGCTGTAGTACCTACTATAAATGCAAATAACCCAGAATCGGCAAATATCAAAAGAATAGGGCTAAAGAAAGAGGTGGCTCAAAGACTCTGGAACAATGAAATTACGACATGGGGAGGAATACTCGGAACCGACAGCAAAATACCTGTACATGTATTTACCCGCTCCGACGCATGCGGTGCAGCCGAAACTTTTGCGGCATGGCTGGGTAGAAAACAAGAAAACCTCAGAGCTACAGCCGTATTCGGTGATCCCGGCGTAGCATCTGCTGTACAGAAAGACAGAGTTGGCATAGGGTACAACAATATAGCATACGCATACGATCAGAAAACGAAAAAGCCTTTCGAAGGTTTATCAATTATTCCTCTCGACACAAACGGAAACGGACAGATAGATCCCGAAGAAGATTTTTACGGATCTACCGAAAGCCTTATCGCTGCCATCAATGACGGCAGATACCCTTCTCCTCCGGCCCGTGATTTATATCTCGTGGCAAAAAGTAGACCGACCAAACCGGAAGTGATTGAATTTTTAAAGTACATCCTTACCGAAGGACAGAAATATGCAGGAGAAACTGGTTATATCGGTCTGTCTCAAGAGAAACTGAAAGCAGAAACCGAAAATTTAAAATAAAACAACTCAGGTCACTTACTTATATCTAAATGTCAACACTTTTACTGAAGAAACGAATATTAAAAAACAAGATAGCAAAGGGGACTATGTTCGGGTTGACCATAGTCTCACTTCTTATTCTTATAACCATGGCCGTTGGTTTGTATCTGAAATCTTCCTCCATATTAGAAAACAATAGTATATGGGGATTAATATCGGGATCTGAATGGCAGCCTATTTCCGGTAAATTCGGCTTTTATTCATTTATTATCAGCTCGCTGTATGTAACAATTCTGGCTGTTGCGATTGCCCTCCCTATATCATTGCTTACCGCTCTGTTTCTGACTGAAAACGCCCATCCCCTTATCAAAAAAATCATTTTTCCGGTACTCGATATTCTGGCGGGAATCCCCTCGGTGGTTTACGGATTGTGGGGGACACTGATTATAGTTCCGTGGATAGCCGATGTTATAGGCCCTCACTTTGTCGACTACACAAGCGGATATACCGTGTTAGCGGGAGGGATAGTGCTCAGTGTAATGATTATCCCGCTACTGGTCAGTTTATTTATAGAAATATTTGCAACCGTACCCAAAGATTTCAAAGATGCATCGACATCTTTAGGAGCAACCCGCTGGCAGACATCACGCATGGTGGTTGTCCGTAAAGCTATGCCGGGCATTATAGCATCGGTAGTACTAGCCATATCCCGTGCATTTGGCGAGACACTGGCTGTACTGATGGTCTGTGGAAATATGCTGAACACTCCGTCTTCGGTTTTCGACAGCTGCTATCCTTTACCGGCTCTGATAGCCAATAACTATGGAGAGATGCTATCCCTCCCTACATACGAATCGGCTCTGATGTTTGCCGCTTTGATCATGTTTGTCATCATACTGATTTTTAATGCTGTATCACGAATAATACTACAACAGGTAGAGAAAAAATTCAAGCTATGAAATTTAAATTTATAGAAGAAAAGATATTTAATCTGCTGATGTTCATCGCAACGCTTATTGTCTTCGGCTTTTTTGCAAGTATTGTGTGGACTATAGCCAAAAACGGAATTCCGCCTATCACATGGGAGATGATTTCGGAGCTTCCCGGCGGAGGATTTTATCTTGGTAAAGAAGGAGGTATACTCAATGCCATCACCGGATCAGCTCTGATCGTATCGGGGGCAACACTGCTGGGATTAGGTATCAGTATTCCTGTTGTATTCTATCTGAACATCTATCTACGGAAAGATTCTAAGCTGGCTTACCTCACCAGACTCTCCTTCGATGTATTATTCGGTATACCATCTATTGTTTACGGAGCTTTTGCTTTTACAATTATGATATTCTTCGGGCTGAAAACATCTTTGCTAGGAGGTATTATTGTGATCACATTGCTTATCATACCCATCTTTATACGGTCGATGGACGAAGTCGCCCGTTCTGTTTCGAAAGACCTCATTGACGCCAGTTACTCACTGGGAGCCACAAAACTCGAAACAGGCAAAGTAATATTAAGACAGATCGCTCCGGGGATTGTCACCGCCACGCTACTCTCTATCGGGCGGGCTATCGGTGATGCGGCAGGGGTTATGTTTACAGCCGGTTTTACCGACAATATACCGACATCACTAAACCAGCCGGCGGCAACTCTTCCTTTATCGGTATTTTTTCAACTGAGCAGCCCCATTCCTGAAGTCAGGGAAAGAGCATATGCAGCAGCATTGCTTTTAACCATTATAGTACTGATATTGAGTATAGCGGGCAGGCTTGTCACCAACCGGTTTTCAAAGAATAAAATACAATGAGAGACAGTAAATACATTAAAGTAGGAGGACGAAAAAGTCCGTTATCCATACTTCAGATCAAAGAAGTACTTTCATACTTTCCGTCTGTCGTATACGAACTCATCACAATGGATTCTTACGGGGATAAAAATAAGCAGATATCACTGATGAACAAGATCGCTCCGGATTTTTTCACCCGTGAACTGGATACACTTTTGTTAAATGACGAAGCGGATATTATAATACATTCAGCCAAAGACCTGCCTTATCCACTGCCTCAAGGAATTAAATTACTGGCATTATTCGAGGCTTTTGACAAAACAGATTCTTTAGTGAGCCGAGGCAATCTGACTCTGGGTCAACTTCCTCCCGGATCGAAAGTCGGAACAAGTTCCCCAACCCGTAAAGCCGAACTTGAAAAAATACGCCCCGATGTAACTGTTATCAGCATCAGAGGCACTATCGAAGAACGAATACAACAGGTAGACGAGGGCAAGATAGATGCGTTAATAGTCGCCTCATGCGCTCTGAAACGACTTGGTTTAACCAATAGGACAGCCGAAGTATTACCATTCAGAACGCATCCGCTGCAAGGAAACTTAGCCGTGACAGCAAAATCAGGAAGAACCGATCTTCAAGAATTATTCGAATCTCATGATATAAGAAAAAAGTACGGACAGGTAACTCTGGTAGGCTTTGGTCCCGGGAATCCCGATTTATTGACAATAGCAGGCGACAAAGCTTTGTCTGATGCCGATGTGATTTTTCATGATGACCTTCTCGACCGTGATTTTCTGAATAAATATCCGGCTATAAAAATTTATGTCGGCAAACGGTTTGGCAATCATAGTTATAATCAGGATGAAATCAACGAATTAATATATGAAGCCGCAATCAGTGGAAAATCGGTAGTAAGACTCAAAGGAGGAGACCCTATGATTTTTGCTCACGGGCGGGAAGAGATAGATTTTCTTCAAAGCCGTTATGTAACCGTGCGTGTTATACCGGGAATTTCCGCTGCAATAGCATTATCCGCTTACACACACATTCCTCTTACACATAGGGGCATTGCGTCTTCAGTTGCTTTTATCACAGGACATTCAATTGATAATCTGCAAGTTCCAGATGCCGACACTTTGGTTTATTATATGGGCGGAAATAATTATACGGCTATAACAACTGCCGCAATCAAAAAAGGCTTACCGGAGCACACACCTGTGGCTTTGGTACACAATATTTCTCTTCCAGACCAGAAAATATTTTATTCAACTATAGGAAGATTAGCCAAAGAACAGATAAAGTATCCAACACCTGTAGTTATTATGATAGGGAAAGTGGTTGCTTTCGAGAGCAATATCCCAATCCCAAAAATATTGATAACAGGCTCTTCTACAGATAAATACACGCATCTCGGAGAAATCACACATACTCCGCTTATCAAAATTGACAAGAATAAAGATAATGCCGCTCTGATCAGCTCTATCGAAAACATCAAAAATACAGACTGGATTATTTTTACCAGCCGATATGGTGTACAATATTTCTTCGAAACATTCAAAGAAATGCATAAGGATATACGCACGCTTAATCATGTCAAAATAGCGTCAGTCGGCAAAGTGACATCGTCGGTATTGGCAGGCTTTAGCATAACTACGGATTTTGAATCCACTACGGAATCAGCCGAAGGCATCATCCGCTTTTTTAAAGACCAATCGATCAGCAACAAAAATATCCTACTGCCCCGTTCCGATAAAGGGTTGAAATACTTATCAGACGAATTAACAGATCTGGGAAATCAGGTCTTTGATATACCCGTATATTATAATACACAAAATGAAAAGACAACCGTTCAGGATTTATCCGTTTATGATAAAATCGTCTTTTCATCACCATCAGGTGTCGATGCTTTTATGGATATATACAAAGAGATACCACCCGATATAGAAATAATAACAAAAGGAAAAACAACTGCATCAGCACTCAGTAAAAGTATAAAATGAAACGATTCAGACAATATAGAACCACCCCCGAAACCAGAGACCGGTATGCAGATGTACATATTCATGCCGAAGATCTTATATATCCGTATTTTATTGTTGAAGGAGATAATATTAAACACGAAATATCCTCAATGAAAGGAGTTTTCCATCTTTCAATTGATCTTCTTCTAACTGACATCGAAGACCTGTTATCTCTCGGTATCAATAAGATACTCTTGTTCGGAGTTATCGACGATAATAAAAAGGACGAAACGGGAAGCCCCGCATACACTCCCGATAATATAATCAGCAGAGCGGTAATAGCAATAAAAAATCATTATCCGCAAGTGGTTATATTCACCGATGTCTGTTTATGCGAATATACATCCCACGGACATTGCGGACTTCTTCACAATCACGATGTCGACAACGATTCTACCCTGCCCTTACTTGCCGAAATGGCTTATCAGCACGCTATAGCCGGAGCCGATTTTGTTGCGCCGTCTTCGATGATGGACGGGCAGGTGGAAGCAATAAAAAGACGATTGAGCGAAGAGAATTTAAACACTAAGATTCTCGCTTATTCTGCAAAATACGCATCGGCTTTTTACGGGCCGTTCAGAGACGCAGCAGGTTCTGCTCCATCTTTCGGCGACCGTAAGTCATACCAAATGGATTTTCGCACATCAAATCAAGGATTGGAAGAAACGGTTGCCGATATCGAGGAAGGAGCGGACTGGATAATGGTAAAACCGGCTATGGCCTACCTCGATATTGTACAAAGGGCATCTGTGCTGTTTCCCGATTATCCACTGGTTACATATCAGGTATCAGGTGAATATTCGATGCTGAAATCAGGAGCTGCTCAGGGTTTCTTTGATGAGGCACGGATATTCTTCGAAAGCCTTACTGCCATGAAACGGGCAGGAGCCAAATACATTATAACTTATTATGCTAAAGATTTCATACGTCAACAACAAAACTCTTCAATATGAAAAATAAACTTACCCATCTGAAAGAACTCGAATCGGAATCAATATACGTATTGCGGGAAGTCGCTGCACAATTCGAAAAGCCCGTGTTATTATTTTCGGGAGGCAAAGATTCCATCGTAATGGCTCATCTGGCTTACAAGGCTTTTTATCCGTCTGCGATACCTTTTCCGTTCTTACACATCGACACAGGACATAATTTTGAAGAAACAATCACTTTTCGTGATGATCTGGTCAAACGTCTGGGGGTAAAACTGCTTGTAGGATCGGTACAGGAATCAATCGATTCGGGTAAAGTTGCAGAAGAACAAGGGTACAATGCCAGCCGGAACAAATTACAGACTGTAACACTTCTGGATTCTCTCGAAAAATATAAGTTCGATGCGGCTCTTGGCGGAGCACGTAGGGACGAGGAAAAAGCCCGTGCGAAAGAACGATTTTTCTCTCACCGGGATGAGTTCGGGCAATGGGATCCCAAGAATCAACGACCTGAATTATGGAATATATTCAATGGAAAAAAACATCTGGGTGAACATTTCCGTGTTTTTCCTCTGAGTAACTGGACAGAAATGGATATCTGGCAATACATCCTACAGGAAAACATCGAACTCCCAAATCTCTATTATACCCACGAACGGGATGTATTTGAACGGGACGGCGTATGGCTGGCTCATTATCCGTTTATGAAACTGAAGCCCGAAGAGAAAATCATCAAAAAAAGGATTCGCTGCCGCACAATCGGAGATATTACATGCACGGGCTTAACTGTTTCGGAAGCCAATTCTCTGGAAGATATTATCAATGAAATAGCCTCATCCCGTGTTACCGAAAGGGGTGGAAGAGCAGACGACAAGCGTTCGGAAGCAGCTATGGAAGACCGTAAAAAAGCAGGCTATTTTTAAATCTCAGTTCTCGTTAAGTGACAGAAAATATTTAATGACACATTATGGAAGCATAACCAGCTCTGGTTGTTACACCTGCCTAAGTAATAAATAGTTCTGCGAACTTAAAGCTAAGACCTTATTATTCATCACAAAAAAGAAAAAACTATCATGAGTGGATATTTAGATATGGAGTTACTTCGTTTCACTACAGCAGGAAGCGTAGATGACGGAAAAAGCACCTTAATCGGGCGTTTATTATACGACAGCAAATCGATTTTCGAAGATCAGCTCGAAGCCGTGAAAAGTGCAAGCGAACGTTTAGGAAACGAAGAGGTAAACCTCGCATTGCTGACCGACGGATTAAGAGCCGAACGCGAACAGGGCATAACCATAGATGTGGCATACCGCTATTTTGCAACACCTAAACGCAAATTCATTATTGCCGATACGCCCGGGCATATAGAATATACCCGTAACATGGTCACCGGAGCATCTACAGCAGATGCTGCCATCATTCTGGTTGATGCCCGAAACGGGATTATCGAACAAACCAAACGCCACTCGTACGTGGCATCACTCCTGCAAATACCGAATGTAATACTTGCAGTAAACAAAATGGATCTGGTCGATTTTTCGGAGGAAGTATTCAATAAAATACAAGCGGAATACAAAATTATAGCCGAAAAGCTCCAACTCAAGAACATACACTTTATACCTATCTCGGCACGGGACGGCGATAATGTAGTAGACCGTTCTCAGCATACTCCGTGGTACAAAGGCAGTACATTGCTCCAATTGCTCGAAACTCTGCCTGTGCGTGCAGACGAAAGCGAGTTACCGGCTCGCCTACCTGTACAGTATGTTATACGTCCGCAAAGCGATAATTTTCACGATTACAGGGCATATGCCGGACGTATTGCTTCCGGAAGTTTCAAAACAGGAGATAAGGTAACTATTCTTCCTTCATTTACACAATCGACTATTACGGCAATAGATGAGGCTGAAAAATCTCTAGGGGAAGCCTTTTCTCCACAATCGGTAGCGATACGCCTGGCCGACAATGTAGATATCAGCCGGGGTGACATGATTGTAAAATCGGACAAACAACCCAATCTCAATGCAAATGTATCGCTGATGGTCTGCTGGCTCAATCACCGCCCGTTATATACCGGAGGACGCTACATTATCAGACATACAACAGACGAAGTTCTTGGTATTGTAAAAGATATCAGCTATAAGGTAAATATAAACACATTGGAAAATATAACTGAGGTTGATCAACTCGCAATGAACGATATAGGCTATATATCAATCAAGACATCCAAACCTTTGAAATACGACTTATACGCTAATAACCGAGTTACGGGCAGCCTTGTAATAATAGATCAGAATACCTTCGAAACAGTCGGAGCAGGTATGATTGTAGCTCCTATCGAAGAAGAGATATTTACTATCTAACAGGAAGTTGATATGAATACAGAATATATAGATCAGCTGAATATCCGTTTCAAAGACTCATCGCCGGAAGAACTGCTCTCCTTCTTCTTACATGAGTATAAAGGACGGATAGCTTTGGCTTCGAGTCTCGGATTGGAAGATCAGGTACTGACCGACATCATTGTAAAGATAGATCGTGATGCACGTATCTTCACCATAGATACAGGACGCTTGTTTCCTGAGACATATTCGCTTATCGACAAGACTAATATCAAATACAATATCAAATTGGATGTATACTTTCCGAACGCCGAAAATGTAGAACTATTTTACAAAAAGAACGGGGTAAACAGTTTCTACGAAAGTGTGGATAAACGAAAGGAATGCTGTAAGGTAAAAAAGATAGAACCATTGCTCAGGGCATTGTCAGGACTGGATGTGTGGATATGCGGATTGCGGCACGAACAGTCTGTTACCCGAACAGGTATTCAGCCTGTGGAATGGGACGAAGCGAATCAACTGATAAAGATAAACCCGCTGGCAGACTGGAGCGAGACTGATGTATGGTCGTATATCAAAACACATCAGATTCCCTACAATAAACTCCACGATAAAGGTTTTCCGAGTATCGGATGCCAATCGTGTACCCGTGCGATAACAGAGGGCGAAGATATCAGAGCCGGACGCTGGTGGTGGGAGAATCCCGAACACAAGGAATGCGGATTGCACCGCAGATAAGATCAAAAAAAAGAAAAATATGAACAGAGACGATCTCTTATTTCTTCCTATATCCATCAATATAACAGGGAAAAAAATATTACTGATAGGAGGTGGTAATGTAGGCTATCATAAAGCATCTATATTATACCGATTTACAGATAAAGCAACTATTATCGCTCCCGAATTTCACGAAGGATTCAATAATCTGCCTTTTACGCTTGTTCAGAAAAGATATTCTACACAGGATCTGGAAGGTGCTTTTCTGGTGTATATATGTACCGAAAATAAGGAGCTGAACCATACTATAAAAAAAGAGTGTGAAGAACGGGGCATTCTGGCTAGTGTATGTGATGACCCGATTGAATGCGATTTTACCTCTCCTGCCATATATAAAAACGGAAATGTTACAATTGCCATAGCATCCAATGCTCAAAATGTACACCAGTCTATCGGAATCCGAAACAGGGTACAGGAGCTGGTTGAAGACGGAAGCATCAAAATCAGGTAAGAAAATGATCCGGGCTTATTTTTGAACGGATCTTTTTAATGCAATTATGAATTGAAATAAATGATAAATTTTCAAACTATAAATCACCACGATTATACGGTATCCGAAAGAGAAAACCTCAGCAGACTGATGCATATAGATGCAAAAATCCCGCATGTATACCTGCATACCTGCAACCGCACAGAAGTATATTGGGGTGATAAGGAAATATCGGAAAACACTGCCCGACATTTATTCAGGGTAGCATCGGGTCTCGAATCGGGACTCATCGGCGAAAGGGCAATACAAGGGCAGTTAAAGAACGCATACCAGACAGCCTGCAGCGAATACAAACTGTCGTCTCACCTGCATAAGCTCTTCCAGACAGCCATACATACAGGGAAACGGGTCAGAACCGAAACGCATATTTCGGAAGGAGCCATGTCTCATAGTCTTGCAACAATACAAATACTGAAAGACCGCCATATCGATTTAAACAAGAAAACAGTAAGTATTATCGGCGTTAATAAACTGACGGAAGATATATTCAAATACCTGAAATCGCAAGGTGCAAAGCATCTGTTTTTGTCGAACCGCAATTACAACAAAGCAATTGATATGGCTCAAAAATATGGCTCGGAAGTTATCCCTTTCGGTGAAAAGAAATCATTGCTCCAACAAACCGATGTACTGATCTGCGCGACATCAGCCCCTCATCTTATAATCAATACGGAAGACATAGAGGAGTCTAAATCATTGATCATATTTGATCTGGCATTTCCGAGGGATGTAGACCCTTCGCTGAAAGGCAGAGCCGGAATAGAACTCCTTAACCTCGATGATATAGAGCAAACCGTTCAATCGAATATCCGCTTACGCGAAAAGGAAGTGAAACAAGCGGAAATAATCATAAACCAAGAAATCGAAAATCTGAAAGAATGGCAGCGGCAAGCCGTTCTTCACAAAACTACGGTAATATGAACAGACAAGAATCAATAAAGGCTTATGAACAAGCTATTAAATATATCCCGGGAGGAGTAAACAGTCCTGTCAGGGCATTGAAGAGTGTCGGAGAGTCACCTCTTTTCATTAAAAAAGCCGAAGGGGTAACACTTACCGATATAGATAACAATACATTTACCGACTATTGCCTGTCGTGGGGAGTATTTATACAAGGACATACCCATCCAAAAGTACAGGATGCGGTTTACAAATCCATTGCCAACGGAACAAGCTATGGTATACCAAGCATTCAGGAAACAGTTTTAGCCCAGTTGGTCAATAAGCATGTCCCTTCCATGGAGAAAGTCAGGTTTGTAAACTCGGGAACTGAAGCTGTAATGAGTGCAATACGACTTGCACGGGGATTTACGAAGCGTAATATTATTATCAAATTCGACGGGTGTTATCACGGTCATGCCGATCATTTGCTGGTGTCGGCAGGCTCGGGAGTCGCCAGTCTGGGAGGATCTTCTTCAGCAGGAGTACCCGATAGCTTTACACGATACACAATCAGTCTTCCTTTTAATGATACAGAAAGCTTACGAAAGCTATTCTCCGAGAAAGGGTATGACATTGCCGCCATTATTGTAGAACCTGTTCCTGCTAATATGGGTGTAGTGATACCTAAAGACAATTTTCTGAAATTTCTGAGAGAAATCACATTACAATATCGGTCTTTACTTATTTTTGATGAAGTGATCACCGGATTCAGGCTGTCGATCGGAGGAGCACAAAAACGCTTTGGGATCACTCCCGATCTGACTACTTTAGGAAAAATTGTAGGTGGAGGTTTTCCGGCGGCGGCATTTGGCGGCAGAGAGGAAATTATGAACATGCTTGCTCCATGCGGACCGGTTTATCAGGCGGGGACACTATCGGGAAATCCGATTGCCATGACTGCCGGAATAAATGCAATAGAGATTCTCGAAGACAGCGGTTTTTATCAGGATCTGGAAGAAAAATCAGAAGCTTTCCTGTCTGCATTACAAGCTGAAACCCTGTCAAAAGACATACAGATAAACTTCATAGGATCTATGTTTACGCTGTTTTTCACTGACGGCGAAGTACAATCATTCACTGATGTGAAAAAGTGTGACACAGAGCGTTTTGCCCGTTTTTTCAGGTATATGCTTGCGGCAAATATTTATATCTCTCCATCTCAGTTCGAATCTAACTTTATATCATCAGCTCACAGCGATCTCCATTTAGAAAGATTCATTGATCTTACCCGTAAATTTTCGGGGTAAGTACAATTACACGAGTGTAGTCAGATGCCGAAGGAATAATTCTTCGCCCCTATCCACCCATTCGCGAAATTCGGTATTATCCGCACCTTTACGACGGTCGATATAAGAAAGCAGTTCGGTTACATTAAAACTTGTTCCGGTGATACCTCTTCCTGTAGATTGGGCATCGGCAGCGTTGACCTCCTGTTCGACATGTACGGGTATCATCATCACCGGTTTATTCAAATACATAGCTTCGCATACAGACTCGAATCCGGCTGTAGTAATATACCCTTTACATCCGGCCATATATTGGAGAAATTTCTCATCATCAAGCTGATGCATCACCAGACCTTTTCTGATGACGGTTTCAGGGTCGGCATCTTTTTTATCCCAAAAGAAATTCAACTCCGTATCGGGATGGTCTTTGTGCCACTCTTTAACCTCATTTTCATATCCCTGATTCAAGATATAACCCAAAATATAATCTCCGTCGGACGGAGTCAGAGACAAGACTTCTTTTCTCAACAAAGGAGGAACTACAGCTATTCTGTCCGGCACATAGTCTTTCAGCGGATAGAAAGAAAGAGCCAGGGTTTTAGTTGCCCCTATACCCGAAAGTAGTGTGTGCAGACGGAAAAGCATGAGCCCCTGCCCATCGCCTTTGGCATGTGGATAATCGGGGTGTTTTATCAAATACTGATGTCCGATATTAATAAACGGTACATCAATACTAAATCGGAGGTGAGACAATCCGGCTAATATTTCGTAAAAATTAACCACTACATCGGGCATTGTCTTTTTAATTCTGACATTAATTTTTTCGATACTCTTTTTATATCTTCTCAACCTTTTGGGATGGATATTATACACCAGCGTTTTCAGAGGATGTATTTCTTTCTGGTTTTTTCTGAAGATAAAAGACGGAGTATCGTATACCCGACAGTGAGCCCCTATCCGTTTATAAAAAAAGTCAGGGATAGAGCGTGTTTTACTCTTTCCAACAAGGACTTCCACTACTTCGTGCCCATTGCGTCTCAACATTTCGGATAAGGCTATAGCCTGAGTCATATGTCCTCGACCATCGCCTTGTACTATAAAAAGATATTTCATACGCTCAAAGGAATTAATTGAGGATTCAGGCTCTCGGTACGGTTCTTTACAGTTTCTTCCTGCTCATAATAAACCAAATCCCAGTTTCCGTTATAATCTTCGGTCAGTGCAGACATAGACTCTACCCAGTCTCCCGAATTCATATACAGGATTTCGTCATAATAACGCATCTCCGGGTGATGAATATGACCGCATATAACCCCGTCGCATTTTCTGGCACGTGCTATTTCTACTATATGCTGTTCATAATCACTGATGTAGGAAACCGATGTTTTCACTTTATTTTTTATCTCTTTTGATAAAGAATAATACGGCAGCCCCTTCTTCGCCCTGCGGTCGTTATATCTCCTGTTGAGCCAAAGCAGCAGGGTATATCCGACATCTCCTATCTTAGACAGCCAGCTGAAACGGCTGGTAACCGTATCGAAAACATCTCCGTGAAGGATATAAAAACGCTTGCCTCCGCTTTCGTAGACAAGGTCTTTTACGATTTTTATATTCTGAAAAGCCATAGGCACTACAGCATCCAGAAAATCATCGTGATTTCCTCTCAAGTAAGTGATTTTTGTTTTGTGCTGAATCGTAAGCAGTAGTTTTATAAATTTGGTATGCTTTCTTTTCCACTTTTTGCTCTTTCCGCGAGCCAAGTTCCATCCATCAATAATATCTCCGCAGAGAATGAGGTTGTCACAAGTATTTTCTTTTAAAAATCTAGTAACTTCTTTTGCTTTCGACCATCTGGATCCCAGATGAATATCTGAAAGAACAATAGTTTTGTGGTGTTTTACGTTTGTCACAATGTATAAATTTTGGTGTTATCAAAATAATAAAAACATTGCGACAAAATGATGTATAAACGATGAAGAACTTATTAAGACTGAGCAACTATTTTCTCTTTTCCGAATTGCCGGATATATAGATCTTTAATAATACCATCTGACACCCCTATTATAGGTGTTTCGACAGACAAAGCCCGAGCCATTTTCATTATTTTCAGATAGATATGAATTGCGGGAAGGATAACATTTGCCCGGTTGGTATTCATATTGTATTTAACGATACGTTCTTCGATAGACATTCCTCTGAGAACCCGTGCAAAAGAGACCAGCTCTTCCCGTTTGATACGTCCGCAGCGCCTGAGGAGGGAATCTATTTTATTTATATTTCCACCCGACCCCACTAGTGACACTTTCGGAAATTCGCGGCAATGCTGAAGTATCCAGTTTTTCATTTCCAGCCATTCGCCTTGCTCTTTACCGTCTATAAACTCGGGAGTACGTAATGTACCTATGCGAAACGATGCTGCTGCAATTTCTTTTTTCTGATAAAACAGGATCAAGTCGGTAGAGCCGCCTCCCACATCTGTAAACAGATAGGCTCTATCGTCATCCATATTCTGTTCGATGCTGTTTATCAGTATAAATCGGGCTTCCTCAACTGTATTAATTACTTCAATGGCGATCCCTGTTTTCAAATAAACGAGATCTACCACTTCTTTCATATTATTGGCTTCACGTATCGCCGAAGTAGCGCATACTCTCCAGCAATCGACATCATTTATTTCAATGATTCCTCTGAACGACATGAGTAAAGTCGCCAGTTTCTCGGCTTTCAGTTCACTGATATAACCGTTGGTAAATGTATCTTCACCCAACTTAAGGGGGATACGTATAAAAATATCCTTCTTAAAAAAAGGACTTCCCTTGTAATCAATCACATCTGTAATTAACAATCGTACCGAATTAGAACCTATATCTATCGCAGCCAGTCTTTTATTTTTCATACTTATTATGTTTGTATTATATATGGCTCCAAATTTCACCGATTTATGTTTCAAAGCAATTACGATATGATTACATTTAAAGAATCAGGTATAAAACAATAAGCAGGGTCATAAATTCCCATATAGGAAATCGATGACCCTGCTATTCTTTTCCAACGTTTATCAACGGGATCTCTTTACTTCATGTATAATTTCACCCTTGTTGTTGACCATATATAAAACAATCTCCTTATCTGTTGCAGAGAAAACCGAAAATCCTGTTTCGCCGCTGCAGAATACCGTGCCCTCTATCGCTTTGGGGCTGCGGCTGAGCGATCCTGATGAATTTACGACATAATCGATTTTGCTGTCTTTCATTTTCAGGTGCTGAAATGTATGCAAGTGACCGCAGATATACATATCTACATTGTATTTTTTCAAAATAGGATCCACTCTTTTTTGCATATCAGCCCGTTCGCTGTCATCTTTAGGAGTTTCGGCATAAATAGGATGATGCCCTACCACTACTTTCCATTTTTCGGTTGATGCCTTTAATGTTGCATCAAGCCAAGCCAGCTGCTTATCCATATCCTGCTTTACAGCATCGGGGTATTTGTCGCTTTCATTACGATATTTATCGATCAACGGAGGAGTGTCGATATAAACTATCCTCAATGACTCTCCATTCTTCAACTGATAAACCTGAGTGTAATATCTGTCGGGCATACACCAGCGACGGCTTATTTTACTGTAATCTATTACCGCCTGAGTATTTCCTCTGTACTCATGATTACCCAACAGAGGATACCACTCCAGCTGCAACTCGGGATGAGAGTATATCAATTCGAAATTGGTCATCCAAAGGGGATCGGATACACTTTCAACGCCAATGTAATGGTGTGTATCTCCCGATGATATTATGAACTCGGCATCAACGGCTTTAGCAGTTTCACCCATCAGTTCGGCAATCGGTTTTTGATCGTATCTACCATTACGCCCCAAGTCGGTAGCAATAATGAAGTTAAAACTATCTTCAAGCTCTTTCTTTTCCGAGATTTTGTTCTGCGCATTTAATCCGAGTGTCAGAAAACACAGAAATACAAGGCCTATAACTTTGCTTATTTTCATATATCTGAATATTTATTAGAAATCATATTTAAGTCCCATATTAAATACGGGTTGGTAGTACTCTAACTGCATTACCCGGTTCTTTTCGCCCTGATAATATCTAAGAGGTTGGTTAGTCAGATTATTCGCTTCTGCAAATATTCTGAATTGAGGTGTTATCTTATACGAGGCATTCACATCCAGAAACAGTTGCTTATCATAATAACTATCCTCGAATGCCGATCCGCCGAGAGCATCAATATAGTCAGATGTAAAATTCAATGAAGCCCGTGCCGAAAATTTCTTATTCTCCCACGACAACGAGGCGTTGAACATATGAGGAGCAGTTCCCGGAAGGCTGATATCCTTACGTTCGTTGCCTTCACTATCCCAGATCCCCTTGGTTTGCGACCATGTATATGTATAGTTAAGATACACTGCAAAATTTTTCAGAAATGCGCCGGGCAGGAAGTCGAGCTTGCGTTGAACAGCCAGTTCCAAACCGAATACATCTACACCTTTACCATTCCGGTATTCGCTGTATACCCAATCTTTGTCTGCAGGTATAGGACTAGGGATATCCGGAAAATCAGCAGCAAAATTATCGGCTGTATAACTGATGTTCGTGTATTTATAAATGAAATTTTTCAGGTTCTTATAGAATACTCCCGCCGAGATAAGCCCAACCGATTTGAAATAATACTCGCCACTCAAATCGAAGTTATGAGCATAAGTAGCCTTTAAATCCGGATTACCGATGGATATTTCTTCATTACTCTGCGAGATATTAGTATATGGCACAAGACTGTAATAATTGGGACGGGCGATAGATGTTGTATATGCCCCCCTCAATACCAGATTTTCTGCGGCATTGTATTTGACTGTCAAACTCGGGAATAAATTAAAGTACGAATTGGTACGGCTTACTTTTTCGGCTGTAATCTCATCATCTGCCTCCAGCATCTTATTACCGGTATAATCAATATGGGTATTCTCTGCCCTTACCCCTACTATAACCAGAAAATCATTTGTAATATTTTGATCCCAACGCAGGTAACCTCCTACGATTTGCTCTTTTGCATGATAATTTATTGCCAGATACTCTAAAGGGACAGGTGATTCTTCGAACTGCGAAGCATCTTTCAGATTAAGCCCTCCTAAATAAGAAGCAGAAGCAAATGTTCCGGGAACATATTTCGAACCGGGATTAAACCCATCTCCTTTCCAATATTTTGTCGGAACCGAAGATAAAACGCCAATCGCTGTAACAGGCTCGTATTCATAAAATATATTATCTCTGTCTTTATTTTTGAAACGTCCTCTCAGACCGAAACGAAGGCGGCCTTTCTGATCCTCTACAACCGAAAACGGCATACGTGCATTCACCTTTACCGAATATTCTTCTTCATCGGTATAATTATGATTTTCAGTCAATTCTTTAAATTTCATTTTATCCGTGCTCTCTCCTTTTGTCAGAATAGACGGATGTCTCTGATCTGTTAAATCCTGAGAGGTCTCAACCGATTTTTGTTCAAACATAATATAACGCTCATTCGGGCGATCTTCGCTGGCTTTCGAATAGCTCAGATTCCAGTCCAGATCAAATTTATTCGAAAGAAGATGCTGTCCTCTCAATGAATAATTCTGCACCCGCTGATCTTCAAGCCTGCGGTTTTTATTCTTATCATTATCTATTCCACCCTTGGTTTCTCTTCTTACGTCACTTGTGTACCCCGATTCGTTATCAGCTTCTTTGATCTTATATCTGGTTCTGTATCTGTTTTCACGATCCGCTCTCCAGTTATATATAATATCCGCCGCCAAACTGTTATTGCTGTTTATTTTATAATCCAATGCCGAAGATATACTCCTGCGTACTCTCTGCACATCGTATTTGCGGATATCAAATTGAGAAACATATACATTGTCTTTCTTTCCTTCTTTCCATACAGCTTCTATATTGTCCGATCCATAATCTTTGTTCTGCAAAGACCCGCTTACAACAACCCCTAACTTATTTTCGAAGAAGCGGTTGCCATATACAAAAGACCCAGAATACATGGCTTTCTCACGAATAGGAACATAACCTCCCGATATCGTAGCCGAAATACGCTGCTTGTTAGGTGTAGCACGGGTTACCAGATCAACAGAACCTCCAATGGCATCTGCATCCATATCGGGGGTTAGGGTTTTACTGACTTCGATATTCGATATCATTTCCGACGGGATCAAGTCCATCTGAACATTACGGTTATCACCTTCCGCCGATGGAATACGGTTACCGTTTAGTGTAACTGAATTAAGTTCGGGAGCCAGTCCGCGGATGATAATATTACGGGCTTCACCCTGATCGGTCTGCATGGTTATCCCGGGAACCCGTTTGAGGGCATCTCCGATATTTGCATCAGGAAAACGCCCGACCTGATCGGAAGATATTACATTGGATATATTAGAATTGGTCTTCTGCTGGTTCAGGGCTTTAGCCTGTCCACGGAGCATTTCACCCATTACTACCACTTCTTTACCCTGAACAGCTCCTTCCTGCAGGATTATGTTTTGTACGGTATTATTTCCCGAACCGACATTTACGGTTACTCCGGTTTTCTGAAAACCTATATAAGAGACTTCAACCTGATAAGTTCCTGCCGGAACATTTAAAAACTCAAAGTATCCATTCTGATCGGATATCGTATATCGGTTGTATTTATCGAGAGTTAAAGTCGCACCGGGCAGCGAAACCGAGTTCTGATCCTTAACAATTCCCGATATAATCCCTCCGCTTTGGGCAAAAAGGCTACCCCAACAGATTAATATCGCCAATAATAGAAATGTCTTCTTTTGCATAAGATGTAATAAATTAATTCTAGCGCAAAAGACATCTATTTATATTTTGTTAACCTTTCGTTTCTGTTAAGATCCGATTACATAATTTCAATATTTACAAAGAAGACAATAAAAAAGGGTCTGATTAAATTTGATTTAATCAGACCCTTTGTATTTATACCGTTCCGAAAAGGATATATTCTTTTAAGCTTTCAAAGAAGCCATATCTATTACAAACCGATACTTCACATCACTCTTCAGCATTCTTTCGTATGCAGTATTGATGTCCTGCATATTGATCATTTCGATCTCCGAAACAATGTTGTGTTTACCACAGAAATCCAACAATTCCTGAGTTTCGGCAATGCCTCCGATCACCGAGCCTGCAACTGTTTTACGTCCCATAATCATAGGCACAGTATTCAACATCGGGTCTAGCGGTCCCAGATAGCCTACCAGCACGAGTGTTCCGTTAATATTCAATGTTGCGACATATGGGTTCACGTCATGCACATAAGGCACAGTATCCACAATGAGGTCAAAACTGCCATGTACAGACTCCATTTGCCCAGCATCGGTAGATATAACCACATGGTCTGCTCCCAAATCCAAGGCATCCTGAGTTTTGGAAGGAGTTCTTGAGAACAAGGTTACTTCTGCTCCCAGACCTTTAGCAAGTTTTATCGCCATATGCCCAAGCCCGCCTAAACCAACTACAGCCACTTTACTACCTTTTCCTACATTCCAGTGTCTGAGGGGAGACCATGTTGTAATTCCGGCGCAAAGTAACGGAGCTACTGCCGGCAAATTCAGATTTGCAGGTACTTTCAGAACAAAGTGTTCATCAACAACTACCCTCTCCGAATAACCACCATATGTCACTCCTCCCAAATGTTTATCGGGTGAATTGTATGTTCCGGTAAAGCCATTCAGGCAATATTGCTCCAGATCATGCTTACAGCTGTCGCATTCACAACACGAATCGACCAGACATCCGACTGCTGCCAGATCCCCTACTTTCAATTTAGTGACGTCTTTTCCGATATTAGTAACGCGTCCGACAATCTCGTGTCCGGGAACCGCAGGATATACTGTTCCGCCCCAGTCGTTACGGGCTGTATGAAGGTCTGAGTGGCAAACTCCGCAATAAAGGATCTCTATCTCAATATCTTTCGGAGTTACTGTACGCCTTTGTATATTCATCTCCTTCAATGGAGCTTCGGATGCTTCCGTTCCGAATGCTTTTGTGTTTTTTGTTTCCATAAATGCTATGTTGAGTTATATATAAGGTCGAAGACCTATTTTTCGCTTTAGTTAAGTGTCATAACTTAAAAATATATCATTAAATACTTTCTGCCACTTATATAAACAAGAGAACTCTTATATCAGTCATTATTTTATAGTAATTTAAGAATCATGCCTTTATATCCTCTTTCAGGTTCTCGGGAAGTCTTCTTGCTCATAATACAAACTTATAAAGAATCAGATGCTTATACTATATACAAATTACAGAATTATCTACCATTATTACTGATTTTTATAAACACTACTGACTAATGTCAATCAGTAGTTAGATTGATAAAACCGTTCTTTTACATTATGCTTTCAAGTTTATCTATTTACTAACGCAGCCACCCGGCTTTGTTTTTCATTTTGCCTTGATGCAAAACGAAACAAAAGATCAAGACTGCGTCTCCAACCCGACCCGCTCAGCTCTCGAAAGCTAAGACAAATAAACATGATTATCGCTGATATCTATTTCTCTTTTAACGCTTTCTTCGTGCAGCGGGTACCCCGAGCTTCCGCCGAGGTCGAAAACCTGACGGACGAGGGGTCACAGACCCTTTTGTGGACTGGCGCAAGCAAAGGTGTGCGTCAGCCAAGGTGCATACAGGGGTGAAGCCGTAATCTGACCAGTGAAACGGGCGTAAAAACTAAATGCTGTTTGAGCCTGAAAGGCGAGTTTTATTTAGTTTCGCCCGTGAACGTAGTCAGATAGGCAGAGCCTCGAAGCGCCAAAGACCTTTTGGTTCCTTTTGGGGCTTTAGCCAAAAGGAACACAAGCAATCTGTGATTGCGCGTAGTAAATAGCATAATTTAAAAGAACATTTTTCAACGACTGATTCGCATGACTAATAATCCGGTGTGTTTTCTCATTTTTTATCTATCCTAAAAAAACACATTCAAATTATGGCTAAATACACAGAAAAACTAGGAAAGAAAATAGCGGATGCAATAGAACAGGATGAATATACATTAGGTGAAATCTGCACGATACACAACATCAGCCGAAAAACATTTTATCAGTGGATGATTAAATATCCCGATTTTGAGGAGATGGTTGAGAATGCCCGTCTGGAGAGAGACGAACGTCTGTCTCAGAAAGCACGTCAGATACTTAAACAGAGAATAGAGCAGGGACGTACAGTTACTACAACCCGCTATAAATATGCAGTGGATGAGTATGGCGAATTGTATCTGACCGGAAAAACCGTAACGATGAAAGAATACTCTCCGGATGAAAAGACCCTCAAAATGGCGATATCCAAAGAAAGCGACATCAACAATAAAGAGAAAAAAATTCTTTTGCAACTGAAGGAAGAAGAACGTATTTTACAGCAAGAGCTGGAAGACCAATTATGGGAAGAGGAAAGAGAGAGAAAGTATCAAAAGTTGCTGCGGGAATCAGCAGAACAAAAAGCGGCGGAACAGCAGGCCTGCGAAAATGAAGTCTGATAACTGATTTTATTGTCACTTTTGTAACCTTTTTTATTTAAAATTCTAATTATCAAAGCCTACCGGATTTATAAAAAGCTTAATAATAAAATTTAAACAGACTCTCAGAAAAAAAATGTAAATTTGTAAAAGAAAAAAATATTGTATTCATGGATAATTATATAGTCTCAGCACGTAAATACCGCCCGTCGACATTTCGTTCGGTAGTCGGACAACGTTCTCTGACAACTACACTCAAAAACGCTATCGCATCTAATAAGCTGGCTCATGCTTATCTGTTCTGCGGTCCCCGCGGTGTAGGAAAAACAACCTGTGCCCGTATTTTTGCCAAAACCATCAACTGCATGTCCCCGACTGAAGATGGCGAGGCCTGCAACTCATGCGAATCGTGTGTTGCATTCAACGAACAACGGTCTTTTAACATCCATGAACTAGATGCCGCGTCGAATAACTCGGTGGACGACATTCGTGCTTTGATCGATCAGGTACGTATTCCCCCACAAATCGGCAAATACAAGGTATATATTATAGATGAGGTGCATATGCTGTCATCGGCAGCCTTTAATGCCTTCCTTAAAACATTGGAAGAACCTCCTCATCATGCTATATTTATTCTCGCCACAACCGAAAAGCATAAAATACTGCCGACCATATTATCTCGTTGCCAGATTTATGACTTCAGCCGTATCAGCATAGCCGATACGGTGGATCATCTTCAATACGTTGCATCTCAGGAAGGCGTAACCGCCGAGCCTGAAGCACTGAATGTTCTGGCTCAGAAAGCCGACGGAGGTATGCGTGATGCATTGTCTATCTTCGATCAAGTAGTCAGTTTTACAGGAGGTAATGTAACATACAAAGCCGTAATCGAAAATCTGAATGTTCTCGATTATGAGTATTATTTCAAGCTGACCGATACAATCTTGGCAGGCAATGTTTTTGACTCTCTGCTTATATTGAATGATATTCTGAATAAAGGTTTTGACGGGCATAATATTGTTACAGGTATTGCTTCCCACTTTCGGGATCTGCTCGTTTGCAGGGATCCCCGCACAGCCGAATTGTTTGAAGTCGGAGCATCCATCCGTGAACGGTATGTTTCCACATCGCAGCGGTGTACCAATGAATTCCTTTACAAAGCCATAGAGCTGGTCAATGAATGCGATCTCAACTACAGAAACAGCAAGAATAAAAAGCTGTTGATAGAGTTGATGCTGATACGCTTGTGCCAGTGTTCGGCTAATCCACAAATTGTGGACGAAAAAAAAAAGCCGTAATTGAACCTATTTTCTCTAAACCTCAAGAGAATCAGGCAACGAATCAGGCTGTAAAAACTCAGTCTGCTGCACCTGTATCATCCGCAGCTGCGTCAAACACTCAACCGCAGGAAAGAGCCAAACCCGCAGTGAAAAAACCTTCAATATCGGGACTAGGGATTTCCATTTCGGCATTATCCCAGAAAACCGAGACTGTAGAAAAAACGGAGGTAAAGATTCTCGAGGATATGACCGAAACCTTTACTCCTATCCAACTGCTGAATGAATGGAAGGCTTATGCGGAAACTTTAATCGAAGAGCATCATCTAAAGAATACAATGATCAATTGTCTGCCATCGCTGCTTAACAGAGATGCGTTTGAGGTTGTAGTCAATAATCCGGTTCAAGAGCAGCGATTATTAGATAATGCTGTAACGATATTGACTGTATTAAGAAAGAATCTGCGGAATACCCATATCCAAATGAAAGTTCGTATATCTGTAGATAATGAAAAGAAGCTTGGCTTTACCTCTCTCGAGAAGTTCAATCTGATGATGGAAGAAAATGAGAGCTTAAAAAAATTGAAGGACGAATTCGGTTTGGAGCTACTGTAGCGGGTTTCAAGTATTTTTTTTGAAAAAAAATTACAATAATATTTGGAGAGAGAAAAAAAAGACATATCTTTGCATCGCATTTGAGAGGAAATGCTACTCCAAAAGAGATCAAAAAAGATCGGGCGTTTAGCTCAGCTGGTTCAGAGCATCTGCCTTACAAGCAGAGGGTCGGCGGTTCGAATCCGTCAACGCCCACCAAACGGCAAAAAGGTTAAAAGCCACAAAATGCCAATTAAAGACATAAAGTCTGTTAGTCAGTAGATTAACAGACTTTTTTCTTTTTCACCGAAGCCAATAAAAGTCAGAGAAAGACAATAGTGGAGTGAAAAATAAGTGACTGAATTTCAAAAATTAAAAGTCAGTCACTTTTTAACAAATTATTCACTGGTTTTAAATGACTTACAATGACCTAACTTGGCTTTATTCGAGGTGCTGAATCTTTAAGCGATAGTCAATAATTTTGTCGAATCGTGAAAATTTTGAGTTATGAACAGTACCTATCGAATCCTTTTTTTAGTCAGAAGGAAGAATGTAAACAAAGATGGACTAACAAGTATCAGCGTTAGGATCTCTATTAGTGGAGATAAATCTGAGTTCAGTTCCCTGCAATTTGTAAAACCTGAAATGTGGAGCCAAACAGGCAGAGCAATCGGCAGAACAAAAGAAGCTGTAACAATTAATGATGCTTTAGATAAAATAAGGATAGCCTTAGACAAGCATTATAAAGCCATTCTCGAAAAAGATGGATATGTAACAGCGGACAAGCTTCGGGATACATACTTAGGTAAAGAAATTAGGGAAAATACAGTTCTTTCTTTATACGATATCAAGGTAGAACAAAAAAGAAGCCTTGTAGGAAAAACAATCCGAGATACCACTTTATCGAAATATTTAGCTACTCGAAAACGTGTAGCAGACTTTATGCTGTATAAATTCAAGAAAGAGGATTTACAGATAAGAGAAGTCGATTTTCAATTTATCACCGATTACGAAGTTTATTTGAAATCTGTCTGTGATTGTGGGCATAACTCGACAGTTAAACATCTGCGTTACCTAAAACAGATTATAACTAATGCACTAAAGAATAGGTATATCACACACGACCCTTTTGATGAACTCTCTTTGTCATATAAGCCTGTACACAAACAATTTTTAATAGAGCCTGAAATAAAGAAACTATTATCTAAGCGATTTGATAATGAAAGGCTGGAAGAGGTCAGAGATATCTTTGCTTTTCAGTGTTTTACAGGCATTGCCTACATAGATGTTGCTAACCTAACTATCGATAATATCTACGAAGATGGTTTCGGACAAAAGTGGCTGCGTTTAAGTAGACAAAAATCAGACGTGGAAGCTAATATTCCACTGTTGGAAATACCTTTAAGTATTATTCGAAAATACAGGAAGTTAGGAAGTGATAAACTTCTACCTATGCATACCAATCAAAAGATGAATGAATACTTGAAAGAGATCGCAAATTTGTGCGGAATAAAGAAGAAGCTGACCACGCATTGCGGACGCCACACGTTCGGAACGATTATGCTGACCAAGGGTGTATCAATAGAAAGTGTCTCAAAAATGCTTGGCCATACAAACATTACTACAACTCAGATTTACGCCAAGATACTCAATGAGAAAATTTATGTTGAGGTCAATAAGGTGAGAGGCGAGTTCGATGCTTTTCAGGAGTATTACAAACAAGCAAAGTAAGTTTCTTTCATCTGATCACGAAGATATATCAAGAGAATAATTCAATCAAGGTCAAGCTCTCCGAGTTTGAATAAATAATCTTCCTTTTTACGAAAGAGTATTATTTATCAAAACCTTGCTTTTATTATTCTCTTTTTAAATGGGTGGTTTATCAGCTGTAAAGAAAAAATAATATTCAATATTGTTAATTGATAGAATAAATGGATATTTTGTCTGTTGAATTCTTAAGTTCGTCAGAATTAAGTACTATTAAGAAACTCGTAAGGCGTAACTTTAGAGTCTATTCATTCATAACAAATAAAAAAAATTACTCTAATGATAAAATCTTTGATAGTTGAAGATGAGCGATTTGCTTATGACGAAATGAAGCGAATGATCGATAAACTTCGCCCTAATTATGAATTGATAAATTGGACAGAGAGCGTCATTCAAACAATAGACTTTTATCAATAAGATGCGTTTGTTAGTTATTCTATTGTTTAACAAGTTCTTAATGAATAGCAAAAGTAGAATTGGTAATGATATAGAAACGAGCGAAACTCTTTGGTCTCCTTTGTTTTACCATTGTTTGCAATAACTCATGATATTAAATGCAAAGATAAAAAATTATTCTGTTCAATTGATTTAATATTAGGCTAAAACTTAAAAAACTTCTGTTTATTATTATCTATTAGTTGTTTTAAATATTGAGGTATTCTCTAATTCCTATTCGTTAATATTATCAAGAAATAGATACCTTTTTCATAAGAAAATATTCTGTTCTTATCGGAACTTCTGGACAAGTGATTGTTTCGTATTACAAATATTCCAGAAGATGCACTGGTAGCAAACTCACAAAGCTATATTCAATTTATCATAGATTTATAATCAGGGAGTGTATTGTTTTCCCCACGCACATAAATTATTTAATATTGGTAGAAGTTCTATTGTGCGATTGGTCAATGAATATTCCACACCAAGAGGTATGGTATTTGGTATTTTCTTTTTTGTAATCAGTGAATTTTTCTCCAACTCTTTAATTTGTCTACCGAGAACTTGTTCTGAAATGTATTCTAAATCTTTTAACAATAAGCTAAAACGATTATTTCCTTTACTAATTGATAAAAGTATAGGGATTTTCCAGCGTCCGCCTATTAATGCCATTGCAGAATTGAGTTCACAAGCCGTAAACAAATATTGCTCATTGATAGAGTTTGTTGATTGTTCTTTTCTCATTTATTTTAATACTAACAATTTTATTCGTTATTGCAAGCTTTGTTCCATGACCATAACTTTGCAATACAAAATTGCAATATAATAATAAAAAAGATAAGAATTATGAGAATAAAAGGATTTATAATGATGATAAGTATGTTATCCACAGGACTTACATCTATAGCCCAAGATAAGTGGACACTAAAATCGGAATATTTGGGATGTGATGTTCCTGCCTTAGTATTCAAACCCAGGAACTATGATTTAAACCAAAAATATCCATTGGTTTATCTACTCCACGGTTATTCAGCAGATTACACCCAGTGGAGTAAAACGATTGATTGTGAGAATCTGGCAACTAAATACAATACTATAATCGTTTGTCCGGAAGGATTTACATTTTACTATGTTGATAGCCAAACAAGTGAAAAACACCAATATGAAAGTTTCTTCTTTAAAGAATTGGTTCCCGAAGTACATAAGGTATTAAATGTAGATGGTAAAAATGTATTTATAAGCGGACTATCTATGGGTGGATATGGGGCATTACGATATCTGATTCGGCATCCGGATTACTTTAAATCTGCCGGATCTACAAGTGGAGCTATAGACGTTAATTTCAATCTTTTCAGCGATGTAAGCCGATTATTCTGGCAAAGCAATCGAATGACAGATGATTTATATCTAATGTTAGGTGATCCCAAAGAAACAGATTGGTCAAAATATAGTATTGTCCGACTGTTGGAAGACAACCCCGATTTTAGCCGTACCTTTATTTTTGATTGCGGAACAGAAGATATTCTTTATGAAAGTTCCAGTCAATTGAAAGAATACGTTGATAAAAATAAAATACCGGCTGTTTTCATTTCTCAACATGGAGAACACAATACGGAATATTGGGAAAAATCGATAGAATATCATTTTATTTTTTTTCAGCAACAATACTAGATAAACCTATTTACATCTCTAAAAATATGGATTCTAAAAGATCCATTATAAACCTACAATATAGATTATAAAACACTAATGTAATAATAAAATAATAATAAATTATGTCTAAATTATTATCACCCATTTCCATAAAGGGCATCACATTAAAAAACAGAATTGTAATGTCTCCAATGGTACAATATTGTGCAACCGATGGCGTCGCTAACGACTGGCATTTTATACATTACACGACACGTGCAATAGGAGGTTGTGGTACAATTCTGCAAGAGGCAACTGCGGTATCGCCCGAAGGTCGGGTTACTTATGCAGATTTAGGAATTTGGAAAGATGAACAAATTGTTAATCTAAAAAAAATAACAACATCCATAGAAAAATATGGTGCAGTTCCCGGTATTCAATTGGGACATGGCGGGCGTAAATCAAGCTGTGATGTGGAACACAACAATGGGGTTAAACTCACATCGGGTAAAAACAGTTGGACTACAGTTGCTCCATCTGCTATTGCATTCCAAGAGCATGAAAATCCTCCACAAGAATTAACTAAAGACGGCATACAAAAAGTGATAGACGATTTTAAATCGGCAGCAATCAGAGCTATCGAAGCCGGATACAAGATACTGGAGATTCATGCAGCACATGGATATCTTATACATCAATTTTTATCACCACTAAGTAACAAACGGACAGATGAGTATGGCGGCAGTTTTGAAAATCGGGTACGCTTACTCCTCCAAATAATAGATGCGATAAACAATGTAATAGACAACAGCCTCTCTCTGTGGGTGCGTATTTCGGCAACAGATTGGGTCGAAGGCGGTTGGGATATTGAGCAATCCGTCAAATTAGCAGCCTTACTAAAAATTAAAAAAGTAAATGTTATAGATGTTTCTTCAGGAGGTAATATTTCAAGAGTCAACATACCGATTGCTCCGAATTATCAGATTCCGTTTGCTGAAAGAATTAAAAAAGAAACACATCTTACAGTTGGTGCAGTAGGTTTAATTACGGAAGTCAGGCAGGCAGAGGAGTTGTTATCTGAGAATAAATGTGACCTTGTTTTTTTAGGAAGAGAATTACTCAGGAATCCCTACTTTACGTTGAACGCGGCAAGAAAACTCGGAGATACGATACCCTATCCTATTCAGTACGAACGTAGTTTTAAATAATGAATGTTTTCAAGGAGAGAATCTGAAAATTAGTATAAGTAAATATTTTAAATATCCCTATAAATTAACTGATAAAAAATATACTTATATGAATGATTTATTACAAACGAGGTTATTCTGTTTATTAACAGAATCCTCACAGAAAGTAACAAACGAAGAAATTCAAAATGCCTATGATTGCTTTATGGAACAGGTAAAAACAGTCTGCCAACCCGAACAAGATTATTCGGAAATCTTTCGAATGCTGAATAATACTCGTATTGAGTTAATAGGTATAGAAACGCTTTATCGATACGAGCAGGGGAAAAAACGCCCTAAAATTTGCCTATCTCAGAAAGGCTATTCTATTGCTTGAAGCTGAAATTGATTTGCTGAAATTCACGTTTCCACAAGCAAATCAATTTTACAACAATACCCAATCAGATATTTCAAAAGTTTATTTTATCCCCAAGTCAGACGGCTTGGGGATTGATAGTATGGGGGAGTTTGTCAGCTCCTTTGAGTTATCCAATCAATTTATTAATAAAGAAGGGAAGACCGCTCCTTTTATTCATATTTCAAAAGCATTGGAAAGTGCTTTCAACTTTTCTTTTGGAGATGCATACAAATCCAAAAATAGAATATTCAACCGAAAACCATATAATCTAACTAAATCTTTGGATTATCTGAAAAACCTAATTATCAGGGCAAGCCGAAAAAAGAAGATGAAAAAAGATTTATTTGTAAATATCTTAATTTCAGTGTTTTAAAAAGACTATTTAGGGGAGTCAATAGGAATTCCCCTATTTTTATTGAGTTGTTCTACCGTCCTTTGCTTCATCAATGCATTGAAAAATTAGTATTAATCTGTAAAATGAAGCAATATGTATATCAACACCGAAGACTTTGAAAAATGGATGGAAAAACTATCCAAAAAGTTGAATGAAATAGGTCAGGACTTGAAATCCCTGATTAACACATCTGATGTATTTGAAGAAGACGAAAAGATTTTGGACAACCAAGATTTAGCTTTTCTTCTTAAAGTGTCCTATCGTACTTTACAAAGGTTTCGCACCAGTGGAAAACTCTCTTATTTTTCAATAGGTCATAAAACTTACTATCGTGTTAATGATGTCCGTGCATTTGTTCGTGAATACATGGATTTCGGAACTTATAAGGAGTTTGAAAAGAAGCATCCGAAGAAAGACAGAGATAAAAAGGCTAATGAAGATGAATAATTCCGCTTTTCTTGGATTTAAGCAGAATTATGAAATCTAATGAAGGCTGTATTTAGTCCACCGCCTTGTAATAACGCTCCGCATCCAGCAGAAACAACATCGCCTGTCGGCTCTTTTTGTTTCGCTGAATTGAGCAAGAGGGAACTGGACTATCGTCCTGTTCTCCTCTTGCCCTTCGGGGCAAAGCCTTCGGCTTTAGTGCTTTATCAAAAAGCACTGTTATAACACTTGCTATAACTGGAATTGATAGACAATTCTATTTAAGCAAGTTAGATATATCAATAACTATAAAATAGTTATAACAATGGAAAAACAGAATCGAAAAACCATATTTACCACCATAGCCATAGATAAGGAAACGGATCGAATTATAGAAAAACTCTGTAAACGCTATTCACTGAAAAAAGGAGAAATTACAAAACTCGCTTTTCAGTATTTAGATAAGGCAAATATCAATCCGAGTGAAGCTCCCGAATCAACAAAAGCAGAACTCAGAAAGATCAATAGACGACAGGATGATATTATTCGTTTTATCCGACACTATGAAGAAGAACAACTCAATCCGATGATACGGACGAGTAATTCAATAGCGAGTAGATTTGATGGGATTATCAAGTCAATGGAAGATATTATTCTCTCCCATCTTAAAGCCAATCAGGAAGGACAGAACAATCTACTAAAGATTTTGAGTGAGCGATTCACAGGACATGCAGATGCTATCAATAATCAGGGGAAACAGCTATCAGCAATCTACAAGAATCAGCAAAAGGATAATAAGAAACTGTTGCAACTAATCAGCCTATATTCGGAACTAGCCACAGCAGGATTAATGGATGGAAAACGAAAAGAGAATCTAAAAGCCGAAATAACCAATCTCATAAATGAATAATCTATGAATATAGATTTTCCACCACCATCGAAAGGAACATACAATAATGCAGGGAGCAGTAGACGACTTGCAGCATATCTCGAACACGAGGATTTAGAACGTATGGAGAAAGGTATTTATACAGAAGGCTTTTTCAATCTGACAGAAGAGAATTTGTATAAGTCGCAAGTAATAAAAGATATAGATAACAACAAAGCCCAACTTCTTAAAACGGATGCTAAATTTTATGCTATCCATGTCAGCCCATCGGCTAAGGAATTGCAAGCGATGGGAAACACAGAAAAGGAACAAACTGAAGCCATGCGAAAATATATTCGGGAAGTATTTATCCCTGAATATGCAAAGAATTTCAACAAAGGACTATCTGTAGAGAATATTAAGTTCTATGGTAAGATACATTTTGATAGAGACAGGTCAAACAACGAACAGAATATGCACTGTCATATTATTGTCAGTCGGAAAGATCAAGCGAATAAAATCAAACTCTCACCATTAACCAATCATCGCAATACAGAGAAAGGAATAGTTAAGGGTGGTTTTGATAGAACTAATCTTTTTCAACAAGTAGAACAAGGTTTTGATAGATTATTCAACTATGACAGAAAGCTAATAGAAACCTTTGAATATTGCAATACCATGAAGAATGAAAGTATTACAGACCAACTCATAATGCAGGAAAGACAAATTCTCAATGAAAGAAAAACTAAACAGACAGTAAAGAATTCGGATTTAGGTTTCTCTTCTGGCTTAGGGTTATTTAGTTTTGATGTAAATAAAGATAAAGAGGAAGAACAACTTGCTTTAAAAAGAAAAAAGAAGAAACCACAACAAAAGTTCAGGAGATAATTACATATCGTTTGTATATCTTACCCCAGATAATATCGTAACCTCACAAAGAAACAACTGAATAGATTACATTGATTATAGCTCGAATTAGTTTTACAAAGAAACGTGTAAGTCATGGCACACACTTACTTAGATTCTTAACTCAAATAGTAATTAAATATGGATACGAACATCTTGGAATACAATCCACCAATAATAAAAGCATTTTATTTGCTCGGAAGTTGGGACTCAAAGCTATTGATGGTTTGACCTATGTGGTATCAGTAAAAAGTCTTATCGATTGACTACTTTCAAAAGAATAAGTTAATGTAATCCATTTTACATTTGTGAAACAAGGTATATTACAAATCTGAAAGGTCAAATCTAAAAAGAAAAGACTTATGATTTCGGTTAATAAATACCTTGTGTATTGATAATTAAAGTTGTATTTCATTGTTGCAAACCTACATTAAAAGCAATATATTTGCAAAATGCATCAACAATTTGACGAATGGATTTGAATAGATTAAAAATTGTACTTGCGGAGAAAAAACGAACAGGCAAGTGGTTAGCGAAAAGTTTAGGTAAAAACGAAGCTACTGTTTCTCGTTGGTGTGCAAATGTGCCTCAACCATCACTTGAAACGTTATTTGCAGTAGCAAGGGTTTTAAATGTTGAAGTGAAAGACTTATTGGTTTCAATGGCAAAATAATAAAAGAATAATGAAATTCAAATTGTTACAAGCAAACAATGGAGATGCTATTCATCTTAGAATTAAAGATGGAGAAGGTATATTTCATAATGTTTTGATTGATGGCGGAACCCCTGAAACATATTCATATAAAAATAAAAAGGGAAAAGCGGAAGATGGAGAATTGAAGCAGCTAATTGAGCATATAAAGAATCAAAACGAATTTATTGATTTACTTATTCTAACTCATGTTGATGATGACCATATTGGAGGAATTTTAAACTGGTTTGAACAAGATGAAAATGCAAAAGATTTGGTAAAAAAGGTATGGTTTAATTCGGGTAGACTTATATTCGAGTATTTTCAGCAAGTAGAAATTGAAGAAAATCTCTTGAAGATAAAAAATACTTCAAGTAGTAATACCACAATTGCTCAAGGCGTCATTTTTGAGGACTTCATCGAACAAAATAAAATCTGGGATAGACGAATTATTAAAAGTGGAGATGAGTTCAATATATTCGGATTGAAATTTACGATTCTATCACCATCCAATGATAAATTACGATCACTTTTGTGCAAATGGGAAAAAGAGTGCCCCATATCGGAAACTTCTCGTACAAGCGACTATTCTTTAAGTCTATCCGACCTTATAAATACGGATTCTTTCAAAGAAGACGACTCTATACATAATGGGAGTTCTATCGCTTTTATCGTTGAGAAACAAAATAAAAACATATTGTTTCTTGGCGATGCACATCCTCAAACGATTGTTGATAGTTTAGTGAGTCTAGGATATTCATCTGAAAACCCATTGAAAGTCGATTTTGTGAAAATATCTCATCATGGAAGTAAAGCAAATACAAATGTGGAATTATTGGAATTAATTCAAACTAATAATTTTCTAATTAGCTCAAATGGGAGCAGGCATAAATTACCTGACAAACGATGTTTGGCAAGAATAATAAAAAACAAGAAACAAGTGAATCTCTATTTCAACTATCCGGAATTGGCATTAAACATTTTTACAAAGCAGGAGTTTTCTGACTTTTCAAACTTTTCTATTGTTGGAGACTTAGAATATATAAAAATATGAGCATTGATTCCATCAAAGAGTATATTGTAATTGTAAATGGTGGAAGTGGTTGCATCTTCCAACCAATAGATAATACATATTCTTATGTATTAACAGCAAAACATAATATAGTAAATGTGAATAACCAGATTACCCAATTAACAAGATTCAAATTGAATAATAATGGTTGGGATGAAATTGAAATTCCTTTTGACCACTTAGTTGAGAATGATAATTATTTTCCTCATTACGAAAGAGATATAGCAATTATAAAGATTGGGAAAATTCATGATTTAGACAATATAATCAGAATTGATGATATCGAAAATGAAAGAATTGGCTACCTCTTGGCTGGTTATCCTGAAACCCGAAGAAATGCTAATTTTAGCATGAAAGAAAATTGGTATAGATGTGACGAGAATGTAACCATCCTAAATTTGAGCGCCAATCAACTCAGAGAGGGACAAGTTCCAAATAATACAAGCTATGAAGAAATTGTAGGCCATTCAGGTGGCGGAATGTTGAAAATTTCTGGGGATTATATCCTATTGGCTGGAATTCAAAATAAAATGTCAGATGCCAAAAACGAGCAGTTGGGACGAATTGAATTTTCACCTATTAGTTTATTTGATGAAATAATAAATGCACACCCACAATACTTGTCGGCATTACAGCCACCATATTATAAATCATTTGTTTTCTTAAAAAAACAAATTATGAATCTAGATGGATGTTTTCAACGTGAAAATATTGAGTACACAAGATTATGCCTTCAAAATGTAGTTGATGAAATCATAAATAGTCCTTTAACTCCTAACATTATCAAGAATAAGTTAAATAAAAGAATGCTTATTCATAATGAAGAGGAGAATAGTTTTTTCCGAAAAGGCTTATGGATTGCTTGGCTTGAATTTCTGATTATTTTAAAAATCATAGGAGAAAATCCGCAAACTGAAGAAGAATTAGAAGATGTTTTCAATAAATATCGTATAATATACTCTTCCTCAAGAGAAGATTGGGGAAATCTATTTAAAGACAAGATGGCCTATTCAGACTATAAAGGACTGAAAGAAAATGCGTGCATAATTTTTGCCAATGAAACTCTTCCCCAAAAAACAATAGTAAAAAGGGGGATGATTTCAAATATTGCGAGACATATCCCCCGAAAGCAAATGAAAATAGATGAAGGTGTCAATAATCCATTTGAAAGTTTTACGCATATACATATTCATGCATTCCAAAAAGATTGTGTAATAAATAAGGAACAAGATTATAGTCGTTTTGACAATTCAAACGAAGAAGAACTTTTTCAAAAACTCAAACAAGAATATGAAAGCATCATTAGAAATTAGAAATATTGATTTCCTCGAAAACTTATTCTCTAAGTTTAAGCCACAGCTGTCAAATATAGAATTTATTGGTACTGTTAGCGTTTTCTCTTTCTTTTTTGAATCAGAAAAAGAGCTTGATGATAATTGGGAAGTAATTACAAGTTCGATAGCAGCTTATTATCAATCTGAATTCGATGATGACACGATGGAATTTGAAAGATGGAATATTTATATCTTATTTCTTGTAAAGAAGAATGTGAGTAACCAGTTAAAATACAAAATAGAAAACGATAAGTTTTCTAGCCGAAAAATTATTCAAGACAATATATCTGATTCAATAAACATAGATTCAATATCTCAATTAATACAGGGTCATATTATTAATAATGATTTGGATATATCAGAACCAATTGATATAATAGAACAATCCATAGGATCAACTTATTCTAATAATTCAAAAATATATAAATTGGTTGAAAATAGTAACTTAAAAATATCTGGACGAAGCATAGACAAGGAAGAACTTGACAGTTTATATCAACAAATCATTAAAGAAATAAACGATGAAATTCAAGAAGGTAGAAATACAAGCTTTTAGAGCTTACAATGAAGTTAAAGATGGGACATTTGATTTCATGACAAAATCAGATGAAATCGCTGATTTCATTTCAATCTATGCTCCAAATGGTTTCGGCAAAACTTCATTTTATGATGCTGTTGAATGGGGTTTCACAAATAACATTGGTCGTTTTCTTAGACGAAAAGATGATAATAAAAATTCGGCAAAAGCCGAGGAAACAAATTATATCATAAGAAACAAATTTGCCAGTATTAATACAGAGAGTATTGTCAGGCTTCACACTACGCTCCAAAAGGACCCTTTTGAACAAAAAATAGGTCGACTAAGGTCTAATCAACGTGATTTTAAGTTTGATGAAAAAGAGACTATTAAAGAGCGTGAATATTTTCAACATGTGTTGCTATCTCAAGAATGGATTGATGCATTTTTAAAAGAAGATGATGCAAGCATTCGGTATGCAAAATTTATCAAATCATTTGGGGATGTAAATCTTGATAATAAGTATAGTACAATAATCGAACTTATTAAATACAACAATAATAAGATAAATGGATTGGTACAAGAATTACAAGACCAACAGTCAAAAATCAATTTTGATTTTGATCCAGAAATATTATCGAAAATTAATTCTGAAATTGGCCTATTAAATGAAAAGGAAGAGAAAATTCCGTTTGTTCAATTCGATTATACAGAAAAGCATATTCAACAACTCACCGATTTAATTAATGGGCGCATTACTGATTTAAGATATGAAGTAAGTAAATTACAAGAAAAAACTGCAGTAATTGATTCCGCAGTTACGGGAAATAATCTTAGCAGTATAAATATTGAATCATATTTTGACTACAAAGAAAAAGATAAGCAACTCAATGAGAGATTGATTGTTCTAAAAAAGATAAAAAAAGAATTTGAACAGCTCCATAAAATAGAAAGGACAAAAAATAACAAAGAAGAGGAACTTCATAAAATCACGCAAGCACAATTAAAGTTCGTAGACCTATTGACTATATATCCTAAATATCAAGAAGTCAATAAAGAGTTGATAACCATAAACGATTCGATAGGAAAAAGAAACGAAGAGCTGAAAGAGATTGACTTGAAACTTAAGCCCTTACAGGATACTCATAATGAAATTAGTGTAAAATTAAATTCAGAAATAGACAGTCGCCAAAAACGATCCTCTAAATTAGCTGCAATTCCTGAGCTATCCAAATTTTTAAAAGAGAAGAATGCAGAAAGAAAAGATTTAATTTTTCTTATAGATTCTTCTACAAAAAGAAATTACGAATACGAAAATCGTATAAATCTAATAGAAAAAGAGATTAGAGATTGGAGTGAAATAATAAATCAAATATCAGTTGATAATTTTCAGATTCCTGAAAATGAAAAAACAAATTCTTTTTACGAAAGAATTAAACAGTTGAAATTAAGTGCTAATTTGATTGCAGAGTCGAAAGTCTCTTTAAGTAAAACTGAAACAGAAATAACTAACGCAAACAAACTTAATGATGATATAGAGCAATTAGTAACCAAAGGGGTCGATATTGTTAGCAAAAGCCAATTATCTGTTTGTCCTCTTTGCAAACATGACTACGATAAATTTGAAGTGTTGATTCAAAATATTTCAGAGAATACATTTTTGTCTGAAAGGATGAAAAATCTTTTATCGCAGAAAACTAAAAACGAACAAGATTTAGAAAGGCTATTCAAACAACAAAAAGGAGAAAAGGCTGCTATTCTAACTGCTATTAATCCTATTGTTAATAGTCTAAAAGAAAATCAATCCAAAGAGATAATTGCAAAAAGTGAATTAGCAAAATCAATTGAAGGATACAAACAGAAAGCCTCAAATTTAGATAAAGAAATCAATGAGCTATTGAAAGAGCTAGGAGGCAATGATACAGAATCTATCAAGAAAGACCTTGAGGACAAACTAACGGAATCATCGAAGATCTCTGAGGCGTTGAAAGCTGATCAAAAAGGAAATGTTATGACACGTCAACCATTGGAGCAACGTAGGTCTGTTATTAATGAGTATGAAATTCCTAATTTGAAAGCGAGACTGGATGAATTAAAAGATACTGATGTTTATGCAAGAATCATCAATTTTATATCTGAAAATCAAATCGAAGTAAATAATATTATTACTGAATTTGACAACCGAGAAAAGGAGTTTCAGACAAAGATAAATATAGTAAAGGATGAGATAGAGAAATGTATCAAATCACTCGCAGAATATCAAAAAATATTAGAAAAAAATGAAGAAACGGTTGTTTCTTCAGATATGCAACAGATTGAAAGAGAGATGGAATTTCTTAATCAAAAGGTTACGTCATTTGAATATTTTCTAAAATCGGAGTTGGAAATAGATTTCTATAATAAAAGCAAAAATGAATTAGAGAAGTTACTAAATGATACAAATTCATTTCAAAAAGAAGCAATTTCAAAAATAGAGGGTATTATTCAATCATTCGAAAAAACAAAAGTGTACAAGGAAAGCGTACTGCCATTTTTGAAATATGAAGAATTCAAGCGGAAAGAAGCTATTATTTTGAAAGACAAATCATTTTTAGAGAATTTCGTATGCTCTAAATTAGAACAAGAACGGAAATTACTTTCTGAATATATTGACAAACAGATGGAATCTTTTTTTCACGGAAAGTTGATCAATTCCTTGTATCAAAAAATCGATCCACACCCAGTATATAAAGAAATTAAATTCAAATGTGATTTTAGTACAGATAAACCTCGATTAAATGTATTTGTAACAGGTATAAATGACAGTACGTCTATTGTTCCAACACTATATTTTAGTACAGCACAATTGAATATTTTGAGTTTAAGCATTTTTTTAGCAAAGGCATTAAATGCTAAAGATAATAATGGCAATTCTGTTGAATGTATTTTTATTGATGATCCTATTCAATCGATGGACAGCATTAATATTTTATCGACTATCGACTTGTTAAGAAGCATATCGGTCAATATGAGAAAACAGATTGTATTGGCTACACACGATGAGAATTTTCATAATCTATTGCAAAAGAAAATACCCTCTGATAGATTCAATGCAAAGTATATCGAATTAGAAACGTTTGGTAAAGTGAAGCAAAATTAATTATTCAATATGAATCCCGAAACGAATCGCATAGAATACAAACAACAACTGACTGATGATTTAGAAAAAGAAGCTGTTGCTTTTCTGAATTATCAAGAAGGTGGGGTTATTTATATTGGAGTAGACAAAACAGGTAAAGCCATCGGTGTTAGTGATACGGATGGTGATATGCTAAAAATAAAGGATCGCTTAAAAAATAATATCAAGCCATCTTGCATGGGGTTATTTGATGTTACCATAGAGAATATAGATTCTATTGATGTGATAAAGGTCACATTTGCCAGCGGTACAGAAAAACCTTACTATATCAAGAAACTTGGAATGTCAGAAAGAGGAGCATTCATTCGTATTGGAACAGCAGCCGAGCCGATGCCTATCAGAATGATTGAATCTCTGTTTGCTAAACGGACACGGAACTCTATTGGCAAAATCAAATCTCCTAATCAGAATCTTACATTTGAACAACTAAAGATATATTATGAGGGAGCAAACAAAACGCTAAATCAGCAATTCGCATCCAATTTAGAATTACTCACAGAAGATGGTAGATATAATTATGTAGCTTATCTATTAGCTGATACAAATGGAACATCAATAAAGGTTGCTAAATATGATGGACTTGATAGAGTCGATTTAAAGGAAAATAACGAATATGGTTATTGTTCATTGGTTAAGGCGACAAAGCAAGTTCTTGATAAGATTGATGTAGAAAATAAGACCTTAGCTAAAATTACCCCTAAAGAACGTGAAGAAAAAAGGCTCTGGAATGCTGTCGCATTACGCGAAGCTGTAATTAATGCGATGGTGCATAATGATTATACCTCAGAAGTTCCACCGAAGTTTGAGTTCTTTGATGATAGAATAGAAATTACCTCATTCGGTAGCTTGCCACAAGGTATGACCGAAAAAGAGTTCTTTGAAGGATATTCTGTCCCTCGTAACAAAGAGCTGATGCGAGTGTTTAGAGACTTAGATTTAGTAGAACATTTAGGATCTGGCATCCCTCGTATTTTAAGAACTTATGGCAAAGAATGTTTTAAATTTACCGAAAATTTCTTACGAATGACATTCCATGTTTCGGAGCAAGTGACCGAGCAAGTGACCGAGCAAGTGACCGAGCAAGTGACCGAGCAAGTGACCGAGCAAGTCAAGGAACTTGTTAAAAGTTTGGATAAAGAAATGGATAGGCAAGAAATACAAAATAAATTAGGACTTTCTCATAGGGAAAATTTCAGATCTAATTACCTAAAACCTGCATTAGATATTGGTTTTGTTGAAATGACTATACCTGATAAGCCAAATAGCAGTTTGCAAAAATATCGCTTAACAATATTAGGAAAACAACTAAAAGAAAAGCTTTGATATTACCAACTAATATTTAAAATTTAGATATTTACACCCTTTAGGGTATATGGCAATACTTCGTAATAATAATTATACCTTTTAGGGGATAATTGAAGATGAATTTGAAAGACATAAATTGAATTTCCAAAACAATTCCTTACCTTTACAATACCACCACAAGAAGTTGTGAAGTAAGCAGAAAAATAGTGAAATACAATCGTAGCCTGACTCAAGGACTGCTTTTTAGACATCATGCAAACTGGCTTGTATAAACGAGTTGAAGATATATGACCCGTCCCAGCGGTATTATCCATCAAAAAAGGAAAACAATACTTTACTTGATATGGCTTGTACCTCAAAGGTATAGTTAAGCTAATCGCTTCTGAATCCGAATCATTCATAAGTGTTTCAGCCTGTTTTATAATTCTAATTTACTTCTATCCATTCAAGTGGGCGTAAGTTCAGCTCCAAATAGATTTAATATCTGATTTACGTTATCCACTCGTAAGGTTTGTTTGCCCTATTCTAGCTTACAAACAAAGCGAAATCCGACACTAGCTTTTTCAGAAAGAGCTACATAAGTTAAGTCACATTACTTTTGCTTACATATGCTGATAATGGTCCATTTTCATAATTATCCCTTTGGGTACTAATATAGAAAACAAATACTCTAAATGCTCTTTTAGGGTATGACATATAGATAAAATCAAATGAAAAATATTGTTTTTCTAAAACAAAAATCTTACTTTTACTTCATCGCTTAGGGAGGAAAAGTCCTCCAAAATTCACTTATAAAACAAAGTGAAAATCGAGTGAAAAGAGAAAAAGACAATATCGCTAATATGCTGACAGCATACGGGTTAGTTGATTGAAAATAAATCCGTCAACGCCCACAAAACGGTAAAATCCTGAAAAGACAGGAGAAGCCAATTAAAGACATAGGGTCTGTTAATCTACTGATTAATAGACTTTTTTCTTTTTCACCAAAGTCAATAAAAGTCAGAGAAAGACAGTAGTTGAGTGAAAAATAAGAGAACAAGGTTATTAGTTAAAGGCAATCTCACAGGAAAGATCATTTCGGATACTCCCCTATCAAAAACCAGCCATCAATAAATTCGATCTCTCAGAAAAAGAGACTATAACTCATACTTCATTTTTCTAAATACATTGGGAGTAGCCTGCTCACTCTTCTTGAAGAACTTAATAAAATGTGAAGGATCCTCGAATCCTAAACAGAAAGCGATCTCATTGATCGTCCAGTTGGTATGCTTCAGCAAGGCTCTTGCTTCCAAGGCGATCCTCTCTGAGATCAATAGCTTTGTAGTTTTTCCTGTGGCTTCTTTCAGTACCTTATTCAGGTGATTGACATGGATATTTAACTGCTGTGCATAATCACTTGGAGAATGAAGGCGGATACTTTGTATTGTGGATTCTATCGGAAACTGTCTCTCCAGAAGTTCGAGGAATAAAGCTGAGATTCTGTCAGAAGCATAAGACTCTTTATGTCCTACAGGCTGTATTATAGCAGGACGCATCTTCAAAGCGGTGTGAATAAGTTCTGTAACCAGATTGCGAAGGACATCGTATTTATACATATAATCAGAGGCAATCTCCGCAAACATTTTATCATAAATTATCCATACCTGACTGAACTCTTCATCATTCAGATCCAATATAGGTATTCCATGAGGCTGAAACAAAGGATAGGCTTTAAAATCGCCATATCCTTTGAAAAAGTCTTCAGTAAAAACACAAAATGCACCTGTCTTGTCAAAACTCACAGGTTCCCAGTTATAGGGAACCTGTGGATTTGCAAACAGAAGCATGTTATTTTCTACAACCAGCGTTTTATCGGCATAATGAACTGTATTACTACCGGATATCAGGCTTATCTTATAGTAATCCTTACGACTATATGGGATTGTGTGATCCGGATGTACATAATCATCCAAAGAAAAGACATTGAACTGACCTATCTTCCCGATAATTTCACTCGGTAAGATTCCTAATTTAATGCGATAAAAATCCGCTAATGACAACGCCTTTTCCATTATAATACGAACTTAAATATTCTTTACCTTTTCAAATATTTTGACCTCCGGAAACTTCGATCCGTTGAGCATTCACCCACCGTGCATCATCTGTACATAAAAATGCAACGACTCCGCCAATATCCTCCGGTAATCCGACTCTTCCTAATGGAATTGTACCAGCAGTGATTTTATTAACATTCTCGTTATCCCTCACAATGCCGCCTCCAAAATCGGTCGCAATAGCACCAGGAGCAACAGAATTAGAACGAATACCTCTGACTCCAAGTTCTTTTGCCTGATACCTTGTTAATACCTCAATGGCTCCCTTCATTGATGCATAAGCGGAATATCCCGGGCGAGAGAAACGAGCCAGTCCCGTTGAGATATTAATGATGCCACCTCCGTCTTCGAGTATGCTCAATGCTTTTTGAGTAAAGAAGTAAACACCCTTGAAATGGATGTTGAAAAGAATGTCGAAATCCTCTTCCGTTGTTTCTGCAAAAGGAGTATTAATTCCGATACCTGCATTATTTACCAGATAGTTTATTTTCTGAGTACCAAATTTGGCTGACAGTTCCTTTTTGAGTAATTCGAAAAAAGAATCGAAGCTTTTTACATTTGCAGTATTGAGTTCAAGAGCAATAGCTTTTTGTCCGATTTGCTCTATCTCTGCTATTGTTTCCAAAGCTCTTTCTTTTTTACTGTTATAGGTAAGGACTACGTCCAATCCTTTGCGGGCTATGTTTATAGCCATATTTTTTCCTAGTCCACGGCCACCGCCTGTTACTAATGCAATTTTTGATTGTTGTGACATAATTCAATAGTTTTAATTACAACACAAAGATATTAGTATATAGCCCATCGATACTGTATGATTCAATCAGCTTATGGTAAAAATCAAATAATTCATTAATCTCTTTTCAATAGATTTTAATTGTATATCAGGATATAAGCATTTAGATATGTTGCTAAAGACAACCAAAGTATATAAGGAACAAACAAGATTCCACTCACTTTTTGCGCCGGATAACATTTGAGAGCATAGTATAAAACAAACAAATCCAACAAAATAATATTGATAAAACCCAAAAGAGGGTTTTGCAGATAGAAGAATGAAATACTCCATGTAAAATTAAGGAACAACTGAACTGCAAATAATGAAATGAAAAAATTCTTATCGCGATCTTTTGAATTCAATATCAATCCAATAGAAATACCCATACATAGGTATATTATACTCCATGCAATTGGAAAAGCTATATTGGGCGGGGTTATTTCCGGTTTATCCAATGTCGGATACCATGTTTGTATAGATTCCGATTGAAAATAACTGGCTGTAAATCCAACTAAAAAACAGATAATTACAGGAAGTAATATGTTTAAAAATTTTCTCATATAGATAAATATTAGTTATTATGATTAGTACCCGCTATCACCTATCTATACCTCAACAGCTCGTTCTATAAACTCGAATACAGAAAAATGATAGATAATCATTTGCTTTTTATCATATAAAACAATCTCAACCGATTTTAGATTAGGCGTTGACAACTTTTATTAAATGATTATTTCAACAGCTGTTCTCTTTCTTCCCACATATACGATAAAGCCGATTTTAATGCCTGCCCGGATGGTTTTGGATTAAAGCCAAGTTCCCTTCTAGCCTTAGAAATATCAAAATCTTGTACTAGACCGTAAAACATATTAACCTCTTTAGTCGTCATTGCAGGAGCTTTACCGGATATTTTAGCAGCCAAACTTAATAAAGCTCCGAACGCAAACAATACAAATTTAGGTACAGGAAGAGGCTTTTTCAGTCTTAGTTCGGGGAACAATTCGTTTGCCAGTTTGATGGATTCTGTAATAGTCATACATTTTTCGTTTGCCAGAATATACCGCTCTCCCGATTGCCCTTTGGTTGCTGCTAAAATACAACCTTCAGCTACATCATTCACATCTATCCAATTCAAGGTTATTTTGGTTTCAATAGGCAATTTATTATTCAAGATCGCTTTTAATATCTCATTCGAATTACTCAAACGATCTGCAATAACACCACCTATCATAGCAGAAGGCAATACGGCAACCAATTCTATATTATGTTTCTTAGCCAGTTCAAAGGCTAGCTTTTCGCCATCATTTTTGGAGTTATAATACATATCCCTACGATCAGGATTATAACCTGATCCTTCACTGATAGGAATTCCTTTTGTGTAATCTAATGCGGCAATCGAACTGACATAAACAATCCGTTTAACTCCTGCTTCTGCGGCTGCTTCTATCATAACCTTGCAGCCTTCCATATTCACATCATAGATTTCCTTTTGAGGATTTTTTGCCCATAGTTTAAAAACTGCACCTACAGCATAAAATGTATCTACACCCCGTAAAGCCTGAATCATTGAGGATTTATCGGTTATGTCCGCTTGTACTACTTCACAATCAAGACCCTCAAATGGCTTTCTATTCTTTATATTACGTACAGATGCCCTTACCTGATAACCTTTAGATATTAATAATCGCACTAAGTTGTTACCTAAATGTCCGTTTGCTCCTGTGACTAAAACAAAATTCTTCTGTGTCATCATTTTTATATTTAATAATTATGACACAAAATTCAGAATAGAAGAATCAATTACACTTGACTTTTGTTAGTTAATCAGACTTCGTCTTATACGGCTGAGACTTTCAGGTTTTATACCAAGAAAGGACGCAATGTATTGTAATGGTACATTTTGAAGAATATCAGGGTGAGAGTTCATCAGTTTAAGATAACGTTGCTCTGCTGTTAAAGTAGCCAAGTCTTTAGAGCGCGCTTCATTATAAGACATAGAATCTAACAATACATACATTCCGTAATCTTTCCAGATAGAGCTTTCTCTCATTAGAGTATCATAATCCTGTTTAGTGATGCGAAGTAACTGACATTCTGTAATTGTTTCAACGTTTACCGATGCTTTTATTTGGTTTGTAAATTCTGAAAATGAAGTAAAAAAGCCATGAGGACAGTTAATATGTATGGTGACCTCATCCCCGTTGTCATTATAATAAAACAGGCGCATAAATCCAGATACGATATAATATAGATGTTGAGGAATTTTCCCTTCTTCTTCCAGAATTCTGTTCTTAGGCATCAAAACAGGTTGAAATAGCTTTTTACACAATTCAATATCCTGTGTTTGTATTTTATACTTAATTGAAATATCTTTTATCAGTTGTTTATGCATGGACTTTCATCATTTCAATAATAAGACTGCAATTGCAATCAGAGCCGGCAAAGCTTGTTTGAAAAATATTGATTTTTGGGCAGTAATCGCTCCATAGATTCCTGCAATAGCGACGCAGCAAAGAAAGAACAATCCTATATTCTGACTCCAATAGGGATTCTCTATCAGCAGTGACCAGATAAGCCCGGCAGCAAGAAACCCATTGTACAACCCTTGATTAGCTGCCAAACCTTTGGTTTTCCCGAATAATTCATCCGGTATGCTTTTGAATGTCGTACGCCCTTTTGTTGTCCATGCAAACATCTCGATCCAAAGGATATAGATATGCTCAAGAGCTACAAGTCCTATTAATATTTTAGATAATATTTCCACCTTTTTCGTATTTAAGAGTATTTGTATACGAAGTAAAGATTTATTTTTCAAACGATTGATTAAAATAGCTTGTTTTATTATGAATTCGTTGAAAGATATGTTTCTGCCAATCCATAGACATAAAAGGCAGGGGAGAGATAGTATTATTCATCTGATCAAAAGAAAAGATTATGGATCATGAATAACATAAAAGCTTTATAAAAACAGCAATAGAGATGAGAGAAAGACTGCCCCCTATACTTCGAAGCAAGAAATTCGAACATATTTTACAAATAGCCAAAGAACCTACCCCATACATTAAATTTAAGATTTAGCTATTTTGACTAAACGATCAGGATAATCAGAAATAATACCATCAACCCCCATATCTTTAAGTCGTGTGATATCATCTTCATTATTTACAGTCCAGGGAATCACCTGTATATTATTTGAATGACAGTATCGTATCATATTCTGAGTTACAAGTTCAAATGCAGGGCTTATCACTTCCGGCACAAAACCTAAATCCCTTATCATTTGCTCAACAGACCTTTTATCATCTTCCTCAATTAATAAAGACAACTTTACATCCGGATATTTTTGATGCATTACCTGCAAAGCTCTGTTATCGAATGACTGAATAATTGTCCGCGAGCTAATTCCTGCTTTAGAAATTACAGACATCGCCAGATCTGTAAATTCCTCAACTGACGGATGTTTTATACCATCACCTGCCGGATCGGACTTTATCTCAATATTATAAAGAACTGTGCGTTTAATCGCTTTTGAATGAGTCTCGGTGGCTTGCAGCAGATCTGACAATAAAGGTTTATTAGCTGCTATCTTTTTTTGATCAGGAAAGTCAGGATTGAACTTTAAGCCCACATCATATTTTTTGATACTGTCATAGTTCATTGTATATAACAGCCTTCTGTGTGCATCATCAACCGATAAGAATTTACCCTCCGGTGTTGTGGTTATCTTTTCATTAAAATATGGATCGTGAGAAACGACTATCTTTTTATCCTTAGAAACCTGTAAATCCATTTCTAGAGTTGTCACTCCAATATCCATGGCACTTATCATAGCTGCAATCGTATTTTCGGGTTGTCCTCCCCTATTACCTCTGTGTCCATGAGTTTCAAAAACAACTTTTGCTTCTTTATATGCTTCTAGATTTTCTATCCCTGCCATAGGTATTGAGATTTTAAAACCCTGAACATCATTTGCTGAATTACGGTAAAATACAATATCACCACCATATTGAGGCAAGTCAAAAGCATCTTGTTTCGAGTATCTCAGATTACATTCGCCGATAGAGGCCGAAATGTTCAAAACTGTATCGTTTACGATTGAGATAATTGCCGATTCCGTGAGGCTGCCTTCAGGAAAAATATAACGTCCGGCATAATCTTGCAGATTGGTTTTAACTTGAGCTTTGATTCCCGAACACGAGAGAGCTAATACGATAAATAATAATATTTTTTTCATTGTTGTATTGTCTTTTAAAATCCTACTTTAATCTGTACTCCGTACTGACTGGGACTACCACCTACAAATGTGGGCATACCTATTGTATTACCACTGTTTCCGGCATCAATAATATATTTCTTATCAAAAGCATTTTTACCATAAGTACTGACTTCACAATACATTTTATTCATTTTAAATCCTATTCCGGCTGTATAATTAAACAGTCCATAACCTTTCTGGCTTAGCAACTCGGTATTATCATCTTCGAAATATACTTTGGATTTATAAGAATATGCCGGACGAAAGAATATAGTTTTTCCTCCTTTCATCGGTATATTGGCATCGATACCTACAGAAAATGTATGCTTGGGAGTCAGACGAAAACGATTTCCTGCATATTCCTGGGGATTTCCGTCTTCATCCTTTTCATTGAATTTACCATCAATATACGCATAATTGGCAAATGCACTTAACTGAGGTAAGAAACGGTATTTCAATCCGGTTTCAATTCCGAAGCTATGAGCCTTACCTGCATCATCGGCTTGATATTGGGGAGTAAGACTGCCTTCTATTGTTTTTAATGAAGTTGTCTGAAAATGATTCCAATCATAATAAAACATCGTAAAGTCATAATTAAGTTTCCCCTGCAATACATTACCTTTTATTCCTGTCTCGTAGCTCCATATAATTTCAGGTTGGAGATATGTTGTTTCTGAAGGTAGTATACTAACTACCCCGGGACGTCTTCCGCGTGATACACTCGCATAAATATTATTACGATCAAACATGTAATTCAAAGCCAAACGTCCGACATATGAAAAATAATCTTTCGATGCTGAGATTTTTCCAGCAGAAACAGGATTCAATAAATTAGGAGAACCATTCATCAGTTGGCCAAATATACTGGGTTGTGCCGAAGCTGCTGCTTGGTATGAGCCTTTCTGATTTTCATAACTCAGCCTGATACCTCCTGTGAGTCCCAATTTTGGTGTAATTTTATATGTTCCATCGGCAAAAAACTCAGCAGCATTATTTACTCCTGTATTCTTAGAAGACTCTTCGTGGTACTCATTTATCGGATGGTTCGATAATAAATCGATGGTTCCGATAAGCTGTTTCTGAGTTTCGGCAGGCAAAGCTGCAAATATTTGCTCCAACTTAAGAGGCATACCCATCTGAGCACTGAACACCTGCTCCAGTGTAGTTCTGATATCAGGTATATTAGTTACATAATTAGGCTTACCATCCGTTAATGTAGGAATAGATGGAAACAGCATATTTGCAATACCCGCAACCTGCTCTTCCGATAAAAAACCTGTTGCAGCAAACTGTTCTGTCAACATTTTCTTCAATATCGGCGAAATATAAGCAGGATAAAGACTTTGCTCATTGATTCTCATCGGTACTTCCTGAGAATTATTTTCATAAAAATAACTTGCCCCGATAAAACCCGAAAAATTATCTTTATTATCATAGTTGAATCGGAATTCCTGACTCAATTGTGTACCCTTAGCTTTTTCCGAGACCCAAAGAATAGGAGCAGCAGTACCATCGGCATCAAAAGACTCATCGGAATCGAAAGCTCGGAATCCCGATATAGATGAAAACTTCCAATTAGAATTAATCGTGTGATCTATCAACAGACCCGCACCTCCCACATTTCTTTTTATATACAAGTTTCTGCCTTGTTCCAGATCAGCCATTGTATTCGGATCTGTATTCCCGCCCGTTGGAGCATATTGCCCGTTCTTGAAAGATGTTCCGGGATAATTATCGTGCTGATAATCGAGAATAAGATCTGCAACAGTTTTTTCTCCGCCAAATAAGCGAGTCGAATTTCTGATTGCCCATGTATTTTTTCCATTCAGATCACCTCCTGAAAGATTCTTTATAAAACCATCTCTATCGTTATAATTGAACGAAAAGCGGTTCAATAATTTATCTTTTACTATGGGAGTATTTATAAATCCTGTAACCAGCTTATCATTATGCGATCCGTATCCAAGAGTAACTTCTGCGCCTAAAGTATTTACAGGTTTATGTCTTACCAGATGTAATGCTCCAATTTCAGCTCCTCGTCCAAAGAGTGTTCCTTGAGGTCCTTTAACAACCTCTATACGTTCGAGATCAAATAATTCAACGGCAGATCCCCTCGACCGGGAAATGGATATACCATCCTGAAACACCGAAACCCGGGGTTGAGAACGTGAATCTCCATCGTCCGATGTTACACCTCTAATAACGTAGCCGGGGTTATTGGGACTTTGCAGTTGCATCTGCATCCCCGGAATATATTCCGACAGTTCGTCTAGTTGACGCACATTCAAGGTTGTAAGACTTTCTCCTGATAAAGCGTTTACGGCAGCCGGAACTTCAATATTGCTCTGGCTTCTCTTTTGAGTAGTAACAACAACTTCATTAAGTAATCGGGTATCTTCTTTCAAAGTTACCCGCATATTTTCACCGACTTCCATTTCTTTCGTTATATACCCCAATAAAGAAAATACAAGGATATTCTGATTCTTTGCATTTGATAAACTGAATTGTCCTTGCTGATCACTGTTAGTGCCGATTCGGGAACCTTTTACAACAACACTAACTCCGGCTAAGGCTTCGCCTTTATCGTCTGTTATATTTCCGGATATTCTGTTCTGCTGTGCACTAAGAGTTACATTAAAGCCAACAATTAGCAGTAAGCTGAATAATAAACTGATAAGCTTCATAACAAGTATTTAATTTATTTATATGTCTTTGATATACTTGTCAAAGCAACATAAATACAATTACTGAGGAATCTCTCAACTATTACAATTCTGCTAATATTTTCACATGTATTAAGAGTGTTTTATTATCAGGATGAAATTTCATTAAACAGGTTTGAATCTTTACTTTCATTATTTTGTTGCTCCTTTATATTGTATAGCTTTTTTATATTCTTTTTTATAAATGAAATTCCGTCTTTAGATTTATAATGGACAGTTCGTTCATCTATCTTCAGATATCTGGAAATTTCTTTGATAGACAATTCTTCTTGCCAGATAAGGGTTATTACTTCCCGATCAATCTCGGGTAACATCTCAAGTATACTGTTGATTATATTATTAACCTCTTTGAAATTAAATTCTTCTTCCACATGTGTATAAGGCATAACTGCATCTATTTCGTCTATGTCTTTACGGGTTTCTCCACCTATCAGTTTAAAATAAGAAGACTTCAAATAGTCAATCATCCTATAAGTATAATGATGCAACAAGAAGTTGCGAGCAGAATCCTTATCATCGGTTTTTATTAAAGCTGGCTCCGACCACACTTTAATCCAAAAATTCTGTGTGATCTCATTTGTCAGATTAATATCCCCGGTACGGTTATATGCCCATTTATAGAGCAGTTTCTCATACCTATCATAAAAAGTATTAAAAGCTTGCTCATCTTTTAAAGCGATAGCCTCTAACAATTCTTTATCAGACATAGTCATAATGATTTGGTATATTCCGGAAGTAAATGTATTTCTTATATGTTACGACAGTATTAATAAATTAAAAATTATAAATAAACATTTTTTCAGAAAAATACTCACCCACCAAAACACTGTAAAACAAACAAATAATCCATTGTTACAAATTCGAAACAATCACTTAACAGTTTTGTTGCCCGATTTAGCCTTACTCGACTCGTTTATCTTTATAGAGCAATATAAATTCCGACAAAAGGATATATTCTCCACAAAATGAATGAAAATGCATAACGTAAACAATAGAAAGAAGCAATCGCATCTGGAGTATTTAAAGAAACTACTCCTAACCTCACATATATTCGAACATTTTACTCAGGGAAAACTAGATAAGAATAATGAGAAGTTAATAGAAGATTGGAATCCGGAGGATACGTCTGAGTATTATAGCGGAAACGAAGACTTATTGGCAGAAGGACGCCGACAGGTTAAAGAAAATGTATTTGCTGCCCTTGGAATTCCAAACCCGGATAAAAAGAAGAAAATACAGGTACGCATTATATTCTTCAGTAAATATGCTGCAGTAGCAGCAATTCTGGTTATAGCAATTCTTTCAGGAATATATATGCTTAATCAATTTCCTGATCATAAAGACAAAGCCATAACGGGCAATACTTCAAAAGATCTGCTTTGCCAGACAGATAATTATGAACTAAAACAGGTTACACTGCCTGACGGAACCATATTACATGTAAACCGTAATAGTCGTATCTTATATGTTGAACAGGAATTCAATGTTAACAAACGAGAAATATGGATTGAAGACGGAGAAGCTTTCTTTTATGTAGCAAAAAATCCTGAGAAGCCCTTTATTATTCATTCCGGAGATATAGAAACAATAGTAAAAGGCACCTCCTTCAATATAAAAGCTTATAAAGAAATAAAGAAAAATGAAATATCAGTCCGCTCGGGTAAAGTAGAAGTGATTTGCCGTAATAAAACAATCGGTAAGCTCATTGCCAACCAGCAAATTACTTATAATACAGAAACCGGAGAATATAATGAAACTTTGGGAAACTGGGAGGATGCCGCCGCCTGGATACACAATAAACTAGTTCTTAAACAAGCTAATGTAGATGAGTTAAAACTGAGGGTGAGACAGATTTATGGCGTAGATTTGGTTATATTAGAAGGAATCCTGAATCAAAACCATTTCAATGCATCTTATCCGGCAGATGCACAGATCGAAAATGTTTTACAGAATATTTCTGAAGTGTATGATGTGAAGTATAAATTTGAGAACCCTCAAAAAGTTATTATTTACAAATAAAACATATTAACACAACAAGGATAGAGTAGTTCATCATCCCCTTTTGTCTATAAATTTTTATAAATACAGTTTTTCTGAGAAAAGAAGAACAGCTCAAGCCTTGTCCTTTTTTCAGGAATTTAAAACAAGATGAATACTCAATATATACAAAGCAACTTATAAAAAAAAGAAAAATAGCAGATGAAACATTTTCCAGCAGAAAAGATTTTTGGGTACATATTACTATTCGTATTAGAAATGGCACTACCAGCATGGCTTAATGCCCAGAATAAAGTAATTCAACTACCTGAGGAATCATTAAAATCCCGTATAGAGTGGATTGCAACAAACAGCGGTAGAAACATTATTTATGACGACAAATCATTCAGCAATATTCAGGTGCCTGCGATAAATGCAGAAAGCCGGGATATCAACATATTATTATCTAAAAGCCTGGTATCAACAGGATTTACCTTCAAGAGTATGCCCGATAACTCTATTGTAATCAAAAGACTGTCCAAAGAAGTAAACGATACAGCTGCCCCCCGGGGAAAGGGAATCTTGCAAGGAACAGTACTCGATGAAAAGGGATCACCGATTACAGGAGCTACGGTCAGTGTTCCCGGTACAACAATCGGAACAACTACCGATGCCGATGGAAAATACAAATTATCAAATATACCTTCGGGAGTCACAGACATACAGATCGGGTTTATGTCTTTTGAAACATTACTCGTAAAAGATGTAAAGATAACATCAAGTAAAATAACTCCCCTGGATGTTGTACTCAAGGAAGTTACAACCCAACTCGGGGAGGTTATAGTAACGGCAACATATAGTGAGGCGTCCGCTTCCGGCTTATACGCAAGACAAAAGAATATAGCTGTTGTAAGCGATGGAGTGAGTGCCGATATGATAAAGAAAACCAGCGATAATAATGTAGCACAAGTTTTGAAACGTGTATCGGGGGTTACCATTGATAACGGTAAATATGTAACAGTACGTGGTATGAGCGAGCGTTACAACAATGTACAACTCAACGGAGCCTCGCTTCCGAGCACCGAACCGAACCGTCGTAATTTTGCCTTTGATGTTATTCCTTCCAGTCTGGTGGATAATGTGACTATCAGCAAAACCTTTGCTCCTGATATGCCGGGTGAATTTACAGGAGGATTGGTAGAAGTAAATACTTTGGCGGTTCCCGAAGAAAAATTTCTGAACCTAGGAATTGGAACAGGAATGAATACAATCAGTACAGGAAAAGATTTTTACAGCAGTAAACGTTTCGGCTCCGACTGGTTTCTTGGCGAAATCGACAAACGTAAATGGTATTCAGGCGGAGATGAATCAGCTACAGCGCAGAATATCATTAATGCGGGACAAAAAAATACCTATGGTTTGGGTAAATATACAGCCATGCCTTTGCAGAGCTACAGTCTCACAGCCGGGATTCCGATCCACATGGGTAAAAACTCTTTGGGTGTTGTAGCAGCTCTAACCTATCGACATGAAGAAAATACAGAAAAGATTCTTGAAGGGAATATGATTACTCGCGACAGTATCTTTAGTCCATCCGGTAAGGGGTCATATCGTTACAGAGCAACCACAAGTATAGGAGCTGTACTAAATGCAGGATGGCGAATATCAGGGCACAATATTACCTGGAGAAACTTATTCAATAATAGGTTCAATCATAACAACCAGCAACGGTTTATCCACAAATATTATGAAAACTATAAACTTGTAGAACAATACAGTGTACCATTAGTAAGTAGACTTTGGCAAACTCAACTAGACGGAAAACATGACCTCTTCGGAGGAAAGCTGATCGCTTCATGGAATGCCTCTTATAACAATATCACCAGAACAAATCCTGACGACCGCATGGCTCAAGGCTCTATTGTCGGAGAGTCTCCGGAAGGTGCAAGCTTTGTTAACTGGGGATGGGCTACCGACTATGGAAATAGTTTTAATGTAGGGAGTGGGCATATCATGTACAGCAAGCTGCATGAAACTAAAAAGAATATTGGAGCAAATCTCGAATATCCTTTTATCATAGAAGGTAACCGCCAGAGTATTAAGACTGGATATTCAGGTGCATTTCGCAGAGCTGATTTTGAACAACAATACTTAAAAGCAATGAAAGGAAAAATAGATAACTCTATAAATTCTTTGCCAATAGAAGCATTTTATGCATCTGAGCATTTTGGAGGTAATCCTTTAATCTATGAACTTTCTGGAATGCAAGGAACCAAAGCTGATTATTACGAAGGCAAACAGGACATTCATTCGGGTTATTTGATGGGAGATTTTAGCCTCTTAAAAAAAATACGGTTGATAGGTGGTGTACGTATGGAAAGAAACAATATGGAAGTAACGACTGAAATGCTGGAAAAAACAATTGGTGGTGGTATTATAGATAGCACAACTACGATAAAGAAGACGGATTGGCTACCGGCAGCAACTCTTATCTATAGCATTACTCCCGAATTAAACACCAGAGTCTCATACAGTAAAACACTTGCCCGACCGGATTTTAGAGAGCTATCTCAATCAAGCTATTATAATGTAGACGACCGTGTATGGGTAATAAATGGATCGAATCTCGAACAAAGTCGTATTAATAATTATGATATACGAGTAGAATGGTATCCACGTTCGGGAGAGGTAATCTCGGTCAGCTATTTCCAGAAAAAATTTATCAAGCCGGTGGAGATGGTAATGCGAATGTTAAGCGATATGCAGAATTTCGAAATGTATAGCATGAACCTTGATAACTCTACTGCCAGAGGCTTTGAGTTTAACTGGCGAAAAGAATTAGTCTTTATTTCTCCGCTATTGCATGACCTCTATTTCACGGGAAACTATACCTGGATGAAAGCTAATGTGAAATACAATCAGGAAAAACTATTAAATCCGAACATAGAAGATTCTAATCCCGACTTCGACCGCAACCGGCCCTTACAGGGATTAAGCCCCTATACCTTCAATTTGGGAATTGCCTATGAGGGAAGTATAATAGGTGCTGCTGCCAACTATAATCGCAATGGACGCAAATTGGTCTATGCCGGAGAAGAGACCAAATACGATCAGTATGAAAATTCACGGGATGTATTAGACTTGCAACTTTCGGCTCGTTTGATGAAAGATCAACGCTTAGAATTAAAGTTTAATATCTCAGACATTTTTAACCAAGATATTATAGTGTATCGAAATACACGTGTAGTAGACTATACTACAGAAAATCCTAATCCTGAAACGGGAAAGCCGGGAACCACCTATCTCGATCTAACAAAAGATATGAATTATAATAAAGGGGATTATGTTATGAACCGAATAAAAAAAGGCATAAATATATCAATAAATGCAAGTTATAAATTTTAGAAAAGAATGACCATCTGGTGAGACGTCACCAATATAAGAATAGATAAGTACTTATCAAGTATGTAGAGAGAATCGATTATTGTTTTGAGGATTGCCGAAACTTGGAATATACAATGACAGATATAAGAGGTTTTTTACCCTTAAAGGAAAAACCAATACATAATAAGGCATGTTCATCGTTTTCCGCAAAGCAACAAAACAATGTTTTCTGGAAGGTCGTTTTACGGACATTTTGCACCGGAAATGAAAACACATCCGTTTCTCTCAGCTGGGAGTAAAAACCGAAGAAGTTAATTAAAAGGGGAAATTAAGAAACACTTAAAAGTAAAAAAAAAATGAAAAAGCTTATTTTTTTCTTGACCGCAACAGCAGTCTCTATTTTGTTTACAGGATGTTCTAACGAATTCTCGGACGAAGGCCCTGCAAATATAGCAACAAAAGCAACAGTAACTATACCACACAACACCATTATCACTTCGGATGTTACATGGAGTAATACTAATGAGTATATCCTAAATGGTAAAGTCTATGTAAAGGCTCCTGCCACATTAACTATTCAAGCCGGAACAACCGTAAAAGGAGTATACAATTCTAATCCGGAATTAGCCTCTGCTTTAATTGTAACACGTGGGGCAAAAATTAGTGCTATAGGCACTGTTACAAATCCAGTAATCCTGACAGCACAGAACGGGCTGAAAGGTGGTTGGGGTGGACTTGTTCTTCTCGGTAAAGCTCCTCTTAACAGAACTGACCAGTTAATAGAAGGTATTAACCCAACAGTGGTTCCATCCGGAGTTGATGTGTATTATGGAGGTGGCGGAGCCGGACTAGGTACTGCCAATGATAATTCGGGAACACTACGTTATGTACGTGTCGAATATGCTGGAGCAAAAATCTCAGAAGCGAATGAATTAAACGCATTTACTTTTGGCGGTGTTGGCAGCGGAACTATATTAGACCATTTACAGGCATATCAGGGAGCTGATGATGCATTTGAGTTCTTCGGAGGAACCGTAGATGCTAAGTATTTGGTTTCTACAGCAACAGATGATGACGCTTTTGACTTCGACTTTGGTTACCGGGGACGCATCCAGTTTGCAGTTTCAACGATTGACCCTTCATTAAGCTATTCAAGTGATCCTAATGGCATTGAGTGTGACAATGATGGAAGTTCATCAGGAGCCGAACCTTTTACTCGTCCTGTACTAAGTAACTTAACTATTGTAGGAACAGAAACAGGCAAAACTAATGCAGGTGTTTCTTTGAAATCTGCAGCCAATTTCCGTAGAAATACACAATTTACATTAGTTAATAGTATACTTTATGGATTTCCTTCAGGCATACTTAAAGAAACAACTAATTCGTTCACATTATTGAACAATGTAGTTTCATCTGCAGTTGCAAATCAAGAATTTAATGCATTTACACCTGATGTAAGTAATCTTGCTAGAGCTTGGAATAACCTGATACTTGATACCCCATTTGGCGATTATTATAACTCTAATGCATTGAGACCTACCGGAGGGGCAGCAATAGACGGAAGTTACTACACTCATACAGACTCGTGGTTTACTAATACGCAGTATAAAGGAGCCATTGACAAAAATGCACGTGTAGCGAGCTGGTTACAAGACAGCTGGATTAAATAAAATCGAATGTCTATTAAGTATTTATAAACCAAAGTAGCTGGACGGTGAGTATTTGCTACCACCATCCAGCTATTGTTATTACAATAATAATGAATAGAATACCTTTTTTTGTGTTACTTACTTTCATATCGACACTTTTTGTTGGATGTGATAAAAATGATGAACTTAATGACGATATAGCAGGATTTTATGAATTAAGCTTAGATATTGTTTATCCATTAGGATCTACCTATATCGCAGAATTTAACGGACAGGATATTTCTAATACCAAGTTTTCCAGGAATATCGAGAAAGGAGAATTAAAGATATTTCCGAAAGGTAATAATATCGCTGAATTGACTATCAATGATTATAATATTAGTCAAGCTGGCGAAAAAATCCGTTTGATTAAGTTATCAGGACAAAACATTGAACTTTATAGAGAAGAGGATTTTGTTACTTTTCAAAATAATATCCAATTCATTTCTAACAAATACAAGGCAACTTTAAACGGACAAGAATTAACCAAAGGTCTGAATTATTATAAAAAAGTGAATGGTTTGGATGGCACTTTGAAAATATATGAACAAAATACAACAGAACCTATTTTTACTCAATCATTATCTATTTTAGAGACAGGAGAAAGTAAAATAAATCTTTTACAACTTTCCGAAACGTTATTTTTGGATGTTCCTGCAGATACTGTACCAGATCCTCTGTCTGAACAATATACTAAAGTCCGCTTTTTCTATACACCAAATGTTTTTCCAGGAGTTGAGAAAATTAAACTAGAAATACTAGAATATACAAATTTAACACCTATAGGTTCTATCGAAATGAATGTAGGCGAACTCTCCCCATATTTAACTATAGACTGGGATATAGTAACAAATGCCGGGGGACAATTGAATGGATTATGTCAGATTATAACGGATCTTGCAACAGGAAATATCTTGGTGAATGGAGAAACCAACTATGATGCTGTGATTGATTTAATTAAAAATAATAATTATAAAAAAGTAACATGTCAAATACCTGTGGATGGAATAGTTATAAAACCGATAGAAACATTAAGTAGTAAATGGTAATTCTCGTTATATAATTTCATATGCATAATGATCTTTTATACATTCATTCTAAGCACAGAGTCCGAAAATTTATAATATTTCTATCTGGAGTATTATTTCTGACAGGATGTTCTTTAGATGATGATAAACTTATCTCTCTTGATCCGGTTTCATACACTACTTTAATCTATCTGGCAGCTGATAATTCATTAGACAATGATGTGGATTATACGATTAGCAAGATAAAAGAAGGTGCTAAAAAAAGCGCTGGGACAGCAGTTGTGTATTTGGACAGGAAAGACGCTTCTCCGCAACTATTCAAAGTCAACCGGGATGGAACAGAAACAGTCCTGAAAAGCTATGAAGAGGAGAATTCTGCAGATACAGAAACATTAGTACGTGTTATTCAGGAAACAAAGCAATTAATTCCTTCAGAAAGATTCGGACTAGTAATTTGGTCTCATTCGATGGGATGGTATCCTGCTACCTACATAGAAGAACAAACGGATGAAAGCATCAGATTGAAATATGTAGCCATTGATGAGAATCCCAATATAGAGGATAGTTCTATTTCTTATATGGAAGTAGATGCCATTGCAAAAGCTTTACCAGATGGAGCAACCGAATATATATGGTTTGATGTTTGCCTAATGGGGACGATAGAAGGCCTGTATGAATTTCGTAACAAGTCGAGATACCTTGTGGCTTCACCGACTGAAGTTTTATTTGCAGCCGCTTATGATGCCTCGGGTGCTCCCTATGACAAAATTCTGCCATTGATGTTTGGTGGGGAAAAAGAATTGACTGAAGCCTGTACAATTTTTTACAGGCACTATAATGAAATGAAATATGAAATCCTTCGATCGGCAACCATTACCTTAGTAGATACAAAAGAACTGGATGGATTGTATGCCGAAACAAAACGAATTCTTTCGGGGAAGTTGCCGGAAATAAGAAATATATCAACTGACAGTATACAAACATATCATACGAAGTATATTCCACAGATCTTTTTTGATTTTGCGAATTTTATCAAAGAAAACAGCACAATTCAAGAATACAGCTCCTTTGAAGAACAACTCTCTCGGACTGTCCTATACAAAGCAGCCACTGCCTCTTTTATGGTTGGTACAGATAACATGTTTATCATTAATCCTTCAAAATACAGTGGCTTGAGTGTATATATTCCTTTGCAGAAATGGGAAGGAACAAATGATTACCGATATTATTTCTCCCGGTTGGAATGGAGTAAAGTGTACGCACAATGAACGATCTTTAATTTGAAAGTAAATATTCATTATCAACATGGGAAAAACGTGGACGAAAATATAAGAAAAACAATAATGACTGGATCCGATTGACTCTCTGACCTGACAAGGCTGGATGAATGGTATTATAATACACAAATAACGATATGATTGTAGGCATAAATAAACAAAAACATAAGTTTTTGACTGAACGCTTGGAAAAACTGAAAGAGCTATCGCAAAAAAGCTCTAATGAAGAGATTATTGATGAAGGTAAAATTCTGGAGACAGAGTTGGTCCGTCTGGAGGATAGCCTTAACCAATATGATCTTTTATTACAGCAACTTGCTTCTTCAAGGGATGCATACAACAGTATTTATGAGGATGTCTCATTAAATGCCTACAAATTTACACGAAAGGTTCGAAAACACACCTAAATGCTCTCCTTCATCTTTACAAAACTTTAAGCTCAGTGACTTCTATCGGTAACCTCCGGTAGAAGTATACTGTGCTGATTACACCAACAACTCGTTTATGTACACATGACTTTTGACTGGCACAAAAGTTAAGACCAACCTTGTTATCTATGTATCAATTTCCATCAGGAGCAAAACTATTCCCGCTATATCTGTCCAAATGAAGACGATTGACACGAACTATAAAATATTTTGCATATCTTTGAAAGATGACTAAGATCTCTAAATCGGATTTGGTGTAGTAAACAATCTGTATTCCTAGTACAGATTGTCCTTTCGTTTTCTCTCGGATAAATCTTTTCGAGAGTATTTTCTATATTATTACAATTTAGTTTTTAATCTGTGTACAATGGCCGAAGCATTGTAATGTCTTCGCATGTATGCAAATACAAATAATGAAATGAGTAACGAAAATAAAACAATACACGATTTCGATTTTAGTTTAATCTGCGATTTTTTTTCAAATATGGAACGGCAAGGCCCCGGCAGCCCCGATGTAACTCTTAAAGCTTTGAGCTTTATAGACAATCTGACCGAGACATCCCTTATTGCGGATATAGGTTGCGGCACAGGAGGACAAACAATGACACTCGCCAAGCATGTCCATGGAAAAATTACTGCACTTGATCTGTTCCCCGACTTTATCGATATCCTCAATCGCAATGCCGAGCACTTAGGTGTACAAAATAGAGTAAAAGGAATTGTAGCCTCTATGATTAATGAGCTCCCTTTTGAAGAGGAGTCTCTAGACCTTATCTGGAGTGAAGGAGCCATTTACAATATCGGCTTCGAACGAGGACTCAAAGAGTGGCGTAAGTATTTGAAAACAGGAGGCTATATTGCTGTATCTGAAAGTTCGTGGTTTACAGACGAACGCCCTACCGAAATCAATGATTTTTGGGTGGATGCTTATTCAGAAATAGATACTATTCCGAATCAGGTAGCTAAGATACACAAGGCCGGATATCTTCCTGTTGCCACTTTTGTTTTTCCTGAAACCTGTTGGACAGAGAATTATTTTGCACCAAAACTCACTGCTACAAAAATATTTCTAAATAGCCACACAGGCAATAAAATGGCAGAAGAACTAGCAGCATCTCAAAGCCATGAAGAAGTATTATACCGTAAATACAAGGAATTCTATGGCTATACATTCTTCATCGCAAAAAAAGTAGAGAGAAATTCTTTCAATAATTGACAAACAAAATAAAATTCTAACTTCTATTTAAATAGTGCAGGTATTCTTTGAGTAAGAGTATCTGCACTTTTTTCGGGTGAGGAATAAAAAAGATAAGGCATATAAGTCCTTAATTAGGAAAACAGATCGTTCTCTGAAATAACTATTATAACTATCTTTATCAAAGATAAGCATCCTATGTATTTACAAGGATCTGCAGAAAATAAAAATAGCGTCTAAATATTGGTTATGAACATTATCTGTCAAACAAATCGGATCGGATTATCTTTATGGAAAGAAACTGACTGGGAACTAGCTTATGCCTTATGGGGAAACAAGGAAGTGATGAAATATCTTTCATCCAATGGGTTCTATAATGAAGAACAAATAAGGGTAAGATTAGAAACAGAAATCAATAATTATAAAACACATCATGTTCAATACTGGAAACTATACGAATTAAGTACAGCTCAATTCATGGGTTGCTGCGGATTAAAACCTCGCAAAGAAGAAGATTCTTATGAATTAGGATTCCAGCTGCTGCCTGAATTTTGGGGCAACGGATATGCCGGGGAATCAGCACTGCATTGTATCCGTTATGCATTGGAGGAACTGCATGCTAAGAATATATATGCAGGACACAATCCAAATAACAAAGCCTCTCAAAAACTATTAGCTAAACTAGGATTTGAACAAATAGATATTCAGTTTTATGAGCCAACAGGCCTATATCATCCTTTTTACAAATTAAGAGTTTCATAGACATAATTTAAAACGAACATAAGCTGTTTTATCGGCAGATTAATGATAAAGAGGCTTTTAAATCGTAAGACAGGAACTATATCAACAACTTACCCCATTCGTTTAGTTCCCAAAGTACCTTCACTAATTTATTTCCAAGTTCGGTCAAAGTGTATTCTACCCGAGGAGGTAACTCGTTAAATGATTTTCTAACAATAAGGCCGTCAGCTTCCATTTCTTTTAACTGCTGATTCAATACTCGCCTGTCAACATTTTCAATGCCCCGAAGAAATTCGCTCGGACGCTTTTTACCTTCGTTCATTTGCCAGAGAATAGGGATCTTCCATTTTCCGGATATTGTATTTACAGCAATTTCAAGAGGACATATTTTATCGACAATGGCTCTTTTACCTTCTTTCATCAAATAGTGACTTTTTTATCTCTACCGCATAAAAATATGCGTTATTGTACATCTCAACTAAAATATAGAGTTTTGCTAAACGATTTTATGATCTCAGACCAATTTATCATCCATTCAAATATAACAGCAATAGTCAGTTTTCATAAAATACAACATTAAATATTTACTATTACTTAAACAAATGAATATGACAAATCTACAAAAACAAATCGAAAATCTGAATCAAACAATGTCTTCACAGCTTCCTCAGGAAATACTGAATGCTTTTGCTGATTCAATTGCCGATTTGAAAAAAGATAGGATAGAGGATCGCTCTTTCAGAAAAGGAATGAAAGCCCGTTCTTTTAGTTTAAAATCATCCCAAGGAAAGACTATAAACTCTGATAATCTATTAGGTGAATACGATAAGATTATTCTGGTATTTTTCAGAGGAGACTGGTGCCCTTATTGCAATTTGGAGTTAAGGGCATTACAAGAAGCACTCTCTCGAATAGAAAATAAGAAAGCTAAATTAATTGCTGCTTCACCCCAAAAACAAGAATACAGTTCTGATATGAGAGAAAAAAATCAGCTATCATTTGATATTCTATTTGATAAAGATAATATTCTGGCAAATCAGTTTGGGATCTCCTTCAATTTACAAGATTTTGTCGTACCTTATTACTTACAGTTGGGCATTGACCTAAACGTGCATAATGGCAATAATCAAAATGCACTTCCCATACCTGCGGTTTTTGTCATCGATAAAGATTACAATATTACTTATAGCTTTGTTGATGCTGATTATACGAACAGAGTCGATATTGAAGAATTAATAAAGAATCTATAATCCAGAAAAAAAAGACAACATAGGGGCTTAGATATATATCAGCAAGATTCGCAAAGAAAGATGCTCTAAAATCCTGTATATTTACAAATTTATATCATTATGGATTATAAAGAATTAAGCAGACAGGAGTATACAGCACGTATCAACAGGGTAATGGATTATATTGGTAAAAATATAAGTCAAGTTATTGATTTATCCGTAATGCCGATATTGCATCATTCTCGCCTTATCATTTCCATCGGATCTTTACATTCATTACCGGAGAAACGCCCAATAACTTCGTATCCCGTATCAGGCTCGAAAGAGCAGCGGTACTATTGCAAGATAGCACTAAAGATACTATTAGCGAAATTGCTTTCCGGTGTGGATTTATAAATGTCTCATCTTTCAGCAGAGCATTCAAATCTTTTTTCGGAGTAAGTGCTAAAGAGTTTCGCCGGCTTGATAAAGCAATATATATTAAGAACGGAATCAGATATAGCAAGAATTGTAAACCGATTAGCAAAATAGGTAAAAATATACAGCAGGTAAATGAGCAAATTTGCAGTGTCGAACTAAATGAATTAATAATTATGGACACAAAAATTGAAATCAAACAAATGCCTGAACTAAACCTTATTTATTGTCGCCATATGGGTGCATTTAATAAGATCGGTCAAGCCTACGAGAAGCTATTTAAATGGGCTGTTCCCAGAGGTCTTGTGACTTCTTCTACTAAAACAGTTACTGTTTATCATGATGATCCTGCAGTCACAGGAGTCGAAAAAGTGCGTCAGGATGCCAGCATCATTGTAGAAAAAGATGTAAAGGTTGAAGGTGAAATTGGAAAATCAACCGTTTCAGCAGGAAAATATGCTATCGGACATTTCGAAATTAAAGAAACCGAATTCGAGCTGGCATGGAATACCATGTGCTCATGGCTGACCGAAAGCGGATATCAACCGGGAGAAGGTTCCACTTACGAATTGTATCACAATGATTACAACGAACACCCTGAGCATAAATTCATTGTGGATATATGTATTCCGGTAAAACCGTTGTAAAAATAAGTTCCTGATAAAATAAAAGCTGAACAACACTCTGTTATTCAGCTTTTATTTATAAAGTTATTTCATAAATTCTCGATTGCTCTTCCCATGGGTGATAACCGTTCCCTATGTATTTCCAACCATATTTCTCATAATAGCCTATATGATCAGTAGATAGATATAACTTCGTAAACCCTGCTTTTTTCGCATCTTCTTTTGCTTTCTCTATAAGCAAATGGGCATATCCATTTCCTCGGAATCGCTCATCGACAAATACAGCTGCTAACCAAGGATACAGATCCATTCTACTTATAAAATCATTCGTTATCAACCCGGCACAGCCGATAAACAGACCTTCCGACTCCAAAACATACCACTGCGGTAAAGGGTTGGGAGAACCAATGCTATGTTCAATACAATCTCTATATATTTCCGGCAAAACTTCAGACCAGCTCTTTTGCAAGAAAACGATGATCCTGTCTTTATATTCAGGATGTTCCCGTACAGATATTATCTTCATGTATCCCAAAGATAGTAATTTTACAAAACAAGGAGTCTATTCGATTCCGACCCACCACTTAGAGAAAACCTGTGCACTATCTTTCAGATTAACCACTTCTCCGATCATCGGTGTCAATATGCGTTGGTTTTCTTTTTCTGCAGTCTCGGTAACCTGTATCAAAGGCTCATCCCAAGGGTGGTTTGCCAATTTGAATTTCGATGAATGCACAGGTAATAATGCTTTTGCATTTAAGTCTTTAGCTGCCTGTACAACCTGATTAGGCATCATATGTATATATTTCCACCCCGATCCGTATTGACCATTCTCCAGGATTGCTAAATCTATGCCTCCAAATCGCTTTCCTATCCGCTCGAAATGAGTATCATACCCGCTGTCTCCTCCCAAATAGATCTTGATTGAAGGTGTTTGCAGTAAGAATGAGGCCCACAATGATTGATTTGGAGATAATCCCCTACCCGAGAAGTGCCGTGCAGGCAAACAATAGCTTACAAATCCTTCTCCCAAAGAAGCCTCTTCATTCCAATCCAGTTCGACAATCTTATCCTTATCAAAACCCCATTTTTCGAAATGTTCACCAACCCCAAGTGCACAGATTATTTTTCCGATACGATCTTTCAGAGCCATTACACTCTCATAATCGAGATGATCCCAATGATCATGAGATATAAACAGATAATCTATGTCGGGTATATCTTTTGTCTTATACGCATCACTCCCCTTGAAAGGCTTATTTAGAAACGATACTGGAGAAGCCACTCCATCTAATACGGGATCGGCTAATATCCGCTTACCGTCTATCTGAATGAAGTAAGATGAATGACCAAACCAGACAAGTACATCCTTTGTGCGATCTAAATTTAACAAGTCAGTTTTTATAGAAGGAATCTCCCCGATTGGTGTCACCCGCTTATAATCACCAAAAAGAAAATCATACATTATAGCGGCATAACCCTTATCTCCTGTCAGTTGAGGAGTTTCACTCAGATTCTGAAACTTTCCATCTCGATAGTTAGGTGAGTTATTTACTCTTTCCTTGCGTTCTCCGGTGGGCGTACGACCGAAATTAGCCTGATTCAGGAATATAACTGTAATAATAGTAAGTATGCCCAATATAGAAAGTATAATTATCATCGTCCGTTTTAGTCTCTTTTTTATTGGGGGTGTCATGTAGATTATTTTAAAGATAATAAAACAAAATACGTGCCAAGATATTAAGTCAAATAATCAAGACTCAGACTAATAATTTATTTTTAATATCATCACAAACTATCCTGTTCAACAATATTACTCTTCAATGAATACCGAAAATACCCTTTCGATATGCTTATTCAGAATTCTATCGTTCTTTATCTTTTTCTCTTCTTTTTAGCTCTCATTTTTATATAAATGTATAATCCTGATACAGGTAATGAAGCCCCGAACAATGCTGAAAGAAAAACCAGAATGCGTCCCGGAGTTCCGAATATCGCACCAATATGTATTTCATAATTCATTCTACGGAATTTATCTCCAAAGTCAGCTTCTGTATATTTTCCATTATAGGGACCATCTATTTTTATCTCTTCAAGGGAATAACGATCAAAAGAATATCTATCAGAGTTATAATATGTATCTTTATTTATATACACAGTTGCTCCTACTGCTGAAGCTTTATCTGTAGAATCCGGAATACTTATATTTATATACTCCGCTTCGGGATTCTCGCTGACCAGTTTTTCGAATACACGGTCTACGGTTGAGTAAACGGTCATTGCGTTATTAATATTTAACGAATCAGATTGGGCTACTCTCCATTCCGGTAGATCTTTTCCTCCGGATGTTATTTTATAGAGACCTTTCGACCACCATTCAAGTCCCCAGACCATGCCGGTGATGGCAACCGCTAATAAAATAAAACAAATATAAAATCCCAGAACACTGTGCAGATCAAATATTCTTCGCTTTGTTGGAGTTGTCTTCTTCCAATTGAACCAAAGCCTGTTTTTCGCTGCTTTTTTTGATTTAGGAAACCATATAATAAGTCCTGTAATGAGAACTATTACAAATGCAAGTGTTCCGTAATTGACAATTACTCGACCTACCTCCCATGGCAACCACAAAGCCCTGTGTCCCCATCTCATGTAATCCCAGAATGTATATTTGTATTCTCCATCTTGTCTATTGTTTTTAACTTTTAAAATATCTCCATGATATGGATTTACAGATATTTCCAAACTGTAATCGTCTCCGTATGAGCGGATGGATACGGCTTCTCCTTTACCATAAGAAATCGATTGGGGGGAATACCCGTTTAAACTGTCTTTCGACAATTCGAATAACTCGGATGGAAGCAATAAACGGGAATCTTCGACAGGAACTTTCAGGCTTTCATTAGCAGAACCGATCCACCCGTTTATACCCACAGCCCAAATGGCTCCCGTAAGACATACGATAAAAACAATAATTCCTGAAACCAATCCGATCCAGAGATGAAGTTGATATGCTATTTTCCTAAATTTCATACATAGTTTATAGAAAACAAACCACTATAATCCGCTTGAGAGTTACAGTGGCTTGTAAGGTTTTAGACTAAAAGTATTATTAATATGTCAATTTAGAGATTGTTGTGACATCTGCCGCATTAATAATCTCTAAACCTTTAGTACCTTGTGCAGATGCTATATCAATGTTATAAACAAAGAATTTGTTATTGTCATCTTTTAGTACATAGTGAGCAGTGGCTTTGTCATCTTCCACATATATTTTTTGTTTGTATGACATCTGTGCATGTTCAGGAACACCTGTTACCCATGTGATCGATTTATTTTGTACATCTACAATAGCCAATTTAGTTCTACCATTCCATTGCCCTACTTGTTCATCACTTACAAAGAAAGATGTAAGAAATTTATACCCACCTAAATATTCAGCTCTTGAAAGTTTCAAACCTCCTGATTTTTCTTCTACATTGAAGAAATAGCTTTGGTCAAACTCTTCAGCACCTTTTTTTACACGGATAAATGCAGACGGATTATCTACTCCAGCGGCAGGAGACCAAGCGTAAACATCCCCATCTTCAATTTGTTGTAGTCCTTGCATACCAAACCAGCTACCAAGTTCACCTGTACGTGTGTCGTGTATTGCTTTTTTGTATGTAAGTTCAGGATAGTTTACAATTAAAATATTAGCTCTGTCTTTGTGTTTAGAATCTCCATTATCGGGACTGGTTACGTAAGGGATAAATAATTTATCGTTATCAACCTGAAATACACCGTGCCACGATGGCCATTCGTTATCAATAGCTAACGGAGTCAGATCAATAGAGTTTGTTCCTGCCAATTGAAGATTTACAGCATCTACTCTGAACAATGTAGCGTTAGGACTTGTAGAGCTTCCTGTAAATCCACCACCTATCCATTCATTATTATTCACCGTACCATAAATGGCAGCTGTAACCGCGTTGATTTTATTTCCGATTTGTTCCACCGCACCTTTCGAATTCAGTTTGTATGGAGTGATCGGGCCTTGTCCGGCAAATCCATACACAGCCGCAAACAATGTATTATTCTGAACAATAAACGAGTAAGCATCGGTTTCAATACCTTTAGATAAATCAAGGGTACCGGAAGATAGAGAGTTGGTCGAGATAATATATGGAGCAGACTCTACTCCCGCTGATCCGGCAGAATAAGCTACAAATATGTATTTATAATTCCCATCCAAATTTTCTTCCTGAACAGGATCATTGTTGTCACTATCGCACGCAGCAAACCCAATTAAGCATAATAAACTTAGTATTAACGATTTTAGTTTCATTATTTTATTTATTTAATGTGAAATATTAGAATTTTGATATGAAGTAGCGGAATTTTATACTAAAAAAGCGACTTGGCTTTTGTAAACTAAAGTTATCATACAGAGTGGCATCTGTAAGGTTTCGGCATTCGAAAGCCAGATTATAACGTTCATGATGAAACGAGTATATGACTGCGACATCATGGGCTATTTGTTCCGGTATTGTTGCTTTACTGCTGCTTATTCCCTGACTAGGCCACCTTAAATAGTATTCGTGAACATATAAAAGATTATAATCGAATCGAAGAGAATTACCTTTCTTACCAATATTTTCCAATAAATAAGAGACGTTTCCATTTCCATACAAATAAGGAATATTAGGTATCCGATCTTGGTAAACGGGACCGTCTGCTTTATTCTGATTTGTTATATCCTGAAATGTAATGTTTGCACCTATTACAAAATTTTTCTTGTATGAATATCTTATTTCGGCATCTATACCTTTAGTTTCGACCTTACCCATATTCACCATTTTCTTTTTGGCACGATCTCCCGATACTGAGACCTGAGCTCTGATAAAGTCGGTAGTATTACGATATATGAGATTCGTTTCAAAATACAGAGTATGGACTTGATTTAAGTGAAGATTATAACTTCCTCCCAAATTGAAATTATTACCATGTTCGGGTCGAAGGTCGTAGTTAGACTCAAGATTTACCTCATCTCCAAACATCTCATCATTTTCGGGTAGCCTTAAGCTCTTCTCATACGATGCTTTAATCTGAAAATCAGGATTAAAGAAGTAGGTTGAAGCTATACCATAACCCGATTTATTTATATTATTCGATTGTATATAATATTCATCATTGTATACTCTGTGTGACTTATTATGCTGAAAATATTCTTTCAAGAAGAGCATCGTAGTCCATTTCTCATTATATATGTATTGATAGCTCAAGCCGATAATATTTTTATCAGATTTCTTGGGCATTTTGTTGGCTTGATTATCCGGATTGAGTCTATCTTCCCCTTTTCGGTTAAATGTATTGAGCGTATGGTTTACTGTAAACAGGTGTTGATCACTCAACTTATAATTAAAGTTTGTAACCAGTAGACCATTATTATTACGGTATTTATAAAGAGTTCTGCTATTTTCACCACCCACCGCATTAGGATTGCTTGGATTTTTGTATACAAATTCGCCTAACCAGTTGTATTGTCGGTATAAGGTATCAATGGTCTGTTCGGTACCAAAGTTGAAATTTCCGTTTAAACTGACATCAAGCCCTTTTGTGAAAAGATCCTTTTTGGCATATCGTATACTGGGCATAATAATATCCCCTTTGGTTTCTCGCCCGCCATATACATCATACATACGGTTTCCGGTTTGTATATCAGCTTTATTTTTCCCTAGAGTTATTCCGACTAATAGAGCATCGGCAAATGATTTGTTTACTAATCCGACCTTTCCTATAACCGTTTCATTATGGTAGTTATCATGAAAACGCTTTACACGCATTGGGGTGTAAAGCCCGGTTACTAAATCAGCAACTTCTACATCCACTTTATAATCATTGTCAGAATAGTTTTGGAAAGCATTTAATTGTACTGTGAATCCCGATTTGGTAGTATATCCAAAGTTGATTGAAGTTCTATGTGTATTAAATGAGCCGTAAGAGTAAGATGCATCCAGATAATTTTCCCGATTGGGGTTGGTGATTATATTAATTGCGCCACCTAGAGCATCTGCCCCTAGAGAAATGGGTACTACGCCTTTGTATACATCAATTCGATCAGCTAGATTTATAGGAATATTATTCATCTGAAAGGATGACCCAAGATTGTCCATGGGTACTCCATCGATAAAGAAACGGATCTGATTTCCCGAAAAACCGTTGAGTGAAAAGGTAAAGTTGGAACCGACTCCACCACTTTCACGTATACGTACTCCGGAGATTCTATTTAGTATTTGATTTAAATCAGAAGATGTGTTTGTATATTTTTTTGTTTCTATCGCATTCACATAAAAAGGCATTTCACGCACAGTCTGAGCTGATGTTTTTCCGGTAATCAAAACTTCTTTTAAGGATGTCTCATCTTCATCTAATGATATGTTGAGTGTCTGATTTTCATTGCCTGTTACAGTTACCGATTGTTCTTTTGATTTATAGCCTAGTATATATGCAACCACAGTATGCTTTCCTGGAGCTACAGATAACTTGTATTCCCCATTGCTATCAGAGAGAACCCCGTTTGTCGTACTTTTGAGATATACCGAAACTGACTCAATCGGTTGGTTTTGCCAGTTCTTTATAATTCCCGAAATGGTCGCCGATTTGGTCTGCGCAGACATATGAAGGGCAGGGGCTATCAGAATGACAGCCATAAAACAAAATTTTAAAAATTTCATCGAAAATTTATTTGTTAACTATTTAATTCTCTCATTACTTTGATTCGTAGATCGTGGGGTAATTCATGAAATTGGTTTTGACTGACAACTATAATTTCATTATCATTTCTGAATCTGAAATTTAGAGCAAGATAAGTTTCACCTTTTTTACATGTGACTGTCCGCGAGATTTCGTTTCCGGCCTTGCAGTTCGAAACAAAGGTTATTTCTTGATCGGTATCAGGTGTAAGCACCAATTTTTCGCAGAATTGAAGAGTTCGGGGAGAACTTTCGTTTAAGCTATCCTTACCTGAATTAATTTTATTGACAAAAAGTAAAATAAGAAGAACCGAGGCACAAGCAGCAACAGCTGTCCTCATAACGAAGATACGAGAGATAGAACCCGATCTGTTTTGCTTTATCCTTTGCAATACAGATGTCCAGATTTCGGATTTGACTTTCTTTTCTTCAGTCATAGATGAAAAGGTATGAATATCTTTATCCGAATCGGAATTCAGCCATTTCTGGACATGCTCCCGTTCTTCTAAAGTACATTCATTCCGGAAGTATTTTTCCAATAAATCTCTATTCATGTTATCTTCCTTATTCATACTTTTTAATCGTTACTAATATCAAGTAGCATAACCAGCTTTGTACCGTAATAAGAAATTAATATTTTTTCAAAAAAAAAATGAAATTTATTATTTGACCTTATTTATTCGGCGAAAATAGTGGAAGTCGCCATTTACTTTCAGGCCTTTCGTTGTGGTTTTATTTTCAGGGTTATATATCCAAATGTAGTTTTCGTTTGATTCTGCTTTATTGGCGATGTAAACCAAACCGTTTTCGACCAAAACATTATCAAGATACCAACCTCTATCGAGAGGTATATTGATTTTAGACAAAGATCTAGTATTTAAATCAACTTCGTAGTATGTATAAGCATACTCATCGTAATCGTCCCAGTTCTTTATTAATTGAGGAACATCACACTTTATAATAGCCTTACCGTGACCGATATACCAGATACCATACACATGCCCTTTGGTCTCAGCAGCACAAGTGTTAATGAAATATTCCGGATCGACAGAAGTTGATCCGTTTTTTATCCTCAGGATACCCGAAGGATACCCTTTATTCTGATCTTCGGATTCAAGAAGCCTGTCACTTCCTGACGATAAGAAATAAATATTGCCAGCTTCGTCATGCACCGATGATGGTTGATAGCGATTATCATTCAATGTCCTTCCGAATTGATCCATTGTTTCTACTCTATTAACGCGCATTCCGGGAAAATCCAGAATTGCAATATGCATCTTATTGGCAGTAGTAGTACTATCACTACTCTTGGGTTTCGAGTAAAATCCCATAAATAATTGCGAATCTCGCCTCTGTAAAAAACCGATTGTGCTCCAGCTGATAGTTTCGGGCTTCGGAATATCAATAACACCTTCCGATATCAACGACATGTTTCGGGTTTCGACCAAAGCATATGCCGGATGAATAAGGTCTTTGTTCAAGCCTATCATCAGAAGTGTATCATTGGAAATCCAGAGTATACTCTCAAGGCATTCTATCTTAGTTACAGGTAAAGAATCAGATGCCGAAAAAATATCATTCTGTATTTGATATTTTTTTATGAAATGGGTTCGTTCATTCAAATAGTAATATTTGTCATTCCGAACGGTTAATCCATAATGAATTTCTTTGGAAACTTTTGTCCCCTCTTTTAAAGGATCAATCTCTCCTTCCGAGAGACTATTTACTCTGACAATATATTCGTCATAAGGATCTCCACAACGAACATAAATATCAAATAGCGAAGATGAATCACTAATGTTTTTTTGTCCGTTACCACAGGAGTACAATAAACTCAAGAAAAGAATAGAACAATAGTATATTTTGTTGATCATACAGACAGTATCAAAAAAGAAAGCTGCAAGTTACAAATAAGAACCAAGAAAAATCTGAACTTAGAATAAAAACAGATGTGCATATTCTTTTAATCTGATGCGCAGATGAGCCAAAGCTTTAGTTATATGATATTCCACAGTTCTTTCGGTGACCTGTAGAGCCTGTGCTATTTCTTTATTCTTAAGTCCTTCGATCCTGCTCTGTAAGAATACATTCTTACAATGATCGGGCAGTAACGATATTGCGGAGTTGATTCTTTCTTGTAACTCTTTGTATTCGACAAGTTCCTGACTTGAAGTTGTTTGCTCTAAAGTTTGGTAATAGGAGAGTGTTTCCAGTTTGGTTTCATGTCCGACTTTGTTTCTGATATACTCAAAAACCTTAAATTTGGCTGCCTTTACAAGGTATCTTTCAAGAGAATCATTGATTATTAACTCTTCTTGTCTTTCCCACAAGGATATAAAAATATCCTGAACAAGGTCTTTTGCTATATCCGGATCTTCAATACTCTTATAACAAATAGAATATAGCTTTTTCCAATACAGATTATAGACAGCTTCGAACTCAACGAAACTATTATCCATCTTATTGACATTAAAAGCTAATGTTGTTTTGTCAGACATGGCGCAAATTTACGGATTGAACGAATACTCTTCAATCCCTATTACTTACTAAAATTATAGCTATTGATACCAACTTATAGTGATATTTTAATAAAAAACAAAGGCCTCAGTTTGTTTTTTTAGCCTATCATTTTGATAATATATATATCATAATGATAGGCTGAAAAAACAGGAACAAAACTATACAAAGCTAATTACTAACCACATACGCCCTGTTGTAATATTTTGGCATATAAATAGCACATAGATATTAAAAACAAATCTATATGTACAACTCAAAAAGAAGAATATGCTTACTCTAATATTAATAATAGCAGGTACGACCTGCTTCGGTTTATTTTATAAGTCAATAGACTTTTTTGAAAAAATATAAAATATAATAATTATGGCAATATTATTTATTGTAGCGATTGCTGTATTCAGTTATATCTGCTACGTTTTAGTACGTCCTGAGAAATTTTAACAAAGAATGGATTAATATAACTCGGGGAATCCCTTTTTATTAATCTGATCTTCAATAAAATTGGTAAAACAGTAAGAATATGAATACAGAAATTTTAGGTATTATAGCAATGTTTGCGTTGTCGGTAGCATTAGCTATTCCTTTTGGAGAATACATTGCAAAAGTTTATGCAGGAAGTAAAACCTTATTAGATCCTGTTTTTAATCCGATCGAGAGATTCTTTTACAAGGCAAGCGGCATTGACCCGAAAAAAGAGATGACTTGGAAACAACATCTTGTGGCACTCCTAACTATTAACTTTGTCTGGTTTTTACTGGGAATGTTAATCTTAATGATCCAAGGCAGCTTACCGCTAAACCCCGATAATAACCCAAGCATGTCTCCCCATCTGGCTTTTAATACAACCATATCTTTTGTGGTAAACTGTAATTTACAACATTACTCGGGAGAAACAGGTTTGAGTTATCTCGGTCAGATGTGGCTGATGTTTCTCCAATTTGTATCGGCTGGAACAGGTATGGCGGCGGCAGCTATTATCTTCAGGGCATTCAGCGATAAGACAACTACTCAATTGGGAAATTTTTATAATTTCTTTGTAAAATCCTGTACCCGCATTCTTTTACCGGTATCTTTTATCGTTGCCATTATATTATTGTTTCAAGGCACTCCGATGACTTTTGAAGGAAAAGACAGTATTACCACACTACAGGGAAATACCGTAGAAGTGTCCAGGGGTCCCGCAGCTGCATTTATAGCCATTAAACATGTGGGGACAAACGGGGGAGGCTTCTTCGGCACGAACTCTGCCCATCCGCTTGAAAATCCCAGTTACTTCACTAATATGGTGGAGATGATTGCTCAGATGATAATTCCTCTGGCAATGATATTTGCTTTCGGTTATTTTATTGGACGCAAAAAATTATCATGGATGATATTCGGTGTTATGACAGTCGGTTTTTTATTACTTACCATCCCGAATATCGGAATGGAAACGAATGGCAATCCGGCGATCTCGGCAATGGGTGTCGACAATTCGCTGGGGGCAATGGAGGGCAAAGAAATCCGCTTAGGAGCAGCGGCTTCCGGCTTCTGGAGTATTGTTACTACTGCAATTTCTACAGGATCGGTCAATGCCATGCATGACAGTACGATGCCCCTATCAGGAATGAACCAATTATTGGCTATGATGATAAACAGTTTTTACGGCGGTGCAGGTGTTGGCATTCTGAACTTCTTCATATTTATCATTCTCGCTGTATTTATCAGTGGATTGATGGTCGGACGCACACCCGAATTCTTAGGAAAAAAAGTAGAAGCGCGAGAAATGAAGATAGCAATGATTATTGCTCTGATACATCCTTTCTTTATCCTTATCGGCACGGGGTTAGCAACGGCATTTCCTCACTTTACAGCCGAAACACTCAATAACCCTGGTTTTCATGGATTCAGTGAGATACTTTACGAATATACCTCATCCTCAGCAAACAACGGAAGTGGATTCGAAGGCTTAGGAGATAACACACAGTGGTGGAATATCAGTACAGGAATAATTTTAATCCTGTCTCGATTCATTCCGATAATAGGCCCTGTAGCTATTGCCGGACTTTTGGCCGAGAAAAAATTTATACCAGAAAGTGAAGGTACACTAAAAACGGATACGCCGACATTCGGGCTGATGGTCTTTGCTGTAATCTTTATTGTTACAGCATTATCATTCTTTCCATCATTGGCTTTAGGCCCGATTGCGGAATATTTTTCTCTTTATTATTAATTGATCAAAGAAACTCAAAATATGAATAATAAATCGTTATTTCAAAAAGAGATGATTCAGGAGGCTCTGAAACAATCTTTTGTGAAACTGAATCCTAAAATAATGTTCCGCAATCCAATCATGTTTACTGTAGAAATCGGAACGCTTGTAATGCTAATTGTCAGCCTCTGGACACTTGCCGGAGCACACGGACAAGGTAGTTTCGGTTATAATTTCACTGTCTTCATCATTCTATTCATTACTCTGCTATTTGCCAATTTTGCTGAAGCAATAGCAGAAGCTCGCGGAAAAGCTCAAGCAGACAGTTTGCGCAAAACAAGAGAAGAAACCCCTGCAAAACTTCAAGACGGCAGGACTGTATCTTCTGCTTTATTAAAAAAAGGTGATGTGTTTATTTGCGAAGCCGGAGATATTATTCCTGCCGATGGTGAAATCATAGAAGGGTTAGCAACCATAGACGAGAGTGCCATTACCGGAGAATCGGCACCCGTTATCAGGGAAGCCGGAGGAGATAAAAGCTCGGTTACAGGAGGAACAAAAATTTTATCTGATAAAATAATTGTATCGGTTACCACTCAACCCGGTGAGAGTTTTTTGGATAAAATGATCGCTTTGGTAGAAGGTGCAAGCCGACAAAAAACGCCCAATGAAATCGCTTTAACGATCTTGCTTGCAGGATTCACACTTGTCTTTATTATAGTCTGCGTTACATTAAAACCTTTTGCCGACTATGCGAATGTATCTATTACAATTGCTGCATTTATTTCACTGTTTGTGTGCCTGATTCCTACCACTATCGGAGGATTGTTGTCTGCAATCGGTATTGCAGGTATGGATAGGGCATTGCGGGCAAATGTGATAACCAAGAGCGGTAAAGCTGTAGAAACTGCGGGTGACATTGATGTTTTGCTTTTAGATAAAACAGGTACCATTACAATCGGTAACCGTAAAGCAACTCACTTTTATCCTGCTGATGGAGTAAATAACGATGAGTTTGTCAGGGTTGCTGTTCTCAGCTCATTAGCAGATCAGACACCCGAAGGTAAATCAATTGTAGAATTGGCTCAGGTGAATCCATCAAATTATGATATGCCTGTATCCCGTTTTAAGTTTATTGAATTTACAGCCGAAACACGTTGTTCCGGTGTAGATGTCGGAGATATGCAAATCCGCAAAGGGGCTGCCGATGCTATTCGGGCATTAGCTGAAAAGAACGGTAATCTATATCCTCAAGATGTTGCTAATATGGTAAAAATAATTTCGGAGAACGGAGGTACCCCCTTGGTTGTATCTGTTAATAATAAAATTATCGGAACAATAGAATTACAGGATATTATTAAACCGGGTATACAGGAACGCTTTGAACGCTTGCGTAAGATGGGTATAAAAACAGTAATGGTTACCGGAGATAATCCTTTAACCGCTAAATATATTTCGGAAAAAGCCGGAGTTGATGACTTTATTGCCGAAGCGAAACCGGAAGACAAAATGAACTATATAAAAAAGGAACAAAATGAAGGACGGTTGGTTGCCATGATGGGTGACGGTACAAACGATGCTCCTGCTCTCGCTCAAGCCAATGTCGGGGTAGCGATGAATAGCGGAACACAGGCAGCCAAAGAAGCGGGAAATATGGTCGATCTGGATAACGACCCGACCAAACTGATTGAGGTGGTAGAAATCGGCAAGCAATTGTTAATGACAAGAGGTACACTTACCACATTTAGTATTGCTAACGATGTCGCTAAATATTTTGCTATCATTCCGGCTTTATTTATAACAGCTATTCCGGCTTTACAAAGACTCAATATAATGAGATTGAGCAGTCCCGAAAGTGCTATACTTTCAGCCATCATTTTCAATGCAATCATTATCCCTATCCTAATTCCTCTGGCTCTGAAAGGAGTTGCCTATAAACCGATTGGAGCATCCGCTCTGTTAAGACGTAATCTTCTTATCTACGGTTTAGGAGGGATACTCGTTCCATTTGCAGGAATTAAATTGATAGATATAATTGTATCATTATTCATCTGATAAAAATATTAAAAATGAAACAGCATATTATCCCTGCCATCAGACTAACAATTGTCACTATTATATTTTTTGCAGTTATCTATCCTATAGCAGTTTGGGGAATTGCTCAATTCTCTCCGAATCAAGGAAAAGGAGAGATCATAGAACACAACGGCAAAAAGAACTATTCGAATATTGGGCAATTATTTACAGACGATAAGTATTTCTGGTCAAGACCATCTGCTGTCGATTATAATGCAGCAGGATCAGCAGGAAGCAACAAAGGACCATCCAATGATGAATATCTCGCACAGGTTCAGGCACGTATCGATACTTTTCTTATACACAATCCGGAGGTGGATAAAGCTGAAATACCTGTCGATTTAGTGACTGCCAGCGGAAGTGGGCTCGATCCTGATTTTTCGGTACAGGCTGCTAAAGTGCAAGTAAAACGTATCGCAAAAATTCGCAAGATAGACGAAAATAAACTACTTGAACTAATTGAAAACCAAACAGAAAAGCCTTTACTTGGTTTATTCGGCCCTGAAAAGATCAACATATTAAAACTAAATATTGCTTTGGATAATTTAAAGAAATAAGACTTTAATGCATACCTTTATTATTTTTACCATCCTCCAAACCAGACCTGATAATTTCGAGCAATGAATGAGGACAGAAAAAGTGCTGAGTATTTTCTCAATTTGATCAAACAATCAAAAAGAGGGAAATTTAAACTGTATATCGGGATGATTGCCGGTGTTGGTAAAACCTACAGAATGCTTCAGGAAGCACACATCTTGCTGGAAGGAGGAGTAGACATCAAAATCGGCTATATAGAAACTCATAACAGACGAGAAACAGTGGCTCTTCTGAAAGACATACCTGTAATTCAGAGAAGGAAAATCTTTTACAAGGGCAAAGAACTGGACGAGCTGGATGTGCAGGCTGTTATAAACCTGCACCCCGAAGCTGTAATTATTGACGAGCTGGCACACTCCAACATAGAAGGCAGTAAAAACGAGAAACGCTGGCAGGACGTTATCGAGATACTCGAAGCGGGTATTAATGTAATCAGTGCGGTAAACGTTCAGCATATAGAAGGTCTGAATGAAGAAGTGAAGAAGATCACAGGGATAGAAGTTGCAGAACGGATTCCTGACCGTGTGGTAGCTATGGCTGATGAAGTCGTGAACATCGATTTGTCTGCCGATGATTTGGTAAATCGACTTAAAGATGGTAAAATATATCCGTCTGATAAGATACAAGCAGCACTGGCTAACTTCTTCAAAACGGAACACATACTCCGCTTGAGGGAATTAGCTTTAAAAGAAGTAGCTAGTCATGTATTGAAAAAAGCGGAAAGAGAAACTTTGACCTCCCAACCCGGACTACATAAAAACTTTATGGCTTGCATAGGTAGTAATGGAAAGAAAGCCAATAATATTATCCGCAAAACAGCACGCCTGGCCAGCTACTATACCGGCGAATGGTATGTTTTGTACGTCCAGACACCGAAAGAAGAAGCCGATAAGATAGCCTTAAACAGCCAACGGAAATTAATAAACAGTTTCAAGATGGCTGTTGAATTAGGAGGACAAGTAATACAATTAAAACATAAAAATATACCGGAAGCCATTATCGAACAAGCTATAAAAAAAGACGTATCCACCGTCTGCATCGGAATGCCGTACATCAGCCGGTGGCGAATGCTGCTCTATATGGCGACATATAAAAAGATATTAAGGGAATTAAAAAAAGAAGGTATAGACCTAATCATTTTATCATGAAAATAAAAACCAAGTTAACATTCGGAGTTGGACTGCTTTTCTGTCTGATCATGTTATTGTCAGGTGTTAGTATCTGGTATATAAATGATCTGAGAAAAGATACAGGCAACATACTCATGGCGAATTACAATACGCTCGAATACTCACGCAATATGCTTCTGGCCTTAGATGAAATGAATACCGATCAGAGGGCTGTTTCTACTTTTGAAACAAATCTAAAGAAGCAACTCAAAAACGAAACAGAAATAGGAGAATCAGACATAACATTTCAGATATCCAACCTATTCTCTGACCTGAAAATTAATACAGAAAATGACAGCCTCAAAATTATAATACGAAAAGATATTGCTGCTCTGATGAAACTCAATATGAATGCGATTGTACAGAAAAGCCATATCGCAAATAATACTGCAGAAAATGCTATTATCTGGATTATTATTACCGGAGGCTTATGTTTCCTTATAGCATTTGCTTTGCTTGTGAAGCTACCCGGAAACGTAGCCAATCCTATTCTTGCATTAACCGAGAGTATAAAAGAAATAGCAAATCAGAATTACCGCCAACGCCTGAACTACGAAAGCCATAACGAGTACGGAGATTTAGCCAGATCTTTCAATATAATGGCCGAGAAGCTGGAAGAATATTCAAATAGCAGACTCGAAAAAATACTCAAAGAGAAGAAGCGGGTAGAAACACTCATCAATAATATGCACGATCCGGTGATCGGGCTCGATGAACATAAAGTAATTCTTTTTATTAATGACGAAGCATTGAAAACAACAGGTTTATCCCGCAATGAAATACTAAATAAACCTGTTCAGGATATTGCTGTGACAAATGATCTGATCCGTACACTTATTGTAGATCTGATTAATCCTTCGGCAAAAAAAGATGAAGCACCGTTGAAGATTTTTTCTGATGAGAAAGAGTCTTTTTTTGAGAAAGAAATCATCCATATAGAAATCAATAAAACAGGAGAGAATGAAACTGAACTGATTGGTTATGTAATACTGTTAAAGAACATCACCATCTTTAAGGAATTAGATTCAGCTAAGACAAACTTTATCGCAACTATATCACACGAGTTAAAGACTCCGATATCTTCGATAAAAATGAGTACACAACTGCTAGAGCACAATGAGACCGGAATCTTGAACAATGAGCAAAAACAACTTATAGAGGGTATAAAGGAAGACAGTACCCGCCTCCTGCAAATCACCGGAGAATTATTAAATATGTCTCAGGTAGAGACCGGAAATATTCAATTGAATATACAATCGACAGATCCGGAACTCATTGTCAGATATGCTATTGATACAACAAAGTTACAAGCAGAACAAAAGAAGATTAAACTTCAGATTGATGTCGAAACTGATATCCCTGATATTATTGCTGATGCCGAAAAAACAGCATGGGTGCTTATCAATTTCCTGACTAATGCCATCCGTTATTCGATGGAAGACAGCGAAATTGTAGTTTCTTTGAAAAAAGATGGCAAAGGAGCTTTGTTTTCGGTAAAAGACTTTGGTAAAGGAATAGATTCGAGATACAGAAAAAAAATATTCGATCGTTATTTCCAAATTCCCGGAAGTTCAAAATCGGGTTCAGGGCTGGGCTTAGCTATCAGTAAAGAGTTTATCGAAACACAAGGAGGAACGATAGGAGTAGAGAGTTCTCCGGGTATGGGCAGTACATTCTTTTTTATAATACCGTACAGTAAGAGCTAAAATCTCAGAATTTAAAGAAACATCTACAATGAAAAAGATATTATTGATAGACGATGAAGAAAAACTTCGTAAACTGATGGCTCGCATAATCGAGTTGGAAAAGATAGAAGTATATCAGGCTGAAGATGCGTCAGCAGGCTTGAAATTGTTGGAGAAACATGATTTTGATGTTATTATTTGTGATGTCAAGCTTCCTGATGCCAACGGTGTAGAATTGATACCCCGAATAAAAAGGATACAACCTCTGACCGAAATAATACTGTTGACGGCATACGGAAATATACCGGATGGTGTTCAGGCTATCAAAAACGGAGCTTTTGACTATATTACAAAAGGAGATGACAACAACCGAATAATACCGTTGATATACAGAGCTTTGGAAAAGGCTGAACTATCTAAACGAGTAAACCGGCTTGAAGAAAAAATAGAGCAGAAATATTCTTTTGACAATATTATAGGAAAATCCGCACCTATTCTATCGGCTATAGAAATGGGTCGAAAAGTGGCACAAACAGATGCGACTGTATTACTAACCGGAGAAACAGGAACAGGTAAAGAAGTATTTGCCCAATCGATACATTACGGCAGCCTTCGAAAGAATAAACCCTTTGTTGCAATCAATTGCTCTGCCTTCAGCAGAGAACTATTAGAAAGCGAACTATTCGGACACAGAGCAGGATCATTTACAGGGGCATTGAAAGATAAGAAAGGCCTTTTTGAAGAAGCTCATGAAGGCACTATCTTTCTGGATGAAATAGGAGAAATGCCGATTGATTTACAGGCTAAAATATTAAGGGTGCTCGAAACAAAAGAGTTTCTGAAAATAGGAGAAACCAAATCTCAAAAGATTGATGTAAGGATTATTGCCGCGACAAATCGCACGTTAGAGAAAGAAATTGAAATAGAACATTTCAGACGGGATTTGTTTTATCGTTTATCGGTATTTCAAATCCATTTACCACCTCTAAGAGAACGTGTCTCTGATATAAAATTGTTTGTCAATGAGTTTGTACATTTGTTTGCTGCTAAATCAAACAAAAGAATCGAGACCATCTCTGCGGACTACTTAAAACTATTGGAACAGAACGTATGGAAAGGAAATATAAGAGAATTAAGAAATGTGATAGAACGCAGTGTAATCCTGACGGATGATGATACTTTAAAAATCGACACGCTCCCACTCGATATACAATATCCCGATACCAGTTCTTCTGATTTTATAATAACCATGGCATTATCGGATATAGAAAAACTGCATATCAGAAAAATCATGGATTACACAAAGGGTAATAAAGCCGAAGCTGCAAGAATTCTCAAAATCGGGATAGCAACTTTGTACCGAAAAATAGAGGAATATAAACTGTAAGAAAATAAGGATATATGAACCTTCTATCTGGTCAATTATCCTTTTTTATGACATTCCGTGCCACTTCTATCTTATATTTCTTACCCTTCATCTTTTCATCTCTTATATTGGATAAAAGAGTTTTTACTGCAGATGAACGAACAGCGGCAAAAGAGATAAAATCTTTTACTTCGATCAGACCCAAGTCGGATTTATCGAGTTTGCCTTTCTGCAAAAAGAAACCGACAATATCGCTTTTATTCAGTTTATTCTTTTTACCACCACTCACATAAATTGTCTGATATTCGGGACGGTTAGGTAATGATTTTCCTTTGCTGATTTGTAAAACATCTAAATCGTCCGAAATATAGTCAGGCATCTTATCTTCTTTGAATTGTATAATATATGCGGTTCCCGAAGCATGCATACGAGCCGTACGCCCGTTACGATGGACAAATTCACTCTCCTTAGACGGCAGATGATAATGTATTACATGATTCATTTCGGGGATATCCAGCCCCCTGGCTGCCAAATCGGTTGTAACCAGATAGTTTAAGCTTCCGTTTCGAAACTGAACCAGAATTCTTTCCCTGTCATCCTGATCCATCCCACCATGATAATATCCGGTTTGTATCCCTTTCGGAATCAATAAGTCGCTGATACGTTCGGTTACTTCCCTGTGGTTACAGAAAATAAGAGCAGGCTCCGAATCAAGAGAACAGATAAGATTAAACAAGGTATCTATTTTATCTTTTTCGGGAGACAAAACAAGCTTTACAGAAAGAGATTCGTTTTTTTCTTCTTCAATATAATCCAGAATTACAGGAGCTTCCATCTTCACAAAGCTCGGAATTTCGACATCGGATGTAGCCGACAGCAGTACTCTTTTCTGTAAATGAGGAAGCCGACCGATAATTGTTTCCATTTCATCCTGAAAGCCTAATTGCAGAGATTTGTCGAATTCGTCCAACACCAAAGTCTGAATAAAATCCGTATCAAAAGATTTTCTATCCAGATGGTCAATCAATCGCCCCGGGGTCCCGATAAGCAAAGCAGGTGGATTACTTAAGTTTTTCAGCTCGGTATCAATAGAGTGTCCCCCATAGCAAACATTGACCTTGAATTTAGTTCCCATCTTCTTCCAGACCTGTTCAATCTGAAGAGCCAATTCCCTCGAAGGAACAACTATCAGACACTGTACTTTTGTTATACATTCATCTAACAGATGAAGAACTGGTAAGAGAAAAGCCAGAGTTTTCCCTGAACCGGTAGGAGATAATAATAATATATTGGGATTCTTAACTATCGTATCCAGAGCTGCAATCTGCATCTCGTTCAGGCTATCAATAGCTAGATTGGATAATATGCTTTTGTTCTGATCTTCTGATTTCATAGAACAAAGGTAAGATATTATCTTATAGTCCCCTACTCGTTTTTTTCTGTACTGTCTTTATTTAGCTGATTGTTGCGAAATAAGCATTATAATTCGCCCAAAGAAAGCCGAAACCCAAATTGAAGCCTGAAATTGAGCGGTTTTTCTTTATAAATCGTTTCAAACTCACTTTTATCTTTAAAATAATAGCTAATTCCCGGTTCTGTATATATTCCAATCTTTTGAGATAAATTATATTGTATACCCACTGCGCCATTGAGAGACCACTGCAAATCATCTATTGATATATTTTTCTCTTTACTTGACTCAACCCTATTATCCAGAATATAATCAGTTTTTAATTTCCCCGAGACATTCTTCTCTACAAGTCCGCCTCCGGATGTATAAACGGAGATTTTTTTATTTTTCCAGACATTATAATTCACATTTAAAGGAATACCGACATAATGAAACGTCTGCTTACTGTAATAATAGTAACTGCTGCTACCCGACCTTAAATCTGACGAGAGCATCGTATAAGTCACTCCGCTTGTAAGGCTCCATTTTTGATTCAAATGATAGCTTACAGACACGCCGAATGTAACTGGCTGCTTATGTTTAACATCGGTATAAACGTCCTGTGACTTATTATTAACAAAAATATCGCCTAATACATCTTGCCCGACAGAGGGAGGTTCCTCATTATCAGGACAAATCTCAGTTGAAACTAAATTACCATATCCACTGTATTTATTTGCCGATCCCGAAGATAAATTAGACGCGTAAAGGCTTGTTTCCCATTTTGATGGTGCAGTTTCATTAGCTCCCTTATCCGCATTTAAAGCAAAATCAGATTTATTATCCGGGAATATCTTTGAATGATTCTCCCCTGATTTTTTAGATTCCTTTTTAATCGGAACTTCTTTTTCGGACTCGTTTACCTTCGGGGAGTCTTCCTTTATCCCGGTATCTCCGCCTGAGAGAGATTCCGTCACTTCATTAGATTCCTTCCGCTCGACATTTTTATATGGCTTATTAATACTTTCAACAAGGGCTTCTGTTTCTTTGTGAAATTGGTCCTCTTCAACGACCGTATCGGAAGGTAATTGCTGATGTTTCTGCACAAATTCCGGTGAGGGTTTCGGTATTTCCACCGTAATTTTGTCGAAAATAAAATATCCTGTCAGACAAAATAAAACAACAGCGGCCACAGCCCCCATGCGTCTAGCCCATAAAAACAGAGATCTTCTCTTCTGTAAAACATCTAAAGCAGGCTTACTGATCATTGCCTGCTCAATGTCTTTCCATAATCCGTCGGGAGCAGGTTCCTCATGAGCCTCCATCCGTTTGCGCAGATTATCTGACCAGTGATTATTCATAACTCCATTTTTTTAATTTTCCTGTACTTTTCGATTTCCTTTGCCAACGTAATCTTGGCTCTATGTAATTGTGATGCCGATGAATTCTCAGCAATATTTAGTATAGCTGCTATTTCTTTATGACTTTTCCTTTCAAAGATATAAAGGTTAAAAACAGTCCGATATCCCGCCGGAAGCGATCTAATCATGTTCATTATCGCCGATGTCGGGATGTTATCAAAATCGGGCTCGTCTTCTTCTACAATCTCGGGAAGTTCCTCTGTAGGGATGATTATATCCCATTTTTCATTTTCTCTGAGGTACTTTAATGATTCATTTATGATAATACGGCTCATCCAAGCTTTCAGAGAACCATTACCTCTGTACTCAAATTTACCGATAGAACTGAATATTTTAATAAAACTTTCCTGTAAAACATCTCTTACATCGTCTCTATTAGTGATATATCTGGAACAGACAGCCGTAAGGTATCCCGAATAATTGTTATATAATTCTTTCATAGCGATTATATCGCCACGAAGAATTTGTTGCAGTAGGTCTTGTTCTTTATCTTCTCCCTGTATCATTTATAAAACAGATACAATTCCTTTGTTTAAGTAAGTTGCCTCAGATTAAGAATCCGGAAGTTACACCTTCTCTTGAAAAGGCATAACCCGGAACTCTTTCTTCTGATCTAAATCCGATTGATTACCGACCGGATTTAGGGCTGCTAAAAATCTGCCGCCTTATTGTTTTTTTGATAATGGTGCTTCATATTTGATAGCATCGAGTGGAGTCAGATTAGTGCCATCAACAGATATTTTTTCTGCTGTAAACTCTAACTTTAATGTTTTATCCTTTCCGGCAGTAGTATAAACTCCTTTTTGTTTAGCAGTGAAAGTTACTACAACTTTTTTCTTGGCACCATCAACCGGCAATTGAATTTCTAATGCTTTAGGAGCAAAAGTCAATTCTACAGCAGTCTTCACACTTGTAAGCGCAGCAGTATAGTTAAGTTCATATTTAACTTTTCCCAATTCTTTCAAAGCAGCTTCTGCTTTTGTGGCATCCTTTATTACAGAAGTTACAATTTCCTTTACAGGTAATTCTGTAAATGTAATAATATCCTTGGTTGCGGAGAAAGATGCAGTCACTTCATTAGAAGTCTTACCTTGTGTTGTTAGCAGTTTTCCTGAGTAGTTTCCAATAACATCTTCAACCTTTACCTGAGGCAGGGGAGTATTATTATCATCGTCATCATCACATGATACAAAAGTAATTGCAAGACAGCTAAAAAGAAGTAATAACCCTGATATTTTCTTTAGATTTTTCATTTTTTTGTTTTTCAATTATTAAACATGAATTTTGTGAGTACTCATATAGTAAATCCCAAAATCAGGAAATCTTGCATGGAGAAGTGAAAAAAATTTCAATCTTTTTATCGGACAACTTGGTTATTGACATAAACACTAAAACCAAACAAAAGAGCTCAGAAAAATTTCATCACAATACGGGAGCATTATTCATTATTTATACGTAAGTTTGCTGTATCTCTGTTAGGGGTGTTCTTATAGATAGCAGATTCTTCTGCGGGTCATAAGAGCTGAGATTAGACCCTTGAACCTGATATGTTGTAATGGACATCGTAGGGAAACGGAATCAAGGAAGACTATATCAGTGTAACATATAGGATTATTATTAAGCCGTTTCGTATATACGAAACGGCTTTTTTTATTATAAAAACAAACCGGAATGATAAATATCGAACACCTTATCCGAGATCTTAATCTCATCAGAAAACAATCGCCGCTCATACATAATATAACCAATTATGTGGTGATGAATAATACAGCCAATGCTTTACTTGCAATAGGGGCATCTCCCGTAATGGCTCACTCTGTTGACGAAGTCGAAGAAATGGCAGGCATAGCCTCTTCTTTGGTAATAAATATCGGAACACTGGAGGCTGCATGGGTAGAAGCTATGCTAATAGCAGGAAAAACAGCCTTAGAAAAATCTACGCCCGTTGTTTTTGATCCGGTCGGAGCCGGAGCTACAACCTATCGGTCGAAGGTATGCAAGCAGTTGATCGAAGAATGCAAACCATCTATTATACGGGGCAATGCTTCCGAGATTATCGCATTACTCGATACACAGGCACAGACCAAAGGCGTTGACAGCACAAATACCTCCGATTCGGCTCTCAATTCGGCTAAGGCATTAGCTCTGCAAACAAATGCGGTAGTAGTGATAAGTGGCGAAACGGATTACATTACCAACGGAGCAACTGTAGAAACAGTAAAGAATGGCAACCCGATGATGGCTAAAGTTACAGGGATGGGATGTACAGCTACCGCTATTGTCGGAGCATTTTCGGCAGTAAATAAGAACCTGCTCGAAGCGGCTGCGCATGGCATGGCCGTAATGGGTATAACAGGTGAGATTGCAGCCTCAATATCAAGAGGCAACGGAAGTTTACAAATAAACTTTCTGGATACATTATTTAATCTTGATGAAGAAGCCATAAGAAAGAATATAAAACCATGAAAGACTTAGACTTGAGCCTGTATCTTGTAACCGACCGATCACTATCATTAAACAGACCTCTCGAATATATAGTAGAAGAAGCCGTAAAAGGCGGAGTTACAATGGTACAACTCCGTGAAAAAACCTGTTCATCCAAAGAATTTTACGAATTGGCTATCAGATTGAAAAACTGCCTGAAACCTTTTAATATTCCGCTTATTATAAACGACAGGCTGGATATTGCACTTGCATGCGATGCCGAAGGCTTACATATCGGACAGGGAGATATCCCCTATGATATTGCAAGAAAACTGCTGGGAAAAGATAAGATTATCGGTTTATCCGTAGAAAATATACAGGATGCAATAGATGCCAATAAGCTGGATGTGGACTATATCGGAATATCGCCGGTCTTTAGCACTCCTACAAAAACAGACACGGCTCAGGCTATAGGTTTAGAGGGTGTCCGTGAGATAACACAAATATCGAAACATCCGAGTGTAGGTATCGGAGGTATTAATCGAGCAAATGCCCATGATATTATAAAATGCGGTGTTGATGGAATTTCTGTGGTATCGGCTATTATGTCTGCCGATGATCCACGATCAGCAGCATATGAATTATCGGAACTGATCGAGTGCAGAGGATAATTTTTATCTATAAAGAAATAATGTACAAATATGATAATGTGATGATAAAAGAAAGGGAAACCTGCAAAAAAGAACATAAAGGATGTAACTTTTGTAACCTTTTCTAAATTGAAAATCAATGAGGAATAATTGATAACTGTTGACTGTTCATTGATTTTATAACCTTTGTTACCTTTTGCATATACAACATTAATAAATAAGATATTACAAAAACGACTTAAATAAATACAATCATATGAAGTGGAGCGAACAAGCATGGATTTCGGCAACACCGGTTTATAATCGGATTTTAGAACTTCCGTTTATACAGGAATTAATGACCGGAACATTATCTCGCGATAAATTTATATTCTACATAAGACAGGATGCTGTATATCTGTCTGAGTATGGAAAAGTATTAACAGGAATAGCATCGAAACTGAATAATGCTAAACATATTTCGGCATTTATCAAATTTGCAGGAGACAGCATCAGTGTGGAACAGGCTCTGCATGAATCTTTTATCCATGAATTAAAAACCGTGAAAACCGAAGCGTCTCCCAGCTGCCTGTTATATACCTCATATCTGCATAAGCAATTAGCACATGCACCTCTTGAAGTTGCACTGGCTGCCGTTTTACCTTGTTTCTGGATTTATAAGAAGGTAGGGGATTATATTCTCGAAAACCAGATAAAAGGGGACAATCCATATCAAAGCTGGATAGATACATATGGCGGTGACGATTTTGAAAGATCGGTATCCGAGGCTATATCTATCTGTGATGAAATTGCAGGACAATGTACCAAAGCCGGGCAAGAAGCAATGACCCGAGCGTTTGTCATATGTTCTAAATTTGAGTGGATGTTTTGGGAAAGTGCATACAGGGAAGAACAATGGAAAATATAAACACCGTAGTAAAATGAAGAAACAATATAAAAGAGCATTATCTATCGCAGGCAGTGATCCGAGTGGAGGAGCCGGTATTCAAGCCGACCTGAAAACATTCTCGGCATGTGGATGTTACGGAGCAACGGTCATAGTGGCGGTTGTGGACGAAAATACTGTTGGTGTAACAGGTGTGCATCCTATTCCTGTTCCATTTGTAGCCGGACAGATTAAATCGGTATTGGACGATATAGGTGCTGATGCCATAAAGATAGGCATGTTGCATTCGTCTGAACTTATCCGTTCAGTAAAAGAAACATTACTTAAATACGATATCAAAAATATTGTATTAGATCCGGTGATGGTTGCCACATCGGGCGATAAACTCTTACAGGACGAAGCTATTAGTACACTGAAAACCGAATTGATACCTTATGCCAGAATTATAACACCCAATATACCCGAAGCCGAAATATTACTGGGCAAGAAAATTCAAAGTCAGGAAGATTTGCTTTTAGTCGTTAAGGATCTTTCTTTCGGACGATCGGTATCGGTACTTCTCAAAGCTGGACATCTGACCGAGGACGAATTGATTGATGTTTTTTACAATGCCGAAACTGACGAGATCATAAAACTTCGTTCGAAACGGATCTCCACCCGAAATACACACGGTACAGGGTGTACTTTTTCGTCTGCCATAGCAGCTTTTTTGGCTCATGGCATACCCCTGAATGATGCCGTAAGAAAAGCTAAAGAATATATGAATAAAGCCATCCTAGCCGGATCGGAATACGAGATAGGTAAAGGTCACGGTCCGGTTCATCATTTTTTCGATTTTTGGACTTAAAGTCTCTGACAATTTATTGGGCAAATAAATCAGATCTTAGAACATCCATTATATTTGCCGGAGCACGGTTATTACTCAATTCATCTTTCATATAATCCATATATGGTGCTACATGAGAGAAAAATTGATAATATCCCTCACACAGATAGTTCAAACCATGTTCTCCGGTATTGGTTTTACAGAATCTATTCTTGGGGCATTCGCCGTAGCATGCAAACAGATATTGGCATTGCCTGCACTGCAGTGGAAGAGTATGGAATTTATTGTGTCCAAACTTTTGTTGTTTCTCACTGTAAAGCATTTCAATTAATGTGTTGGAATGAATGTTTCCCAGCTTATATTCAGGAAACACAAAATGGTCACACGAATAGACATCTCCGTTAAATTCCATAACGCCTGCATGTCCACAGGTCTTATCTAAAGTACAAACTCCGGGCTGTACGCCCATCCAGTTGGCAAGAGTAGCATCAAACAGCTGGATATAATATGTGCCGACATCTGTCTTCACCCACTCATCAAAGAGTGAACATAGAAAGTTACCCCATTGTTTGGGTGTTACGGAAAAGTCGGCAACCTCCATCGTACTATCGGTCAGTGATGCCAGATGACGTCCATCATCATGATTGCAGATACGTTCAACAATCGGTGTAAACTGCATGTAATGGCAGCCTATCTCTTTGAAGAATCGATAGAAGTCCAACGGATGGTCAGCATTGAGATTATTGATTACGGCCAGAGCATTCCAATCCACCTTATGCTTATTGAGTAACTCAATACCTCTCATTACATTGGCAAAAGACGGGAGTCCTTGCTTATTGCGGCGATATTGGTCATGAAATACTTCCGGGCCATCAATAGAAACACCTACCAGCCAGTTGTTTTCTTTAAAGAACCGACACCACTCATCGGTCAGCAAAGTTCCGTTGGTTTGTATACAGTTATCAATTATACGGCCTTTCGAGTATTTCTTCTGCAGCTCCATCGCTTTTTTGTAGAAAGAAATAGGGCGCATCAATGTTTCTCCTCCATGCCACGTGAAAAGTATCTGAGACATGGTTTGAGAATTGATATACTCTTCGATAAACTTGTCCAACAGGCTTTCGCTCATTATTTGCTTTGAATTGTCTTTATATAGCTTAGATTTTTCCAAGTAATAACAATAGTCACAAGCCAAATTGCATGCAGCTCCAATCGGCTTAAGCATTATGTAAAGAGGATGAGAAAATGGTGAAGCAACTCTCATGTTTTAAATATTAGTTTAAGGTCTCAGACCCACTTATTAACTTTGCAAGCTTAATATGCTCAAAGTTAACTTAAAAATTTACTTCAAGGTCTCATCCCTTTTTGTTATTTTGGTAAGTATAGAAGCCATAGTCTGTTATAAACTTTAAATACATATTAAATACGAGTTATTACTTTATTTAACGAAAACAGACGCATTTATCCAGCATAAACTGTGTGAATATTTATCTATACAGAAAGTAATAGATTCATAAAAATTAAAATGGAACAAATCTCCGAAACAACAACAAATAAGTGTAAATTTGTATACTTAAGATTTTGATTTCAAATCTCTTTTTGTGTCATAAAAAAACGACTAAAAATGTTTAGTAAACAAACCTATATCAACCGAATAGCCTCTCTAAAAAAGGCGGTTGGCTCCGGAATATTGCTTTTTCTCGGAAATGAAGAATCGGGAATGAACTATGAAGATAATACTTATGACTTTCGTCAGGATTCTACATTCTTATATTACTTCGGATTGCCATATGCAGGATTATCTGCAATAATAGATATAGACGAAGATAAGGAAATTATTTTCGGGGACGAATTATCTATCGACCATATAGTATGGATGGGTACTCAGCCGACTCTTAAAGAAAAAAGCGAAAAAATAGGAGTAAGACATACCATGCCTTCTGCAGATATCAGGGTGTATCTGAAAAAAGCTCTGGACAAAGGACAAACCGTTCATTATCTTCCTCCCTATCGTGCCGAACATAAGCTAAAGCTTTCGGAATGGCTCGACTTAAAAGTACCTCAGCAACAAGGCTCTGTACCCTTTATCAGAGCTGTGGTAAATCAACGGATATACAAATCGGCAGAGGAAATCGTTGAGATAGAAAAAGCCTGTAATATCACGGCTGACATGCATATAACAGCTATGCGTTGTGCGCAAATAGGCATGAAGGAATATGAAGTAGTGGCGGCACTTGAGTCTGTAGCTACAGCAGCAGGAGGACGGCTGTCATTTCCAACCATAGCAACAATCAACGGACAGACTTTGCACAATCACAGTCATTCGAATACAATAAAAGAAGGAGACATGCTGCTGATAGATGCCGGAGCTGAAACATCCATGGGATATGCAGGAGATATGTCTTCGACAATTCCCGCCGGTAAGAAATTTTCTTCCCGCCAAAAAGAGATCTACGACATACAAGTAGCATCGCATCAGGCTGCAGTACAGGCTCTACGTCCGGGAATACCATTTAAAGAGGTATATGAACTATCGGCTCAGGTTATCTGCGAAGGTCTCAAATCGTTAGGAATCATGAAAGGTGATCCTGCCGAAGCTGTTTATGCAGGAGCTCATGCTATGTTTTTTCCTTGTGGTCTCGGTCATATGATGGGACTTGATGTTCATGATATGGAGAATCTGGGTGAAGTATGGGTCGGTTACAACGGAGAGCCTAAAAGCACTCAATTCGGTCGGAAGTCATTACGTCTGGGACGTAAACTCGAACCAGGATTTGTTCTAACCATAGAACCCGGAGTATACTTTATTCCAGAACTGATTGATCTCTGGCGCAGTGAGAAAAAATTCACTGATTTTATCAACTACGATAAACTCGAAACATATAAGGACTTCGGCGGTATCCGCAACGAAGAAGATTATCTGATCACCGATACAGGCTCACACCTGTTAGGTAAAAAAATACCTTTAACGACAGACGAGGTTGAGGCTCTAAGATAAGAGCCCACCCCCTTTATATATTGTTTATCAGAATTTATGAAAGACACTAATAAGGCAATTCTATATGCAGCGATAGCTGTATTGAGCTGGTCTACCGTTGCAACGATGTTTAAAGTAGCATTACGGAATTTTACTCATTTCGAGATGCTTTTGATTGCCAGTTTCACAGCTTTATGTATTTTCTCTGTAACAATGACCATTCAACGGAAATGGGCATTATTATCATCTCTTCCTTCTCGCCAATGGGGTAAATTCGCTTTGATCGGCTTACTTAATCCCGTGGCGTATTATCTTGTCCTATTCAAGGCTTATAATCTGCTGCCGGCGCAAGTAGCACAGCCTATAAATTATTGCTGGCCTATCGTCTTATTGGTATTGCTAGCCATTTTTGCCCATCAGCAGATACCTGCGCTCAAGTATATAGGAATGGCTCTCTCTTTAACCGGAGTTGTGTTTATCTCGCTTGGAGGCACAGGACTACAAGGAGAGGGACTTCCGGTCGGAGGGTTGTTGCTTGCTTTACTGAGTGCTTTTCTTTGGGCATCGTACTGGATCGTAAATAATATGAACAAACATATTGACGGTACAGTTACACTATTCCTTAGTTTCTTATTCGGGTCGATGTATCTGCTGATAGCCTCATTTTTTGTCGGCGTCAACCTACATTCAATTCCCGGGGTATTATCCAGTATGTATGTCGGAGCATTCGAAATGGGCATTCCCTTCATATTCTTTGGTCTGGCAATACGTAAAACAGATAACTCTGCTCTGATCAATCAAATGTGTTATTTATCGCCTTTCCTTTCATTATTCTTTATTCACCTGGTATTAGGCGAACACATATACATAACGACTTATATCGGACTCTTCCTGATTGTATTCGGGATTGTCTTTAATGAATATATTATAAAATATTTCCAACGGAAACGAGGCCCAATCAACACTTAAAATACGTAATCATAAATATTTTATCACATATAAGATCACGAATTATTCTTAAAATCTTTTGGTAAAACCCCAAACTGCTTCTGAAAACATTTGGCAAAATAAGAAGGATTATTAAACCCAACCATATAACAGACTTCATTTATTCGGAAATTGTCTTGCTGCAGTAATTCGGCGGCTTTTTTAAGACGGACAAGCAATAATAACTTATTAGGAGTACATCCCGAAATGTTTTTAATCTTGGCAAAAAGTCCGGAGCTGCTTATACATAGTTCTTCAGCAAGATCATCCATAGAGAAGTTCTCATTCGAAATATTGTGCTCAATAATATCATTTACCTTCAACAGAAACTCTTTATCAGTCTTGTTGCCAGCTATGCTGCTTAGGGGAACAAACGGAGTTTCGGCATACTTCTTCTGCAATGCCTCACGGATGGATAACAGATTACGGATTTGCGCTGCTAAAAAGCGAATGGAAAAAGGCTTTTCGACATAAGCATCTGCTCCGCTTTCCATGGCTTCTACTTTTGTAGAGGTATTATTTTTTGCAGTAAGCAATATGATCGGAATATGGCTCCACAAAATATTATTTCTGACATAACTGCAAAATTCTATTCCGTCCATTTTAGGCATCATTATATCGCTCACTATCAGATTCACTTCATTTTCTTGTAATACCTTAATTCCTTCTTCTCCATTGTCGGCAAGCAATATTCGGTAGGTATCCGATAGATTTTTCCACAGAAACTCCTGAATATCCATATTATCTTCGACAACCAAAATTGTAAGACGCCCTGCCCTACCCGACTTTTCCGGACATTCATTTCGCCATGTATCATTACCACTCAGTTCCACTGGGATATGCTCTGTTGCTTCCGACTGTAAACGCTGTATTATATCCTCCTTGCATTGCCCTGATGGAAGTACAATCGTAAACATGGTCTTTTCATCTTCAATGCTGTGCACTTCTATTGTTCCATCAAGAGCATCAACAATCCTTTTCACCAAATTCAAACCGATACCAGTTCCCGATTTAGTATTTCCCGGAACCTGAAAAAACAGATCAAATATTTTTTGCCGGTATTCGTCGGGAATACCACGCCCATTATCCGTAACCTGTATACAAAAAGTATTGTTATCAGTATTTGTATTCAGAGATAGCTCGATGTAATCCCTCGTAAATTTTGCAGCATTATTCAATAAGTTGCTGATTGCTTTTGTCAGATTCTCCACATCCGTCACGGCTTTGAAGTTTTTATCATCACTATGATACTCCAGTCGGATATTGCGTTGCTCAAGGGATGGACGGAAACGTTCACAAATGTTCGATAGTACCTCATCTACATTACATTCCGAATAAGACATCTGAACAGATTCCTGCTCCATCTTCCTAAAATCCAGCAGCTGATTTACAAGAAAAAGTAATCTCTGACTATTCCTGTCAATAATGTTTAAATCGCTTTTAATCTTCTCTGGAAATTGATCAGATATCTCTATTATCTTTTCGAGAGGACCTATAATCAGGCTGACAGGAGTACGTATCTCATGAGCTATAGTTGTGAAAAAATTGATCTTAGCATCATGTATTTCTTTTTCATGGGCTGCCCGCATTTTTTCCATCTTGGCTTTGTCCTTTCTAGCACTCACTTTCCTTATATATTTCGAGATAATAATCATAGCCACTATATATATGACTATATACAGGACTATGGCAATATTAGTTCTCCAGAAAGGAGGCGTAATTACGATCTTAAGTGTAAGCCCTGCATCATTCCATATACCGTCATTATTCGAAGCCTTGACACGGAATGTATATTCTCCGGGCGATAAATTAGTATACGTTGTCCGTCTCTGATTACCTACATAGTTCCATTCCTTATCAAAACCTTCAAGCATAAAGGCATATTCGTTTTTTTCGGGTGCAAAGTAACTGAGTGCGGTATATTCGAGACTGAATACATTTTTACTGTAAGGCAAAGTCAACTGCATAATACTGTCTTTGGAGACAGACATGTATTCTTCGGGATTGTCCACCGATTTATTAAAAATCTGAAAGTCGGTCAATACCACCGGAGGAATATACCTGTTGGTTATTATTTGTTTCGGATAAAAAGCATTGAACCCGTTAGCTGTACCGATATAAATACGTCCCGAGGATGTTTTAATACCTGAATTCTGAATAAAGAGATCGCTTAACAAACCATCGCTTTTTGTGAATGTACGCAACTGATTACGCTTGGTATCGAAACGAATCAGCCCTCGGCCTGTAGTAATCCACAAAAATTCTTTATCACTGATAATCTTATAAATCGTATTGCTTTGGGTACTGAGTACAATATTAGTGAAGTTATTTTCTTTTGGATTAAACTTACAAAGTCCGCTGTTCGTTCCAATCCATAGTTGATTATTATCATCGGTACATAAACATAATACCTCATTACTAATCAGGGAATTTTTGTTTTTTGATTCAAACAAATAGTTTGTCCACCTGCGGGTGGCCGGATCATAAACATGCAAACCATTTCCGATAGTAGCAAACCACAAGGTTTTGTTGTATTCAAGTATATCGATAGTTACAGCCGACAGCTTTCTTATGCGGTTAAAATTATCAGAAGATCTATTATAGCGATTTATCCCCTGAGTAGTCCCTACCCATATATTATTATGGGAATCCTTGTAAAGAGAAAAGATATTATTGACATCAATACTGGTCGAATCATTGGGGTTATTCTTATAACATCTGAATTGTTTTGTTGTCACATCCATCACATTCAATCCTCCGGTATATGTACCAATCCAGAGATTATTTTCATCCAAACACAGCCCGTGTATATTATGGAAAGAAATGCTGTTTTTTCCTTTCTGCGGTTTATAGGAGGTAAAAAGTCCCGAACGTTTATCCATGTAATTCAACCCTCCGTCGTCGGTTCCTATCCAAAGATTACCGGATTCGTCCTCACAAAAAGAACTGATAACGTTTCCCGATACCGAATTCTTATTCGGATCATGAGTATAACTTGCAAAATAGTTACGGCTGGGAGCCGCATAATTTATACCTCCGTAATAAGTACCTATCCACAACCCGCCTTCCCGATCCTGATAGATCGGATAAATAAACCGGCTCGAGATATCAGGCTCCTGTAAATGAAACACTCTTCTATTTCCGATAATGGGCGAAACAGCAAAAGAAGTCAACCCGTCATCAGAACCGATTAACAGATTTCCCGGCTCATATTCGGTTATAGTATGTATATGTACAATTTTATCTGCATTTTCCGTATTCAGATAACTGTTTACTATCCCGCTTATCTTATCCACTTCGTACAACCCGTTATTCCATGTACCAAACCATAAAGTTCCGAATGTATCTTCTATTATACTATATGATGATAATTTTTTCAATTCGGATGGAGCAATATGAGGAAAAGCTGGAATAAAACGATCTGAGTTTTTATCGAGACGATAAATCTGATATGCCGTAGAGTTGACCGATGTCCATATAGTATTATCCTTATCCTTATACAAATAGGTTATGAGATCAGACGATTGTAAAGGATCAGTATATTTCGAAAATGAATATCGTTTCAAGCTATTCGATTTCCGGTTATACAAAAATACCCCTTGGCGGTACGACGCTATCCAGATATTTCCTTTTTCATCTGCCACAATATTCTGGATGCGGTCGTTGATACATGTCCCGTCCTGTGCCTTCAGTTTGAAAGCCTTAAATTTATTGGTTTGCGGATTGTAGGTACAGACACCTCTCTCCGTGCCTACCCATAAAATGCGGCTATTATCTTCGAATAAGCAGTAAACGTAATTATTAATCAGAGATGTAGTATCCCTCGGTACATTACGGTATGTTTTGAACTCATATCCGTTGAAACGGTTGAGCCCGTCTTCTGTTCCAAACCACATAAAACCTTTTGTGTCTTGCAAAGCTGAATACACAGTATTTGAAGACAATCCGTTTTCGACAAGATAGGTCTTAAAATTGAGGTCAATAGCATAAATTGACAGTCCGAAAACTATATTCAGAAAATAAGTTACAAAAGATAGCCATATATATTTTTTCATAATATCCGGATTTCTAATTTAATGTCTCAGACCTATTTATTCACTTTATATGTACAACATATTACCACTTACAAATACATCATTAAATACTTTCTGTTACTTATTCTCAAAAAAGTAACAAAAGTAACCTCAAAATTGCACATCTTTCTATTGTTACTTTTCACTCCTCTGCTCCTTAAGGAGAATTTTACTACCACCTGAGCAAGCCATTTCAAGGGTTTGGAGCTATTTAAAAAAGGTGACAAAGGTTACTCACTTTTGTAAACCTTTTCCTTTATTGGCTGATTTTTTCATTACCGAATTTTTCCAATTGTTGGAAGAATACCTTATAAACAAGAAAGGCTGCCCGTCTTTTCTGCATAGATAAAAAGAATAAATGGTTGTTTTCTTTTCTACAAAAGGATCTATAATCCTAAATATCGCAATTTTTTATGATTCTGTAATCTATCGCAAAATACTCCAAAAGAATAATACAATCCTATGATTTAAAACTTAATTATTTATTAACCACCACAATACAATATTATAACATAAATTATAACCGACTGAATATTAGAGAAAAGTTGTATCATTTTGGAGTTTTTTAGTATAAGGAAAGCCTTCTATTTAACGAATTTTGTGAAATAAGAATTATACTCCTACTCCCTTAAAAAACTTTATAACCTGTATCCTATGAAATTAAAAGAAATATTATTAACAACAAGTTTATTTTTGATTACCCTGTCGGGGTATTGTCAACAAGAATTCGGAACCAAAGACAAATCTGGCGAAAATACTTTCGACCAATTAGCACAAACTCCACCCATGGGATGGAACAGCTGGAATAAATTCGGATGCCGGGTAAGCGAAAAACTAATAAAAGAAATGGCAGATGCCATGGTATCATCTGGTATGAAAAGCGCAGGTTATGAATATGTAGTTATTGATGACTGCTGGCAAACCGGACGAGACAAAAACGGAAATATAATAGTAGATCCCGAACATTTTCCGAATGGAATGAAACCGGTAGCAGATTACATTCACAGTTTAGGTTTAAAATTCGGAATATACTCATGCGCAGGCAGCCTTACCTGTCAGGGGAGACCAGGTAGCAGAGGATATCAGTTTCAGGATGCACGTCAATATGCAGAATGGGGTGTAGATTATCTTAAGTATGACTGGTGTTACAACGAAGATCAGGATGCAAAATCGGCATACAAAACAATGAGCGATGCGTTGAAAGGATCTGGACGCCCTATTGTATTCAGTATTTGTGAGTGGGGCGAAAACAAACCATGGGAATGGGCAAAAGGTATCGGACATCTATGGCGGATAACTGCCGACATCCGCGATTGTTTCGACTGCCAGTTCAACTGGGGGGGAGTTGGAGTACTCCAGATATTAGATAAAGCTATGACAATAGATAAGCATTCAGGTCCGGGACATTGGAACGATCTCGAAATGCTCGAAATCGGAAATGGCGGACAAACTCAAACCGAATACAAATCGCACTTTGCTATCTGGTGTATGATGGCTGCACCTCTGATGGCAGGGAACGACTTGAGAGAAATGGACTCATTCACAAAAGAATTATTAACCAACAAAGAAGCCATAGCAATCAATCAGGATAAGCTGGGACGCTCAGCATTCAGATACCTGCATCTGAATGGCATAGATATTCTCGTAAAGCCGTTGTCAGGCGGCGATGCAGCATTCTTATTTATTAACCGTAATAATTTCGAAATTGACCTGGACTATGACTGGAACATGGATACCGTCTATGACAGTGACCTCGAAAACGGAGCACTTTATATGAAACGCTCTCCCAGAACCGTACGCAATGTTTGGACTCATCAAAATGAAGGTGATACTCAAACGAGACTGAAAAAGACCCTCGAACCTCACGAAAGCCTATTCTACAGGCTAAATAAGTAAGCAAGTGTAAAATGTATTCAACTTGTTTACTCGTTCACTGATAAATAAATAGGTCTGTGACCTTAAATCAAATGAAAAATGAATCGAAAACAATTGAAATTTAAAGACAAAGTCTTTTTGAATGTGACAGCACTGTCATGTATGACTTTATTGTCATTGGCATACCCAGCAAACAGCTATGCCGCTCATATCACAGAGATTCAGCAAACCAAAAGTTCGGTGTCGGGAACAATCACCGATAATCAAGGTGAACCTCTTATCGGAGTATCAGTTAAAGAAAAAGGTACATCCACCGGAACAACTACTGATCTTGATGGAAAATTCGTCCTTGCTGTATCCAACCCAAACGCAGCACTCTCTATCACTTATGTGGGATATGTCAGCCAGGATATTGCATTAAATGGTCGAAAAACTCTGACAATAGAACTAACGGATAACTCGGAAGAACTTGATGAAGTTATTGTTACTGCATACGGCTCGCAAAAGAAATCATCGTTTACAGGTTCTGCGTCCATCGTCAGTGATAAAAAACTGGAGGCTTTACAACCCGTCAATATTACCCAAGGACTACAAGGTTTATCCGCAGGAGTACAGGTTATAAATAATTCGGGACGCCCCGGTGATGATGGTACTGTAGTAATTCGCGGATTGGGTTCTATGACAGCCAATAGTAGCCCGCTGTATGTAATAGATGGTGTGCCGTCTGACATTCCCCTCAATTCAATTTCTTATTCGGATATTGAATCAATCACAGTACTTAAAGATGCTGCTTCGACATCGTTATACGGATCAAGAGCAGGAAATGGAGTAATACTCATCACAACAAAAAAAGGTAAATCAGGAAAAACAACCATAAACCTAAGGGCAAGCTGGGCTACAAGCGATTTTGCTGTAAAATTTCCAAAGAAAGTTTCTGCAGCCAAACAATACGAACTTACTTTCGAAGGGTTATATAATGACGCAACCGACTTCATGAGTATGAACGATCAGCAAGCCCGCCAATATGCCTATGATAATGTAACTAAAGTATTTTGGAACACTTCACCCGTCACTCTCAATGACGGCACTGTACGTCAGTATCGATCAGGTTGGAACATGGATAATCCTGTCGGATTAGACGGTAAGATCAAGCCCGATGCAAAACGGCTTTGGGAAGAAGACCTTTTCGACCAGGCATTTTCTAATAAATTGAAACAAGATTATGGAGTAGATATCAGCGGATCGCTAGGCGATAAGAACAGCTATTTCATGTCTATCTCTATGCTGGATGACAAGGGTATTTTCATTGCCGACCACTTCAAACGTTTTACCGGACGTGCAGCATTAACATCAAAGCTCAGTAAATGGTTCTCTATGGATAACAGCATCCTGTTCGCATCATCCACTAACTATAACGGAGGATTTGCGGCACGTGTGTTCAGAGTGTATCCGTCGGAATATTCAGCATACCTGTGGGATCATAAGAACAATCAATACGCAGTAAGTGAATATACCGGAGGAAAAGTACTGGATGAAGGATGGAACAACGGACGTGCCTGGTGGCCAAAATGGAGTCCTTACGGAGCATTGAACGAAAGGGTCAAAAATTGGAACGACAATGTTCAGACCGTTTCGGCTCTTACATTTACGATTCTTCCCGAACTGACTTTAAAAACGACCTATTCTTTCCAGTTGCAGAATGTATACAATAATAACTGGAGAAGCCCCGAACGAGAAGGAACTCTCATTCCGGCAGAAGGTTCTGTAACTCGTGCAGCTTACCGTAATACGTCACATACCATAAACAATGTTCTGGTATATGACAAAGTGTTAGGTAACGACCACCATCTCAATGTAATGCTTGGACAGGAAGCTTATAAATATACAACAAATGGATTCGGGGCATACCGTAAAGGTCTAAACCTTCCGATATTTACAGAAATATCTACCGCCGAAGAAGATCCTACAGCATGGTCGGGTACCGACAATTATGCTCTGGCGAGCTTTTTCTCCCGTATTAATTACGATTTTAAAAACCGCTATTATATATCAGGCAGCATTCGTACCGACGGCTCCTCACGATTCGCTTCCGATAACCGCTGGGGGACATTCTACTCGGTAGGGGCATCATGGCGTATTACTGAGGAATCGTTTATGAAAAGTACAAAATCGTGGTTGGACAATCTAAAAATCAAAGCCAGCTATGGAGAAGTAGGAAATGATAATGTCGGATATTATCCTTATCTGGGATTATTCGAAACAAGCAGCTATGGAGGAAAATTCGGAGTTGTACAATCCCAATTGTCGAACAAGAACATCAAATGGGAAACGAACGTACAGGCTAATTTAGGCCTTGATTTCTCGATATTTAATAATAAGGTGAATGGTACATTCGAAGTATTCAGCCGCAAGTCGAAAGATTTATTGCTATCCCGTCCTCTGGCTCCATCATTGGGAATGTCTTCGATTATGGAAAATATCGGAGACATAAAAAATACAGGATGGGAGATCGAACTGAATTACAATGCTATCAAGACAAAAGATTTCGATTGGAATATCGGACTGAATGCAACTCACTACAAGAATGAAATAACCCGTTTGCCTTCTAAAGAAGAAACTTTTAATGTAGGTGTAGGTGTATTCAAATGGAAAGAGGGGGCATCACGTTACGATCTGTATGCTCCGGTATGGGCTGATGTCAATCCCGAAAACGGACGTAACAGATGGTATAAATATACATTCGATGAAACCGGTAAAATTACAGGAAAAGAAAAGACCGAAAATTACAGCGAAGTCAATGTAGCAGAACAACGTATCAAAGCCGGATCTACTCTGCCGGATGTTTATGGCAGTATTACCAATAACTTCCGTTACAAAGATTTCGACCTGTCAGTTATGCTTTATTACAGTCTTGGCGGCGTAGTATACGATTATAACTATGCAGAAAGCACAGTCTTAAGAGAAAATTTCGCAGCTTACGATTATCTCGATAACCGCTGGCAGAAACCGGGTGATGTTACAGATGTTGCAAAAATATACACTTACCGATGCTTCGATGCCAGCTCATATGCACGTTACAGTGACAAGTTTATCTTCAAAAACAACTTTGCCAGACTGCGTAATATAGTATTAGGTTATTCGATTCCGCGTGACCTGGTCAAAAAACTGGGTATCGGCTCTTTAAGATTCTATGTAAAAGGAGATAATTTGCTGACTTTCGGCAAATTGAAAAATCATGGAACAGACCCCGAAAACTTCAATGCAACCAATGTGGCAGGAGGTGTCATAGATGGAGAATCAGGTGTTCCTGCCTTAAAGACTTACAGCTTTGGTCTAAATATTCAATTCTAAGGTCTCAGGCCTTTTTGTTACTCAACCCAAAAAAGTAATACAATGAAAATTAGAAATATATTATACACTTTCCTGTTAGGATCTACATTACTGACTATGTCAGGATGCGATGATTTTCTGAATACATCCCCTACAGGATCATTGTCTGATTCGCAAATCATAACCAGTGTCGCCGGATTAAGATCCGAATTATTAGGAACATACAGACTTATGCGAGATGGAGCTGGTTATGGTCCTAATGTGTACAGTCCGGAAGGAATTATGGCATTATCCACAACCACAGGTATAGACATTATGATTAATGATGAACAGGTGGGAGATTTCTGGTATTTTACTACCTTTAGCATGCAACGTTACGATGCTACACAACCCATCCCTATCAATATGTGGAATGCCATGTATAAGATAATAAGCAATGCAAATATTGTATTAGCAAATATTGACAATGTAAGCGGAGATCAGGATGCTAAGGATGAGATCAAAGGACAAGCTTTGGCAATACGCTCTCGATGCTATTTCAATCTGGTGCGTTTTTATCAGCATACTTACATTATTGCTAAAGATAAACCGGGAGTACCGGTCTATCTGGAACCGACTCTTACTCCTAAAGCCCGGGCGACTGTTGCCGAAGTATATAAACAAATTGTAGACGACTTGACCGAAGCAGAAACTTTATTGACAAAATATACACGCCCGACAAAGGATTATTATAACATAGACGTTGTACGTTTTCTCTTGGCAAATGTTTATCTGACCATGAACGATTGGGCTAATGCCGAAAAATACGCCCATTATATAACAACATCATATTCGCTGATGTCGATGGATGAATATAAAGCCGGATTCTCGACTGTTAATAAAGAATGGGTAGTTGGGTATATACAAACTAGTCAGGATTATTGGTGGTACGATTCTCATGCGTGCTGGTATGACTTCGGGCAGAACAATTCTCCATGGCAGGCCGAATTATTTATTCCTGTAAAACATTTTGTGGAAGGAATAATGAAAGACGACCCTCGAAATTTAACGATTGTCAATCCCCTCTACAGCGATAAATATGCATCAACAAAATTTCGGGAACTCAAAGATTCTGGTCCATACGGAGATCTGTTTGATATGCGTGCTGCAGAAATGTATTTAGTAGAAGCAGAAGCTGCTGCAAGACAAAACGATACAGGAACTGCCCTGCAAGTACTAAACAAGCTCCAAAAAGAAAGAGGAGCCAAAGTTTCAACTGTGACTGCAAAAGATGCATTGATAGATGAAATTCTTCTCGAAAGACGAAAAGAAATGTGGGGAGAAGGTCTTGATTACTTCGATGTGATGAGATTACAGAAGTCAGTAACTAAAACTAAAGAAATGGGTTTTTACTATGATGTATCCGTTCCTGCGAATTCGAATAAGTTAATAATGATGATACCCGAAAAAGAAGTCATTAATAACTCTGATATGGTACAGAACCCCAATCCTACAACGGATCCGGTATTTACTCCATGAATAATAACCAAATGCAATGGTAAGAGTAGTATTCTTACCATTGCTCAAAATAAAAAGCAAGTATAGACCCTGAATAATTAAGTAACGGTTAGCTTCCAATACCGAAGCTTGTTACACACGGTCAGTAACAATAGGTCTGAGACCTTAATATAAACACAGAGAGATGAAAAGATTAGCGACAATCCTATTAACTTTAACCTTGATAAGCTGTGGTGCAACAGAAGAAAAATCGAAAGTACAATTGGGTGAAATAAAGGAAGTACCTTTTACGGATGTTCATTTTACGGATGACTTCTGGCTGCCTCGCATGGAAATCAACCGAACAGTTTCAATTCCCTCGGCATTTCATCAATGCGAAATAAATGGACGTTTCGATAATTTCGCCCTGGCGGGAGGACTTATCAAAGGCGAACACAAAGGTGATTTTTCATTCGATGACACCGATCCTTATAAGATCATCGAAGGAGCATCTTATTCTTTGGCTGTCAAATACGACCCCAAACTGGATGCATACCTCGATAGTGTAATAACCTTAATTTCAGCAGCTCAAGAACCCGACGGATACCTTACAACCTGCGTAACCAATAAATGTACCCGTTTATCAGGCTGGTGGGGAAGTTCGCGCTGGGAAAAGATCAACAGTCACGAACTGTACAACAGCGGTCATTTATATGAAGCGGCCGTAGCACATTACAAAGCTACCGGAAAAAAAACATTGTTGAATGTAGCAATCAAAAATGCAGACTTAGTATGTCAGGTTTTCGGTCCCAACGAAGGCCAGAAACATGTCCCCTCGGGTCACCCAATTATCGAAATGGCTTTGGCTAAACTGTATAATGTAACCGATGATGAAAAATACCTGAAGATGGCTCGCTACTTTGTAGACGAAACCGGGCGAGGTACAGACGGACACAAACTAAGCCCTTATAGCCAGGATCACAAACCGATCATAGATCAGGATGAGATCGTAGGTCATGCCGTCCGTGCAGGTTATCTGTTCTCTGGGGTGACGGATGTAGCATCATTACAGCACGACAAAAAACTATTCGATGCAGTCAATCGTGTATGGGAAAACATGGCAAGTAAGAAGTTATATCTCAATGGAGGTATCGGTTCCCGTCCGCAGGGAGAAGGTTTCGGCCCGAATTATGAATTGAATAACTTCAATAACTATTGTGAAACATGTGCTTCGATCGCCAATGTATATTGGAATCAACGCATGTTCCTCGCAACAGGAGACTCCAAATACATAGATGTACTGGAACGCACCTTATACAATGGACTGATAGCCGGAGTATCACTCAGCGGCGACAAGTTCTTTTACGATAACCCGATGGGTACCTCCGGAGGACATGCCCGTCAACAATGGTTCGGATGTGCATGCTGCCCCGGTAACGTAACCCGTTTTATGGCATCGGTTCCGGGATATGTATATGCCATCGACAAAAAAGACGTATATGTAAACTTATTCGTGGGAGGGAATTCCAAATTGAAAGTAGGAGATACCGAAGTTGAGTTAGTACAAAAAACACAATACCCTTGGAATGGAGATGTAGAAATAGATGTGACGCCCAATAAAAATGATAAATTCACACTCTTGGTACGCATTCCGGGTTGGGCTAAGAATAAGCCTGTACCTTCTGATCTATATGCTTATGTAGACGGATCGAACCCTCAGGTAAAAGTGCTTGTAAACGGAAGCGAAACAAAAAAACATACACGTGCCGGTTACTGGGTTATAGAACGTGAATGGAAAAAAGGAGATAAGGTAACCTTAACAATGGACATGCCCGTCCGCAGGGTAGAAGCAAATCCGCAGGTTAGATACGACAAAGGTTTGCTTGCCATGGAAAGGGGACCTATCCTTTATGCGCTGGAAAGTATAGACCAGAAACGCGATTATATTTTTGATATAGTTATTCCGCGTGATTCGAAAATAGAGTCTCACTTCGAAAAGAACCTGTTAAACGGAGTCGTAGTTCTCGAAGGAAATGCCTTTGCCGTAGAAAAAGATTCTGCCAGTGGAAAGGTAATAGAAAAGCCTCTTACATTCAAGGCTATTCCATACTCTACATGGAACAACCGGGGTATAGGACAGATGGTAGTATGGACTCCTGCTACAAAAGAATACGCAATAGTAAAACCCGAACCTACAATAGCATCCGAAGCAATGCCTGTAGACGGATGGGGCTTCAATGATCAGTTTGAACCGACATCATCCGATGACATAAACACTCCATACCATTACTGGTGGCTGAAGGCGGGAACAGAAGAGTCTATCGGCTATAAATTCAAAAAGCCCGAGCGGATTTCGAGTGTAGAAGTATACTGGCTCGCATTTGATCACTACGATGTCATCTATAAAGCCCCCGAATCATGGAAACTTTTATATAAAACCGGAAATACTTGGAAAGAAGTGAAAAATACATCTCCCTATGGAACGGAATTGGATAAATACAACAAAGTTTCTTTCGAACCCATAACTACAACCGAACTGAAAATGGTGGTACAACTTCAACGACCTAAAACCGAAAAAGCAGCGGAAGAAAACGGACCTCAGGTCGTAGATGTAGGACGTAAAGGATATTCGGGAGGTGTAATAGAATGGAAAGTAAATCCATAAAGATCAGACTCTAAATATATAACAAAATGATTAAACCACTTTTATTAAACTCAATATTACTTATTTCAATGTTGGCTTTTGTCTGCTGTTCGAATAAAAAAGAACAGCAGGCATCTGCTGCTTCCGAAAAAGTATCGACTGTTCCGGATTCTTTGGGATTAGCCCCTTTCTATAAAAAATATCTCAATGCCGAAGGTTTACCTGTTGTATCATCCAATAAAGTCTGCGATGAAGCATTAGAACGAACACGAACCGTTATTCTACAAATGCTGTCGAAGCGTCCGGATGTAAAAGACTACATGGTATCCAAAGGCTGTCGTGTAATGATAATAGGTGCAACGGAAGAAGTCTGTGATCTGCCCGAATATGCAAAAATATGTACCCCCGACAGTACTGCCTACTGGAACAAACGGGCAAGAGGTTTCGGCGGTGCTCCCGAAGATGATTACAGCGCAAGCTTCGGCGAAGAAAACGTTATGTGCATGCCCGGAGACAGATACGAAGGAGAAAGTATAATGGTACACGAGTTTGCCCACATTGTACATACTGTTGGTATCATCGGTGTAAAACCCGATTTCGACACAGAATTGGAAGCTCTTATGGAAAAAGCAAAAGCAAAAGGATTATGGGAAAACACATATGCCCTCAGCAATAAGTATGAATATTTTGCAGAAGCTGTACAATCGTTTTTCAACTGCAATAGATATTCGGCCGAGCCTAATGGAGTACACAATTCTATCAATACTGCAAAAAAACTGAAAGAATATGATCCGGATATCTATAATCTTCTGTTGCAGTATTTTCCTGAAAATATAAAGTTGGATATATGTAATAAGTAACCGTAAGTATCTAATGTTACATTTTAAAGTCATAACTATCAATCAGTGTTATACTTGGATAGATAATAAAAAGGTCTGAGACCTTAAATCGTTTGAAAAATAAGCTGGCCTATGAAAAATATTTATATTCATATATTGCTTTTTATCTTCACATTACAGGCTTGGGGACAAGAAGTCAAATACAACTCCTCAGGAGCAGGTAACCCTGTGATTCCGGGATATTTTGCCGATCCGACAGTCCGAAAGTTTGGTGATACATATTACATATATGCCACAACCGATGGAACCGGCTTAGGAGTAGGGCCTTCGCAGGTATGGAAATCGAAGGATTTTGTCAACTGGACTATCTCTCCTATGAATTGGCCGACAGCCGATCAGGTTTGGGCTCCGGATGTCATGCAGGGAACAGACGGACGATATTACTTCTATTATAGTCAGGCTTGTAAAATATATTGTGCGGTTTCGGATAGCCCTACCGGTCCATGGACTAATATACTGGGCGCAGACGAAGCTGTTCTGATTCCCGACCGTTATGTAAAAATGTCAATAACCCTAGATGCCCAGAGCTTTATCGATGACGATGGCTCTACTTACCTATATTGGGGAACATGGGGCATCTATAAAAATCACGGCTGCGGAGTAGGTAAACTCAATGCCGACATGAAAACCTTTGCTGATACTACTTTGATTCCAAATACTCAGGCTAAAGAGTTTTTCGAAGCCCCTTATATGTTTAAACGAAACGGCATCTATTATTTCACCTATTCGTCAGGATCGTGTCACGACCATACTTACCGGATACAATATGCCACAAGCAAAGTAGGACCTATGGGACCTTTTGAATTCGGAGACAACAACCCAATTCTCGAAACGTCTCAGGATAGTACCATACATGGACCCGGTCATCACAGTATACTAAAGGAAGGAGATGATTATTATATAGTTTATCACAGGCACAATATACCTCAATCGACACGTGGATTTTTCCGGCAAGTCGCCATCGATAAGCTGACTTTTGACAAAGATGGACGGATAGAGAAAATTACTCCGACACACAAAGGATTGGGATATTTGCAAAAAGACAGTAATCCGTATAAAGATATTGCCTTCGGGAAAAAGATTACCGCCTCTTCTTATTACAACGAGAATTTCAGACCCGAATATGCCAATGACAATAATAATGCTACACTTTGGAGAGCGGCTAACTCCAGAGGAAAAGAGTGGATACAAATCGATTTAGGGAAGAATCTTCCAATCAAACGTGTATGGACACAATTCGAACATCCTACATCTTTTTATCAGTATCTGATAGAAGTTTCGACCAATGGCAATGACTGGATATTATTTTCGGATAAACAAGACAACACATTGGCGGGCAGCCCGATGATTGATCACGGTAATACTCAAGCCAGATACATCCGGTTAACTATTACAGGTAACGAAAGAAACGGCTTATTCCCTGCCCTATGGAACATAAAAGTATTTTCGGAAGGAAATGATCCTTTTCCTGCAAATGAACAACCGTTCAACAAACAAGCTTCGGTTGCTGCTGCTGATCACTCGGGACTTCTGTTTGAAATAAATGCCGATAATTATCAAAGTGGATCAGTAGCAGGCCGGATCGCTGATCTGAAAATACCATCCCGAGGCTTCAATGCTGTAGGAACAGCCGTTCTTATTAAGGACATTGAAGGGAGAAAGGCTTTCGTATTTAACGGAACTCAGAAGTTTGAATCTGATTTCGGATTGCCGGCTACCATAAAAGGCAATGCCCCTTACTCACTTTCGGCTTGGGTATTGGCACAATCGACACCCAACGAAAACGAATGTATTATAGATGTAAACGAATCTTATAATGAATTGTCAAAGATAATTCTGGGATATGGGACAAGTCCCCGCAGTGGTATAACCATGCATTACGGTTGGTACGAAGATATGGGGTTGTCTTCGCTCCCGACCGTAAATACATGGAACCACATTGTAGTGACTTTTGACGGATATTTGGAGAAAATATACCTAAACGGGCACCTTGTCAAGAGTAAAGATATTTATCTTCGTGTAGGCAGTTCCGAAAAGCTGACATTAGGAATGAAATTCGATGGTGAGCATCCTTTTCGGGGAGCATTGCATTCCTTATCTATGTACGATATACCTCTAAGTGAAAATCAAGTGCTGGAATTATATCAGAATATCAATAATAACTAATAAACAATATACTTATGAAAAAGCTTCGCTTATGTCTTCTGCTGGCATTACTGCCCATTATTTCGGCAGCAGCACACACCCATCACGAGCAGCAAACGACCCAGAAAGATTATCCGATACAGCCGGTATCTTTCGTTTCGGTTAAATTTTCGGATAAATTTTGGGCCCCACGTATAAAAACCAATCAGGACGTAACTATACCCATCGCTCTGAAACAATGTTATATAACAGGACGTGTTGACAATTTTAAAAAGGCAGGAGGTCTTATGCCGGGATATTTCGATACCCAATTCACATTTGACGATACCGATATTTACAAAATACTCGAAGGCATGTCGTATTCGATACAAATGTATCCGAATAAAGATTTGGAAGCTCGCATGGATACTCTTATCTATTATATACAGAAGGCACAAGAACCTGACGGATACCTTTTTACCGCACGAACAGCTGCCGAACCAGGAAAACTCCATGAATGGGTAGGAGCAAAACGCTGGGAAAAAGATCCTGACCTGAGCCACGAACTTTATAACTGCGGACACTTGTATGAAGCAGCTGTAGCACATTATCAGGCTACAGGTAAAAGAACTCTGCTTGATGTAGCAATCAAAAATGCAGATTTGCTGGTAAAGGACTTCGGTCCCGGAAAATTGGCTTACGAGCCCGGACATCAGATTGTAGAAATGGGTCTTGTAAAGATGTATCGAGTAACAGGAAAAAAAGAATACCTTGATCTGGCGAAATACTTCCTAGACCTGAGAGGTCATGGCGAAAGCGGAGAATACAGCCAGACCCATAAACCTGTAATAGAGCAGGATGAAGCTGTAGGGCATGCTGTACGTGCAGCTTATATGTATTCAGGGATGGCAGATGTTGCCGCATTGACCGGAAACAGCGCCTACCTACATGCCATAGATAATATCTGGGACAATGTAGTGACTAAAAAGTACTACATCACAGGTGGTATCGGAGCCACAGGTCATGGAGAGGCCTTCGGTAAGAATTACGAACTACCCAATATGTCGGCTTATTGCGAAACATGTGCTGCAATCGCCAATGTATACTGGAACCATCGTTTGTTCCTTCTTCATGGAGATTCTAAATATTATGATGTATTGGAACGTACGCTTTACAATGGTCTGATTTCAGGAATAAGCCTTTCGGGTGATCATTTCTTTTATCCCAATCCGTTGGAATCGGTCGGACAGCACGGACGCAGTGAATGGTTTGGCTGCGCTTGCTGCCCCAGTAACGTTTGCCGTTTTATGCCATCTATCCCCGGATACGTATACGCTAAAAAAGACAATAAAATCTATGTAAATCTATTTATCGAAAGCGAATCGGATATCGAACTCAACAAGAATGATATAAAAATAGCCCAAAAGACTGGTTATCCTTGGGATGGTAATGTATCAATAACTATTGATCCTAAAAAGGCAGAGACATTCGAAGTACTTGTCCGTGTACCGGGATGGGTACAGAACCAGCCCGTACCCAGTGATTTATACAGTTATCTGAATCCGAAAAAAGAGACTGTAAAAATAACGGTAAACGGAGTTGAAACAGACAATACTGTATCGCCAAACGGATATATTGCAATTTCCAGAAAATGGAAAAAAGGAGATAATATAGTGGTCGACTTCCCGATGGATATTCACCGCACTTTAGCCAACGATAAAGTAGAAGACGACAGAGGAAAGGTGTCTTTGGAACGGGGTCCCATTGCATATTGTCTAGAATGGCCTGATAATCAAGACAAGGTTCTTAATGCTGTACTTGAAGACAATGTTCCGATAACAGCATCATTTATACCGGACGAATTGAATGGAATAGTACGCCTCGAAGCTGATGCCAAAAGCGCGCGAAGGGGAGATGATAACGAGGTCATAATCGAAAATAAACATCTGACAGCTATCCCTTACTACGCATGGGCTAACAGGGGTGCAGGTGAAATGGCAGTATGGATACCCCGTACCAAGGAGCGCACACGTCCCCTACCCCCACCTACTATTTGCACAAGTGCCAAGGTAACATCTTCGGCTCCCAACAAATCGCTGAGCAGTGTTAACGACGGATACTGGCCTGATAATTCAAACGACCGTCATGTTCCATTTTACTCTTTGTGGCCAAAAAATAATTCGGAAGAATGGGTAACATACGAATTCGATAAGCCCGAAACATTTTCCTCTGCATTTGTATATTGGTATGACGATGCACCTTGGGGAGGCTGCCGTATACCTCTGTCGTGGAAAGTTCAGTATCAGGATGCCAACGGACAATGGCTGGATGTAAAAACAAAAGGCAGCTACAAAAGCGAGAAAGACGTGAAAAATCAAATAGAGTTTGAGCCTGTCTCCGCTAAATTTGTACGCCTTTCAGTACAATTGCCTGTAAAAGAATCTATCGGTATTTATGAATTCGAAGTAAAATAAGGTTGCTGATCTGTTTATTTCTTTGGAAAGTAAAACAACCCGAGATTCTTATAACCAGAAAGCATTTAATGGTATACTTTCTGGTTCTTCAATACAGAAATTTATCTATACAAAAGAATGTGTAAAGGCAAATTAATATTCGCCAAAAACAAAAAGACACAACTGGAAAAAAAGTTATTTTATTGTAACCTTTGTCACCTTTTCGGTACGGAATATATATAAAAAAAGCCAGAGACTTTTATCAAAAACAGAGAATAAATGAAAAGATTAATTATCGCACTTCTTGCCGTATGCCCCCTATTATCACAAGGGCAGGATATGAAAGAACTCTATCAGAAAGCCGATTCGTTCTATACGAAATACAGTTCGATGTCACGAGGTTTATCTGATATCGAAGCTATCAAAAACAGTCCTAAGTTCTGGTATTCGGCTCGTACAGCCAACGGAAAAGAGTTTTTCTTGCTCGATGCCGAAAAAGAACAAGAACCCACTGCGGCATTCGACCAAAAACGTCTAGCTCTTTCACTGGAAACATTTCTGCATAAAGAGATTAAAGCGTACCAGTTGCCATTTCAGAAAATTCGATTCGCAGGAACCGATACACTGTCATTTATTATTGATAAACAAGAATACCTGTGTACCCTGGCTGATTACAAAATCATAAAAGGAGCTGCAATCCCCGAAGATTCTTACTGGGGAGGTGTATATCGAGAAAATAGTAAAGAAAAAATCAAATCGCCCGATGGCATTAACGAAGCATATATCAACGAAGGCAATCTGTGGATACGCAATATCGCAACAGGACAAGCGAAAGCGATCAGTACCGATGGCTCGGTATACGACTATTACTCATCGAATATTTATTGGTCTCCAGACTCTAAGAAAATTATCTGCTGTAAATATCGTCCTGCAGAAGTCAGAAAATTGCTGCTGATATCGTCCTCACCAAAAGACCAGCTGCAGCCAAAAACCGAAGAATATGACTACCCGAAACCCGGAGACGCATTACCAATAAGAAGACCCGTTCTATTCTTTATTAATGAAAACCGATCTGTGGAATATAAAGTTCCTGATGTAGATGCCCAATTCGACCTTAATAACATCCGATGGGATAAAAGCAGTACGTCTTTTTCATTTCATTTCAATAAACGGGGACATCAACAATACGTTATTTACGAAGGAAACATTCAATCAGATCAGCTGCGAACAATTGTAAATGAACAAAGTAACACGTTTATCTATTACAATGCAGTATATGAGCACTGGTTCGAAAACGAAAAAGAACTACTCTGGATATCGGAACGAGACGGATGGAGACATATCTATCTGTACGACGTACCGACCGGAAAAGTAAAAAAACAATTGACTAAGGGAGAGTGGGTTGTTAAAAATGTGGTACATGTAGATGAAATTAAACGGACTATCCTGTTTAAAGGATGCGGGATGGATGCGGGAGAAGATCCTTATCTCGAAAAATATTACCTTCTGAATATAGACAATGGAAACATCAAAGCCTTAACCCCTGAAAATGGGAATCACAACGTAACATTCAGTTCAGACTATGCGTATATGGTGGATACTTATTCTCGTACCGATCTTCCTCCGACAACCGTATTAAGATCGGCGAAGGACGGAAAAATCATCCGTACAATATTTCAACCTGATATAAAAGATGCATTAGCTGCCGGATGGCGTATGCCCGAAGTATTCTCAGCTAAAGGACGTGATGGTAAAACAGATATCTGGGGGATGATAATCCGTCCGAATAATTTCGATCCGAATAAGAAATATCCCGTGATAGAGTATATTTATGCAGGGCCTCATGATTCTCACGTTCCAAAATCTTTTGCTCTGGCTCATCGTCCGAGCCATTTAACTGAACTCGGGTTTATTGTGGTTATGATAGATGGAATGGGAACTGCCAACCGATCGAAAGCTTTTCATGATGTATGCTGGAAAAATCTGAAAGACGCAGGATTTCCCGACCGCATAGCATGGATGAAATCTGCCGCTGACAAATACCCTGAAATGGATATTACCAGAGTTGGCATTTACGGAGGCTCGGCCGGAGGACAAAACAGCATGGGAGCAGTACTGTTCCATCCCGAATTTTATAAAGTGGCAGTGGCTGCTTGCGGATGCCACGACAACCGAATGGATAAAATCTGGTGGAATGAACAATGGATGGGATATCCTATCGGCAAAGAGTACGAAGAATGCTCGAATGTGGTAAATGCACATCTGCTGAAAGGAAAGCTGATGCTGATATTAGGAGAGCTGGACAATAATGTTGATCCTTCATCTACTTTACAAGTAGTAAATGCCCTGCAACAAAGCAATAAAGAGTTCGATTTTGTTATACTGCCGGGAGCAAGACATACCCTCGGAGAAACATACGGAGAACGCAAACGCCGTGATTTCTTTGTGAAGAATCTTATAGGACTACCTACTCCAAACTGGAACGAACAATGAATAATCCGACCAACAACAAAATTGCCCTATTGAGGCAATTTATGAAAGAACATAATTTACAGGCATTTATAATTCCGACAACTGATCCGCATCTGAGTGAATATCCCGCCGCACATTGGGAATCACGAATGTGGATAAGCGGATTTACAGGATCGGCAGGTATAGTTGTGATAACAATGGATAAGGCTGGCTTATGGACAGATTCCCGTTATTTTCTTCAGGCTGAAAGCGAATTAGCAGGATCAGAAATCAAATTATTCAAAGCAAGATTGCCGGAAACACCTTTGATTCCTGATTGGCTGACGGATGAATTATCGAATGGAGATAATGTAGGAATTGACGGAAAAGTATATGCGGCAAAAGAGGCTCAAGATCTGATCAGAATATTGACTCCGAAAGGTATATCTGTGATAAACAGCACAGACCCTTTCGACTCGATATGGGCCGAGCGTCCTGATATACCAAAAGGAAAAGCATTTATCCATCCCGAAAAATATACCGGAGAATCAGCTAAAGGAAAAATAGTCCGCATTGCTGACTCTATCGAAAAAAAAGGAGCAGACTCTTTGCTGGTAAGTACCCTCGATACTATAGCATGGATATTTAATCTGAGAGGAAATGACGTCATTTACAATCCGGTAGTTGTATCGTATGCCTATGTATCACGTACTGAAACGATCTTATTTATAGATTCTTCTAAATTAGACAATACTATCCTGACGTATCTCAATGAACAAGGGGTCACAGTAGAGCCTTATGATGAAATATATAGCTTCGCTCAGACTCTAAATAACTCTGTTTGTATCGACTCTAATAAGATCAGCTATAGTCTGTATAATGCTATTCCTAAGCATTGCAGAATAGTAGATATGCTGTCTCCTGCCGATTTGATGAAGAGTATTAAGAATGATGTAGAAACAGAAGGATTCGGGCGGGCAATGGTACGTGATGGTGTAGCACTTGTACACTTCTTTAAGTGGCTCGAAGAAGCTGTTCCAAGAGGAGAGGTTACAGAATATAACATCGGAACTAAGCTTGTAGAATATCGCAGTAAACAAGAGAACTTTGCCGGTGAAAGCTTTTGTACCATTGCCGGATACGGAGCTAATGCGGCGCTTAATCACTATCACCCGACTGCCGACAATTGCCTATCAGTTAAACCCGAAGGTTTGCTGCTTATCGATTCGGGAGCACAGTATCTCGACGGAACAACAGATATAACCCGTACAGTAGCTGTAGGTACTGTTTCGGATGATATGAAACGAGATTACACCCTGGTTCTGAAAGGTCACATCGGGCTGGCTTCTGCTGTATTTCCTCAGGGAACAAGAGGCTCTCAAATAGATATTCTTGCACGTCAAGCGATGTGGAAAGAAGGTATCAATTTCCTTCATGGCACAGGTCATGGAATAGGTCATTATCTGAGTGTACATGAAGGCCCTCATAGCATTCGCCCCGAAATAAATCCGGTGAATATCTATATAGGAATGATAACATCCAATGAACCGGGTATATACCGAGATAACAAATACGGAGTACGTACCGAAAACCTTATGAGAACTCAACTTTATAATAAGACAGAGTTCGGAGAGTTCTATTCATTCAAAACTATCACTCTTTGCCCAATAGACACAACTCCTATCATCAAAGAGATGCTTACAGACGATGAGGTTACTTGGCTGAATAACTATCATACCGAAGTATACAATAAGTTATCACCCTATCTGGAAGATGCTGAAACAGAATGGCTTAAAGCAAAAACTCAGCCTATCTAGTAAAAAGGGATAAGGCAGATTCAAACTCTGCCTTATCTTCTTTACTTCTTGTTCATCAACTCACTCGGATTATCGTTCTTATTCAACTTGCGAATAACTCTTGCAGGATTACCCACCGCCAAAGAATCGGCAGGAATGTCTTTAACAACAACCGAACCCGCACCAATTACACAACGATCACCAATAGTTACACCCGGACATATTGTGGAATGCCCTCCAATCCAGCAGCGTTCACCAATCTTTACGGGTTTGCAGTCTTCCCATTGGGCTCTTTCTTCGGCATCCAGCGGATGCTGTGCAGTGTATATATGCACACCCGGAGCTATGAGAGTATAATCTCCAATGGTTACGGTTCCTCCGTCAAGGATAATAGCCCCCATATTGATAAAGACCTTTTCTCCGGCATAAATAAGATCTCCGTAGTCGCAATAAAAAGGAGGTTCAGCATAAAAGCTCTTATGTGAATTCGGGAAAAGCTCGTTCATCACCTCTCTGAATTTGTCGGTATGATATTCCGTCACATTCAGTTTATGCAGAAGCGGCTTTATCTTTTTCCGCACCTCAACCATTTCTTCGCAATGAGCATCGTAATGCTCTCCTGCTGCCATTTTTTCTTTTTCGCTCTTCATCTGTTTAAGTATTGTTCTAGTAAATGCTATTCTAAAGAAAGAGGGTAAACAATATCCTGCTTACCCTCCCCATATTATCTAATCGAAGACCCGTTATTTAGTAAGGAACTTATAGATACAAGTCTGCGTATACTCTTCGCCCGGATTCAAACGGGTTGAAGGGAACTTAGGCTGATTAGGTGTATCGGGATACTTTTGAGTTTCCAAAGCTACAGCTTCTCTGTAATTATGGGCTCTGCCGTATTTTCCGGTAACTTTACCATCCAAGAAGTTGCCGCTATAGAATTGAATAGCAGGCTGGTCAGACCATACTTCCATTACACGTCCGCTCTTAGGTTCGTATAAGCTTGCTATAAACTCAATGTCTTTATCAGACTTGCGGTCAACAACCCAGTTATGGTCATATCCTCCACCGTTTTTCAACTGCTCATTTTCAGCATTGATTCTGTCTCCGATAGCTGTAGGCTTTCTGAAATCGAAAGGAGTACCTTCTACATTCATCAGTTTACCTGTAGGTATCAATACACTATCAACAGGAGTGATTGCACTTGCATTGATAGTCAATATATGATCTAATATCGTGCCATTAGCTCCTCCTTTCAGGTTAAAGAACGAGTGATGGGACAGATTTACATGAGTAGGCTTATCTGTTGTCGCATGATAAGTGATCTTAAACTCGTTATCGGGTGTCAAAGTATAAACCATTTTCACGGTAACTGTTCCCGGAAAACCTTGTTCTCCATCAGGTGAAACATAAGATAAAGCTATACTGTTTTTGCTGATACTGTCTACATTCCATACTTTCATATCAAAGCCTTCGGGTCCTCCGTGGAGTGTCTGTCCATTGTTATTCACCGGAAGTTGATACTTCTTGCCATCAAGTGTGAATTGCCCTTTAGCAATACGGTTTGCATAACGACCCACAACAGGTCCCAAGCAACGTTCTCCCTGATAGTGAATATATTCATCTATATTATTGTGCCCGAATACAACATCCTCGTATTTACCTTCTTTGTCGGGTACCCAAAGTGAGATTACCCGGCCTCCGAAATTCGATACCTGCATGGTGATTCCATTGCCGGATTCGAGAGTATAAAGCTTTATTTCTTTACCATCTAAAGTGGTTGTAAATGCAGAATCGGACATTAATGTTATTGCCGGATTTGCTGTCTCGGCTACAAGGGCTTGTTGTTGTTTATTTCCACATGAAAATAAACCTAAAGCTAATCCCAGATAAAGTATTTTTTTCATAACTATCTATTGTTTAGGTTATATCTACAAAAGTAATACTAATATAAAATGATTTCTAAACTGAACGAAAATTCTCACTGTTATTTAACCATGACAACAACAGTGAGAATATTCGAGATAAGGAAAGGTTTAAAGTCTATAAGACTTTGTTTGAAAAAGCGAATCTCTTTATCCGACTCACTTTTTCATATAACTAGTAATCAAGTAAGGTCAGTGACCTTCATAAACTCATTTTACCAAAAATACCAGTAGAAGAGAGCACAGCAGGCAACTACTCCTAATGAAGCAACTACATCCCACTTATCCCAACTATTTTTAATTTGCTTTTTATAGTCATCGGTGAAAGTAATAGCATCAATTTGTTGAGCTGTTGGTTTAGCTGTAAAGAGTGATACTACAATCATCAGTACTACGATAAAGGCAAGTAACCAAATTTCAAAAATAAGCCAGTTTGTTTGCCAAAACCATCCTGTAGATTCCCAGTACCAACCTGTCATCACGTCTTTACCTGTATTGGTAAAGATATTAGTTACCAAACGTACCATACCGATAATGAAACCTACTATCATACCTACTTCTCCCGCTTTTGGCGTAATCCGTTTAGAGAATATACCAAGAGCAAATACAGCTACCATTGCTGGAGCAAGTAAAGATTGAATACCTTGCAGATAATCGTAAAGGCTGCCTAAGCTCATCATAATAGGTATCCATACAATACCGAGTATTACAACCACCATGGTGGCAATACGACCTACCATTACATATTTAGCCTCACTCTGACCCTTAAACATCGGTTTATAGAAGTCTTCAGTAAACAAAGTAGCACAAGAGTTAAAGAATGCTGCTAATGAAGCAACTAAAGCCGATATAAAGCCGATTGTTACAATACCTTTTACACCTGCGGGCAATACAAATTTCACCATCGCTCCGAAAGCGGTATCGGGATTATCCAATGAGAATCCACTATCAGGACGTGCAGCCAATGCCGCAGCAACCATACCGGGAATAAGGAACATAAATACAGGCAATAATTTGAAATAACCTGCAGCGATAGTACCTCTGCGGGCACGTTTCATTACAACCTCGTTAGATTCTCCTTTACGTTGGCCAAGGACACGTTGAACAATATGCTGGTCTGTACACCAATACCAAAAACCGATAATAGATGCTCCGATAAATACCCAGAAACCGGGATAATCATCATACATAGGATCTCCCGTAGAGAAGTGGAACATGTGATTTGTACCATGTGCCACACCATCAGCCCCTACATTCAGAGTTTTTGAATAAGCAATCATAGCATCCCATCCTGCACCTATGCTTCCGTCTCCAAGTGCAGATAATCCTAAGAAAAGCACAAGGAATGAACCAATAATAAGTATCGGCGTTTGAATTGCAGAAAGAGTCATGACTCCCTTCATACCACCCAAAACGGTGAAGATACCAGTCAATACTATCAAACCGATAGCACCGTACCAGAAAGGCAGACCTAGAAGACTCTCCATAAAAATACCACCTGTAAATGCTGTCACACTCACCTTTGTAAGCACATATGCTATAAGAGTGATAATTGACAACCACGAGCCGGTTTTTGGAGTATAACGATATTTAAGAAAATCGGGCATTGTAATGATTTTGCCCATTTTGTTGTTCAATAATTGATAGAACGGAACAAATAACCAACCTAAGATCAAGATCATCCATCCTTGCATCTCCCAGTGTGCCATACCGACTCCCGATTTAGCACCGGTACCGGCAAGTCCCACAAGGTGTTCCGACCCGATATTTGCAGCAAAGATAGCTGCACCGATAATATACCATGGTTCGCCCTTACCGAATAGATAATCCTCGCTGTTGACACCTTGTTGCAGACGTTTGTCTTTTTGAACCGAACGCCAGACTGCCCAGCTTACAGCAATTATCCCGACTACAATAATCAGCCAGTCGAGCCAAATAAATTCATGAGAATTCCAATTCATAGTATTATATTAATTTAGATTGAATAATTCTTTTTCGGTAAACTTGCCTAATTTCAGGTATTTATCATATACCTCCATGTATATTTTGTGATTTTCGGCATTTGGCTGATATTCGAAAGCGAAACCTTGTCCCATTGCTTTTTGTGCAGCTTCAACATTTGGATGAAGACCAGCTGCTACTGAAGCGAACATGGCTGCACCGAATGCACAAGCTTGTTCAGCTTTAGCCACTTTGATAGGCATACCTAACACATCAGCCAAGGTCTGCATCACAAAAGGAGATTTCAGAGAAATACCTCCGATACCGATAACACTTTCTATTTCGATACCGTTCTCAAGGAAACGGTCTATAATAGCTTTCGAACCAAAAGCTGTAGCCTCTACTAAAGCTCTGAATATTTTAGGAGCAGAACTAGCTAGATTCAATCCAGTAATAGTACCCTTAACCAACTGATTTGCATCAGGAGTACGGCGTCCGTTCATCCAATCCACAGCAAGAACCGAACTTGCCGAAACAGGAATAGCCTCTGCTTCTTTCGATAAAGCAGGTATCATTTTATCCAGAGTTTCTTCGATCAGCTTATCTTTAACATCCTGACTGATCAGAGTAGAATCTTTTATTAATTTCTCGATTGGCCAAGCCAAAACAGACTTAAACCAAGCATAAATATCTCCAAAGCCAGATTGACCTGCCTCAAGCCCGATCATTCCGGGAATAACAGAGCCGTCTACCTGTCCACAGATTCCGGGGATAAGTTTGCCATGCATTGCTTCGTAAGGAACAACCATGATATCGCAAGTAGATGTTCCGATAACACGAACGAATGTTTTAGGTCCTATCTCTGCACCTACTGCCCCCATATGGCAGTCGAAAGCTCCTACTCCTACAGCCACATTGGTGGTTAAACCCAGCTTTTCAGCCCATTCGGGTGTCAGGTTTCCAACTTTCACATCGCTGGTGTAAGTATCTTTAAATAAACGATCTCTGAAACCTTTCAATAAGGGTTCGATCTCGACAAGAAAATCTTCGGTAGGAAGCCCATCCCACTCTTTAAGCCACATCGCTTTGTGACCTGCCGAACAACGGCTGCGAACGATATCTGCAGGTTTTGTTGTACCTGTGATAAGAGCAGGCATCCAGTCGCAATGCTCAACCCACGAATAAGCGGCATCACGGATAGACACGTCTTCTTTAAGCACATGTGCAACTTTTGCCCACACCCACTCACTTGAATAAATTCCGCCTTCGTATGCAGTATAATCTATCGGCCATCTTTTGGCTATTTCATTTATTCTGGCTGCTTCTTTTACCGATGTATGGTCTTTCCACAAGATAAACATTGCATTTGGGTTTTCTGCAAATTCAGGACGCAACGCTAATAGTTGTCCGTCCTTATCGATCAATGCAGGAGTAGAACCTGTTGTATCGAAAGACATTCCGATTACATTTTCGGCAGTTCCTGCAGGGGATTTGCTTAAAGCTTCCTTTACAGAATCGATCAATCCTTCTACATAGTCGAGAGGGTGCTGTCTGTATTGGTTATTTTGAGGATCGCAATATTTACCGGCAACCCATCTTTTGTAGTATTTTACGGATGAAGCTATTTCCTCACCTGTTTCGGCGTTAACAATAACCGCACGGCAAGAATCTGATCCATAGTCAAGGCCTATCGTATATTTCATTTGTCTTATATATGTAATGTTGAAATAAGCAAGTTATAGAAAATATCAAGGTTTTATACCAAGATAGAAAGTATCACAGGAAAGATCTGAGATTTAAAAACAGAAGCACCAGAGGGATCATATATCTCCCCCCAATGCCATCTGCGACCATTGTTGAATTATTGTAATGCTTTATTAAGCATGTAGTATATTTCGTTGTTACGTAAATCTTTACGGAACTCACGAATAGTTGTGTCTTTATCGATTATCAACAGCTCGATGTCTGCAATTTCGGCATAGTCTTCTAACATTTCTGTAGTTACTGAGAAAGAGAAGCTTGAGTGGTGAGTACCACCTGCAAGAATCCATGCTCCTGCACCTACTTCGAAGTTAGGCATAGGTTTCCACAATGCACATGCTACAGGAAGTTTTGGTAGTGGTTTTGGTTCTTCTACTTCTACTTCGTTTACAATCATACGGAAACGATTACCCATATCTACAATTGTAGCTGCTACTCCTGTACCTTTATGAGCTTGGAATACCAAACGAGCACAAACACCTGCATCACCAATTCCTAAGAAGTGTACTTCGATACGTGGTTTCACTCCTGTGATATCAGGGTTGATTTCCAACATATGCGATTGAAGGATAGTACTGTTTTCGCCATCGAAGTTCAATGTGTAATCTTCAAGGAATGATTGTCCACCGGGTAAACCTTGACCCATTACCCACATAGTACGAACAAGGGCTGCCGATTTCCAGTCTCCTTCAGCTCCGAATCCGTAACCTTCGGCCATCAAACGTTGAGAAGCAAATCCCATCAATTGTTTCATGCCTTCCAATTCGTTGAAGCTTGTAGTAAAGCCTTTAGCTCCTTTATCCTGCAAGAAACGGCGAAGACCTATTTCCTGAGCTGCAGCATCACGTACTACCTGATATTTTTCAGTTCCTTTTTTACAGTCTGCCGCAAAATCATATACTTTTTCGTATTCCGCAACCAGAGCATCTATTTCTGCTTCTGTCACTGCATTTACGTAAGGTACTAATGTAGCGATAGGTGCATTATCCACATGGTATCCCAAACGAATTTCAGCTTCTACCTTATCTCCATCTGTTACAGCAACATTATTCATGTTATCACCGAAACGGATGATAAGCATATCCTGTGAATCAGCCCATCCTGCGCAAACACGCATCCAAGATGCAATTTTGCCTTGAGTATCTTTATCATTCCAATACCCTACAACTACCTTGCGAGGTTTACGCAAACGGCTGGTAATGTGTCCGAATTCGCGGTCGCCATGAGCCGATTGGTTCAGGTTCATGAAATCCATATCGATTTCATTCCAAGGAATTTCTTTATTATATTGTGTATGTAAGTGCAATAATGGTTTTTTGAAATCTTTCAATCCGTGAATCCACATTTTTGCAGGAGAGAATGTATGCATCCAGGTAATGATACCTGCACACTTTACATCGCCGTTGGCTGCACGCATAATTGCAGATATTTCAGACGAAGAGTTTGCTGTTCCTTTATATACAACTTTGATAGGTAGATTACCTGAATCGTTAAGTCCCTTAACCATTTCGGTTGAGTGTGCATCTACTGCAACAACTGCGTCTCCTCCGTAAAGAAGTTGTGCTCCGGTTACAAACCAAATTTCTAAATCTTTAAAATCCATGGTATTATATTTTTTATGTTTATATATTATTGATATTCTTCGATTTTGTGTTTACTGACCATAATAAGCATCCGGACCGTGTTTGCGGAAGAAATGCTTTTTAATCAGTTCTTCATTCATCTTCAATTGAGGATTGACATTAAATGAAATAAAAGCCATCTTTGCCACCTGCTCCAATACTACGGCATTATGTACCGCGTTATGAGCATCCTTTCCCCACGAAAAAGGTCCGTGATTATTGACTAAGACTCCCGGAGTAAAATCGGCATTCAGATCTTTAAAGCGTTCGACGATTACATTTCCTGTTTCCAGTTCATATTTTCCCTGAACTTCTTCCGGTGTCATCTGACGGGTACATGGAATAGCATCTTTGAAATAGTCGGCATGTGTAGTTCCTATATTCGGAATATCACATCCGGATTGAGCCCATGATGTTGCATAAGTAGAATGCGTATGAACAATGCCTCCCACATTAGGGAATGCTTTATATAGAACGACGTGTGTAGCGGTGTCCGATGATGGTTTAAGTTTACCTTCAACGACATTTCCGTCCAAGTCCACAACTACCATATCTTCGGCTTTCATGGTATCATACGATACGCCGGAAGGTTTTATTACAACCAAACCCGATGCACGGTCTATGGCACTGACATTTCCCCAAGTGAAAATAACCAAACCATGCTGTACCAGATCGAGATTAGCTCTGAAAACTTCTTCTTTTAATGCTTCTAACATGCTATTTGAATTAAAATTTCAATAAGTGTTTCTGTTACACTTGCAATGTTAGCGATTAGTGTTTAATAAAACACTTACACCTCGCATGTTTTATAACATATTTCAGAAAAAAACATCCCCGGACAGCATATTATCAATAATATCTATCCGGGGTGAATATCTTTTCGGGTTTCTGTTCCTGATCCAAATCAGAACCGAGCGCTACAAAGAGAAATAATATCCTTTTTTCAGTAACTGATCATATTTTTCTTTATTAAACTTATAGTAGAAAGCACCTCTCTTTGATGATGACTTATCTTTATCATCCTGCTTTTCGAGTATTTCCATTTCAAGGATCTTTTTCCTGAAATTTCTCTTATCCAATGTAGTCTGATAAATAGCTTCATACAAAGTCTGCAATTGAGGCAAAGTAAACTTTTCAGGCAGCAAATTAAAGCCGATAGGTTCGGCGGCAGCTTTCTTTCTCAACTGCTCTATTGTATCCTGAAGGATCTGCTTATGGTCAAATATAAGCTCTCCTACAGTTTCAAGCTCCTGCCAGCGTGCATTATGGACTTTACAAAGCTGCTCATCAAACGATTGTATATCAATCAGTGCATAATAAGCAAGTGAGATAACACGTTCTCCGATATCACGCCCTACTTCTCCATATGCGCCGACCTGTTCCATAAATACATCCTGAATACCGGTGTATTCATACACAACCCTTGTAACCGTTTCCGAAAGACTCTCATCGGGTCTGATAAAACCTCCCATCAGAGAATCCTGTCCCTTTAGTGGTTCGAACTTACGCTTTGTTATCAGCAGGTATAGTTTATCATTTTTGAAGCCTAATATAAGACAGTCTACAGATACATAGAATCTTTCTTGATCTTTATAAAATAATGGTGTCATGTGTATTATCCGAATAGCCCGTTAAAGTGTAAAACCTATTTCTTCTTTTTACCTAAGCTCTTAAAGCAACAAGTGCATGCTATGTACTTAAGCGTAAAATACTAATTAAAACATCAGTAATGAGATACTTCTGCTACTAATTATTTTCACAAAAGTAAACATTATTAATTAATTAGTGTTCATTTCACTACAATTCTACAAAACAGCACTTATCTATCTGATCTTCCGACACCTCGCAAACCCTTTACAAATAAGGGATCGGGACTTATTGTATTTTTTTACCCCATACAGACTGTCCTTTCCTATCAATGCCTGTGAACAAGACCGTATTTGTGTGGTTCTCCCAATCGTGTCCGATAAAGAGTCTCAATCCGGATATTTCTTCTCCCTCTATTACAAGGTCTAGAATACCGACTGAGCGGTATTTCCATGACCCAGAAAACTCACCTCCGACCGATTTATCCGCAGATATTATTAGTTCTTTCGGAGTGTTCCTTCTATTGTCGGTCAAGCGCAGGTCATTAGGCTTTACCTGACCATCTCTCAGGTCAAGATCCGAATTCCCGACATCTCTGATACGGAGTATTTCCCATTTTCCGAGCAGGTCTCTCTCTGACACAGCACACTGAAAATCTCCGGCATACCTCTGCGGTGAAACAACCGGCCAACCATCCTCTGTCCAGAATACCTCCCTGATATGCAAATCCATCATAAAGTTTTCGGGAGAGAGACGCCCCTGATGTGCCATGAAAAATTTTCCTTCGTGATTATCAAAGACTGCACAATGCGCTACTCCTGCCCATCCCGCATGATTATTAAACCGATAGGCATAAGTAAGTATAGGCATATTGTCTTCTTCGGCGCTCATATCCTTGCCGAAAAAATCGACAAATGGACCTTCGGGAGAATCAGACCGCCCTGCCCGTACATTATATGTTGTCACCAAAGGATCATAAGATACAAACAGGTACCATTTCTTAAACTGCGGATTATAAATAATTTCGGGGGCTTCTATATTGTTTCGCTTGCCATCAAAACGTCGTGCTATAAGATGTCCCTGATCCGATTCTGTTTTGGTTAATCCTGTCGAAGGCTCGAGTTCAACACAATGCAGACCTCCAAAATAGGAGCCGTAAACCATCCATTGTTTTCCGGTAACATTATCTTCCGCAATGCTCGGATCAATGGCATTCATCACATCTCCATCTTTTGTTTTCACGACACATCCGACTTGTTTCCAAGGCCCTTCGGGAGATCCAGATTCTGCGAGCCCTATATAAGATGTCTGACGACCAAAAGCCGAAACACTGTAATATAACCTGTACTTATCTTTATAGGAAACCATGTAAGGAGCCCAAATATTAGTTGCACCATTTCCTCCACTATTCAATCTCACCCATTTAACCGCTTCTTCCGGAATTTCAGGAAATGCCCATCCGGTAAACTCCCAGTTTACTAAATCTTTAGACTTGCGAATCTGAATATAGCCAAATGGCAGGTTATCATTCTTCATAGCGACACTATCCTCTCCGTATATGGCATCGGTCGAATAGGCATAATAGGTATCCCCTATTTTCTTCACCGAAGGATCATGTACATTGTATGTTCCCCACTTTTTATAATCCCGCATGGATGAAACATCTTTGTAATTATCCTCCCACGGATTGAGACTTTTCTGTATCCGGAAAACAGGCTCCTTGTTAGAGCACGACAGCAGCAGAGATGTAGAGACAAGCAATGCAAGCTTCTGAATTGTTTTAAAAGAAATGTTTAACATTTGCAGTTTAGATTAAAAGTGATTGAGGATGAAGAGGGTCAAAGATATGCTTTGAAGCTCATCTGTAATTTATGATCGAACTAAAATAATTGAACGGATAAGAGGTAATCAGAAAGAAGAACAATCAGGATAATAAACTAACTAATTATCCTGATTGTCTTTTCTATAAGAGATTAAGAATCATCAATATGAATTCTTATTATCTTGTAGTTATAGTTTTACTTTATAGAAAGCAAAAGATAAGCCTTTGGCAAATACTTTCAGGGTATTTCCTTCGATACGTGCTGATGTTTTTTGCGGTGTAATATTAGCAGGCTGTGCCAAAGTATTTACATCGTCAAGGCTTGAAGATTTTAATTCAACACAATCACCTAACGAAATAACTGCATTCTTCTTCAATCCAGTCAGCGTAACATTGATATCTTTTGAGTCTGGACTCGTATTAGCAACTTTTATGATATAGCAATTTTCGTCTTTATCATATACCGCAGAAGCATAAATACCATCCTGTCCCGATACCGGAAGATTATTTCTAGTCAGGGTAGCGGTATTCGTTCCTTTATTCTGAGCATACATCTGCTGAATATAATAGTTAGGAGTCTTCATCGAAGTCAGGTTATCAAACCAGATCATATCGGGTCTCCATTGCCATGCATCCACATGAGCCAACAATGGAGCATAAGTACACATGTGCACAATATCAGCATTACGCTCAAGTCCGGTCATAAATGCAGCTTCGTACAGTGCCGACTGGAAATTATTAGCCCGGCTTGGAACATGGCAAGCATACTCTCCGGCAAATACAGCAGGTCCTTTACGATCATAATTATCATAACGACTGGCACTTTTCAGGAACCACTCAGGATCTTTATAGTAATGCTCGTCAACCAAATCCACTTTCAGTTTTTTCATTTCAGGCCACAGGTAATCAAAGTCTTTTCCGTCAGCCGAAGGCCCTGAACTTCCTACTATTTTAATTTCCGGATACTTAGCTCGTATTGCCTTCACAAAAGGAGCAAGCCTTTGTACATATTCATCTCCCCATTGCTCGTTACCTACACCTATATATTTCATATTGAACGGAGCAGGATGCCCCATATCAGCACGCACCTTACCCCATTTGGATGTAACAGGACCGTTTGCAAATTCAATCAAATCAAGAGCATCCTGTACATAAGAATCCAATTCGCTCAATGGCACATGGCACTCTTCCTTATCATTCTGATACTGACAAGACAATCCGCAGCTAACAACAGGCAAGGGTTCAGCTCCGATATCTTCAGAAAGCAGAAAGTATTCATAGAATCCAAGTCCGTAACTCTGATAATAATCAGGATAAAAACGGTGAGGGAATGTATAATGCCAACGGTTCTCGTTCACTGGCCTGTTTTCAACTGCACCAACTGTATTTTTCCAATTGTAACGGGTATCCAGATCTGTACCTTCGACAATACATCCTCCGGGGAAACGAAAAATTCCGGGATGAATATCAGCTAAGGCTTCCGCCAAATCTTTTCTCAGTCCGTTTTCACGACCTTTGTATGTATCTACCGGAAACAATGAAACATGTTCCAAAGCAACAGATCCTTTAGAATCAAGGAAAATACGCAGGCGTCCTTTTGCGTCTGTTTCTTTGGGAGTAAGTACTATCTCGTATTTCTTCCATTCGGAAGAGTTTATCACTAATTTCTGAGTATTAAGAATGTCATTCTTTGAATCCAGTAAATCGATTCTTATGCCTTGATTTTCTCCTGTATTAAGAGATTTTGCCCAGACAGTAAAACGATATGACTCATTTTTTTTGAATCCCATACCTCTGAATCCTTCATTCTCTATTCCGGTACGCTTATGAGGATGTCCCGGATCAGATAAAACTACATAATTCGGATTTTTATCGAATAGTGGATTGTCATTTTTTACTTCAACCTTACCAAAGGCATACCATCCCATCAGGCTTTGAGGAAAATCAAAAGAACGATTTTTCACCAACTCGGCATACAAACCGCCATCAGCAGCAAAGTTTATGTCTTCAAAGAACAAACCGTACATAGTTGATTGAATCGCTGTGCCTGCTTTTTTCGTATCGAGTGTCAGATCGTAAGACGGCGACTGCTGAGAGTATCCGGCCTGCGTTATCCCGAGAAGACAAGCAATGCTTAATGCTTTACAGAGATTTTTCATGATTGATTAAATAATTGGTTTTAATATATATTAATGGATTTTTCTATTTAAGGAACTAGCAACATGATGCTTCAAGGACTCTAAAATAAGCATTAAAACTTTCACACCAATATATTCAGTGTGTTTTTTACATTTATTTTTAAATAACTCTACCATCAACAGAAAAAAATCCATAATCAACAAGTCAGTATTTGAGTATCTAAAATAAGATCAGTATAAATTGATTACTTTACGGTTAATCCTTCCGATGTCATTTGTACTCTCTTAAGGGTTCCGTCATTGTTATAATAAAGCCGGTCAATACATACCGAACGACGGAAACTTCCTCCATGCGGCTCAACTCCTCCATTATGGTAAATAAAATACCATTCGTCTTTAAATTCGATAATAGACTGATGATTGGTATTAGAATTACCAGCTATTTCATTCAGAATTCCTTTATATTCCCAAGGTCCGTTTATACTGCGGCTCATAGAATACCCTATCTTTTCGGGGAAGAACTGGGCGTATGATAAATAATACCAGCCATTACGCTTATGTATCCACGGGGCTTCGGTAAAATGATCCAAATGAATAGGCATAACTGGCCCGTCGAGCTCTATCATATTATCTTTCAGTTTTGCGTAATAACATTGGGTATTTCCCCATATAAGGTATGCCTGTCCGTCATCATCTATCCACACCGTAGGGTCTATATCGTCCCACGAGATTTTAGTATATTGGGTAGTCATGTCATTTACAATAAGTGCAGAGCCTCTCGCATCAACAAACGGCCCTAACGGGTTGTCTGCTACAGCAACACCTATCGACTTACCATGTACAGAACCATGTTCGACTGTTACGTACCAATAAAATTTACCATTACGCTCAATTACCTGAGAAGCCCATGCTTCACCTTTTGCCCAGCTAAATGCCTTCGGTGTTAGAGGAACAGCATGTTCTGTCCATGTAATCATATCATCAGACGAAAATACAAGCCATTCATTTATCTCATACCTGTTTTCAGGAACAGGGCACTCATCGTGTCCGGCATACAGATACACTTTATCGTTATATACTAAAGCTGCCGGATCGGCGGTATATTTATGTTTAATGATCGGATTACCGTCTACAACAAATGTAGTATCCTGAACGGCTCCTCTCATACTATAAAGAAAAGAACATGCACTTAAAAGAAGAAAAGAGAGTATCAATTTTATCATAATCGGAGTTTATGGTATCTAATATTCAGAATGTATTTAACAGCGATAACCATCCATTGTGCTATGCTTTCAAAATCAACGATTAACAATCGCCGAAGCGAAGGCGAGGCAAACAAGGTTAAGACCTATATGGGTTAGCAATGACAAAAATAGAGCCTACAAAAGAAATAAAGGTGGACAAATTTCCATTTTGGGTGAACATATAGCCAAATTGAGTATCCTCGCCAGATTATCGTTTTTCTTTTTTGAGAAGAATACATACCTTTACTAAAGGTCTTAGATCTGTTTATTGATCCCGAAATATATCACCGAACATTGGCTGTCATATAATATCAATTTTTATCTATAAGATGAATTCTTTTAAATCTGAATACAAGGTCAGTCATTAAATCAAATTGCAGGGGCAAATCAGATGTCCAAGCAAAAAAAAAGATGGCATAAAAAAATACATTTCATACGTAACTTTTGTTACCTTTTCATCTTTAATCACCTGTATAACAGAGTAGATTCATAAAATAAAAAACGTCACCAAGAGCCTGTTTAACTGTAATCGCCATGAAAGGTATTTTTGTCTTTTTCATCGTCTTTCTTTCCTGCATAATTTATCCGCTAAAAAATTATGCACTTAATAATACACTGTCGAAATATGTATTCAGTACTATTTCGATTGATGAAGGTTTGCCTATCAATTTCATCGATGATCTGTATAAAGACAGCAAAGGATTCCTTTGGGTCTCGACACAAGGCGGTGGATTATCAAGGTATGACGGATATGAATTTATTAAACTCGATGTAAACAGTTCACCCGTCGCCCTCAAAAGTAATTTCGTAAGAAAGACCTGTGAAGATAATTTCAACCGATTATGGATTATATCCGATTTAGGCTTAGATATTATCGACCTGAAGACAATGCAAAAGAGCAATACCATAACCGAGAACCAGAAAATATCACGTATCGGGGGAAATGATCTCCATTCCGTTCATAAAGACAACAAAGGCAACGTATGGATTACAGGCGATAATAAGATTTACAGAATCAGTTTCGATACATCCGGTACAGTAAAAGACGTACTGACCCTAAACAAAAGATTAAACAAGGGAGACAATACAACTTTTACAGGACTCGTAGAAATTGACAATGAAGTATGGGTTGCAAGACAAGGTATCGTTTATAATGCCACTGTATCGGAAGACGGTATTTTGTTTTTACATCCGGCTCCGGGACTTCCCGATTTTGGAAAAGAATGTACAATATCATCCATTATCAAAGTCAAAAATCATATCTGGATAGGCACAGACAGGGGACTGTTTAAATACAATGCGGCAACGCAGGAATCCAAATGGTATTTTCATTCGGAATATGACCCCGAAACACTTACTCAGAACATGATAACCGACTTTGCCGTCACTCAGGACGGATCTTTTGTAATCAGCACCCTGAGAGGCTTAAACTTTTACGATCCGTCAACAGATAGATTCGAGCGGATCTCGCACACAACAAATACCCAGACAATAAACAGTGACTTTATCAATTGCCTGCTATCCGATGGAAACGTTTTATGGATAGGGACCGAAGCAGGAGGAATCAACAAAATGACTTTACCTCGGCTCATCATTCATAATTATATTCATAATGACAAAGACCGCAGCTCTATTTCGTCTAATCCCGTTAATGCAATTACAGAAGATAATATGGGTAATCTGTGGGTCGGTTCGGTAGAAGGAGGGTTGAACCTGAAACGAAAAGGCGAATCGGAATTCAGACACTACACATACGAAGAAGGGCTTCTCAGCCACAATACAGTGAGTGCCTTGGAAGAAGACGGAAATAATAACCTGTGGATCGGGACATGGGGAAAGGGGCTTAACATACTCAATCTGTCCTCAATAGAACGACCTCATTTCAGGCAAATTATACCGAAATTGAACAACATGGAGCTCACCTATATTTCGAGTTTAAATTACGATAAGAAAAACAACGGTGTATGGATCGGGGCAATGCAAGGTATCTGTTTCTATGATCTAGGCTCAGAACGGATACTATCTCCCCTGCCTAAGGAAATACGAAACCGGAAGAACCTGCCGGGAGCCTTTATCGACAGCAATAATATACTGTGGACGGGTACAGAAAACGGCTTGATAATGATAAACCTCAACACGCTGAATAAACAAACAGTAAAGTGCGCCGCAAGCTACCTCAATCTACAGGACAAAATGATGGATGACCTGTTCTTGAAAAACGTCACAAGCATCTACCAAAGTAAAGACGGAAAAATATGGCTGGGCAGCAAAGGATATGGTTTCTGCATATTGGAAAAAACAGACGGCAGATGGAAACACCGCTTATATACCACCAATCAGGGGTTAGCAAATAATATGGTCTTGGGCATACTCGAAGATCAGCATGGAACTATGTGGATGAGTACAGGCTACGGGATATCTTCTTATAACCCTCAAAACAACCGTATAGTCAATTATACAAAAAACGACGGGCTGAATGAACTCCAATTCTATTGGAACGCCAGCTATAAGTCTCCGTCAACCCATGCCATATATTTCGGCAGTATGAATGGATTGACCGAGATTCAGAATAGACAGCAACCAGCATACAGCAAACCTCCACGAGTGGTATTTACTAAACTTCAGGTTTTAAACAAAACAGTCTGGACAGAAACAGGTAAATATCTGCATGAAGACATTTCTTACACAGACCGGATCAGCTTGCACGAAAATGATAAATCTTTTTCGGTGGAGTTTTCTGCCCTGGATTATGACAATCCGCAGACAGTAGCTTATTCGTACCGCTTAGTGGGATTCGACAATAAATGGGTGGATGTCCCGAGCAACCGCCGTTTTGCCAGTTTCACCAACCTTCAACCCGGAACATACACTTTACAGGTACGGAGTATATCGCCGGACAATAAGCCGGATAACGGAAATATAACAGAACTCACGATACAAATACGACCCTATTTTTATAAAACATTCTGGTTTATATCGTTATCAGTATTAGTTTTAGCTTTTATAATATTCCGACTGTACCGATGGAGAATATCCATGCTGAAAAAACAAAAAGACGAACTGCACCATAAAGTGATAGAACGGACAAAAGCATTAGAGAATCAAAAACATTTACTTGTAGATCAGGCAGAGGAACTGAAACGCCAGAATGAAATACTTATCGAACAGAATGGGAAGATCTTAAATCAAAGGAAACAATTGATTAAGATGTCCGATAAAATACAGGAGGCCATGAATGATAAGGTTAACTTTTTCACAAATATCACACATGAGTTCCGTACCCCTATCACTCTTATCATGGGACCTATAGACAAGGCTCTGAAACTTAGTACCAACCCAAGGGTTATAGAACAATTGCAATATGTATCACGTAATTCGAGACATTTACTCTCTCTGGTAAATCAATTAATGGATTTCAGGAAAGTAGAATCGGAACAAATGGGAATAATGCAAACTAACGGCAATTTTGTTACTTTTTTGGATGAACTCATTATTCCTTTTGATGCTTTTGCCTACGAACGCAATATCAGGATATTGAAATATTTCAGACTTGATAATCCCTGTATTATGTTCGATGAAGAAGCAATGCTCAAGGTAATATCCAACCTATTATCGAATGCTCTGAAATTCACTCCCGAAAATGGAATAATCCGTATTTATGTAACCAAAATATCCAACCAGAAGCAAGAACAAAAGCTGTATATCTCGGTCTCGGATGATGGGCAGGGAATAGAAGACAAAGATATAACCCGAATATTCGACCGTTTTTATCAATCTAAAAATCAACCGTCTTACACGGTATCGGGACAGAGCGGAACGGGCATCGGGCTGTACTTATGTAAGAACATCATAGAATTGCAGGACGGTGTTATTTATGCAAAGAATAATCCGAACAAGGGATCTTCGTTCCGTATACTTTTACCCCTCGAAACAGAAGAGGCAAGTAGTGAAACAATCATACGGGAGACAACCGCAGATACGGAAACTCATTCAGGTATAGAGACTGTTGATTCGGATCAACAGACATCTGACAGACTTACCATACTGGTTGCCGAAGACAACATAGATATGAGAAGCTATATATCGTCTATATTATCCGACTATTACCGGATAGTAGAGGCCGGCAACGGAGAAGAAGCAGTATCATTAATGAAACAAGAACGCATTGATTTTATTGTCAGCGACCTCATGATGCCTATCATGGACGGGTTGGAACTTTCGCAGAAAGTAAAAGAGGATATTAACACTTCACATATTCCATTCCTGATGCTGACGGCAAAAACATCAAAAGAAACCCGTCTCGCAAGTTACAGGATCGGAGTCGATGAATATCTCAATAAGCCATTCGACGAAGATGTATTGCTTACCCGCATCCATAATATTCTGGAAACCCGAAAATTATATCAACGCCGTTTTGGGTTGTACATGAACATAGATGACCTTAATATCGAAAAGCAATCAAAAGACGATATATTCCTCAGCAAAGCTCTTGAAATCATAAAAAAGAACTATAAAAACCCTGACTACGAAGTAAGCAATTTTATCCGCGATATGAATGTTTCAAAAAGCCTGATGCACCAAAAGATGCAGACTCTGGCAGGGCAGTCGGCCGGGCAATTCATAAGAAGTTACCGCTTGAATCTGGCTCGTGAAATACTGCTTAAAAATCAGGAAAACAAAAATCTGTCCGTAGCCGAAATAGCATACGAAGTTGGTTTTAATGACCCTAAATATTTCACCAGATGTTTTACAAAACAATTCGGTTTATCACCCAGTGTTTTGTTAAAAAGTAAATTGTGATAGTTAAAAAACAAAGACAAAATTGATCTGCCAAACAATGAATCAAAAACATTAAACAAATGACAAACAACATATTACACAACACAAAAAGAATTATCCATTTAAAGAATTAAAGATCAATAATCGGAAGGAGGCTCAATAACGTTACTACATCTGCATATAAATCCGTACTTTTGTATTGTAAACAACGATAATGTATAAGGGATTGGTTTTAATTAAAAAGACAGCATATATTAGGAATATAACATTTCAATCTATTTTCCGGACAATAAATAATCTATAAAGGCTGGTGTGTCTCATAAGTTATTCACATATTAAGTTTTATCACACCTACAGTTCATAGATTTACCAACAGAATAACCTGCCTGAAAAAGCAGTTTATTATAGATGGAAAAGTTGCGTTTTATAGCATAAAACAGATAAAGAATCCCTCACATTTCAAGTATTTCTAAAACGGAATTTTAACGTTGCAAAATATGCAGCTAATGGGAAGAATCAATTCAAAACAATCAGATTTATTGACTTTCTCCGGCGATATAAAACATATCCCGGAACATTGGTTCTTTTGATTGATTTATATAACACTCTATTTATTCTCTACTTACATACGATTGTCTGTTGCGTGAGCCGCGGCAATCGTATTTTTTAGAGATCCGGCTGGATGTTTTCGATCTTTAACATAAATAATCAGAATCAAATGGAATAATAATAGACTTATATTCCTATTTTTGCTTTTCAGATAAAAAATAAATCTAATATAATTGCATATGGAAAAAACTTGGAGATGGTTCGGCAAAAAAGATCAGATAACCCTCCCTATGCTCAGGCAAATTGGAGTTGAAGGCATTGTTACGGCATTACACGACATCCCTAATGGAGAAATCTGGACTTTGGAAGCGATCAATAACCTCAAATGGTACATTGAAGAAGCAGGACTGCACTGGTCTGTCGTAGAAAGCCTTCCGGTAAGTGAGTCTATCAAATACGGAGGAGCCGACAGGGACGAGCTCATCGAGAAATACAAAACCAGCATAGCCAATTTAGGACAGGCAGGTATCAGAACGGTTTGCTATAATTTTATGCCTGTCATCGACTGGGTGCGCACCGATCTATCTTATCCTTCACCCGATGGAACCACTTCGCTGTATTTTGATAAGATCAAATTTGCATATTTCGATTGTCATATCCTTGAACGAAAAGGAGCTGAAAAGGCCTATACTGCAGAAGAGCTGGAAAAGGTTGAAAGCCTCGCAGCAATGATAACAGAAGCCGAAAAAGAAGCTTTGATTGATACAATCATTGTAAAAACCCAAGGTTTTATAAATGGTAATATCAAAGAGGGAGAGCTCAATCCGGTCGAAAAATTCAAGCAGTTACTCGCTTTATATGACGGCATCGACAGAGATCAATTGCGTCAAAACATGAAATATTTCCTAGAACAGGTCATTCCTGATTGTGAAAAGTACAATGTAAACCTATGCGTTCATCCGGATGATCCTCCCTTTCAATTACTGGGATTACCACGGATAGTTACAAGTGACGAAGATATAGAATGGTTTCTGAAGGCTGTGGATCATCCACGTAACGGCTTAACATTCTGCGCAGGATCACTCAGTGCGGGAATACACAATGATGTTCCGGCTCTTGCCGAAAAGTATGCTTCAAGAACTCATTTTATTCACATGAGAAGTACGAACGTCCTTTCGAACGGAAACTTTATCGAAGCTCCGCACCTCAAAGGGCGCGGACACCTCATTGATCTGGTGCGCATATTCGAAAAAGCTAATCCTAGCCTGCCAATGAGGGTAGACCACGGACGACTTATGCTCGGAGATGAGAATAAAGGATATAATCCCGGCTATTCATTTCTCGGACGGATGTATGCACTTGCACAACTCGACGGGGTGATAGCGACCGTAGATGAAGAATTAATGATTAATGCAGATCTGAAAGAATGAACGAACAATTTAGCATACAAGGACAAGTAGCTGTTGTTACAGGCGGCTATGGTGTTTTAGGATCAAATATAGCTAAACACTTGGCAGAACAAGGTGCTAAAGTCGCCGTATTGGGTCGCTCTAAGGAAAAAGGAGAAAAGTTTGTCTCTGAGCTTCTGGCTAAGGGAGGAGATGCCACTTTTATTCAGGCGGATGTAATGAATATTGCTAGTCTTGAACAAAGTAAGAAAGATATTCTGGACAAGTTCGGACGAATTGATATATTGGTAAATGTCGCAGGAGGGAATGTTCCCGGTGCGACCCTCGCTCCCGATCAGCCATTCTTCGATATGAAGCTGGAAGACTGGGATAAAGTTATCGACCTGAATATGAACGGGACAGTATACCCATGCCAGATATTCGGCAGTGTTATGGCTGAACAGAAAACAGGTAATATTATCAATATTTCGTCTATGGCTGCTCTTTCGGCAATAACCCGTGTACCCGGATATTCCGCCGCGAAGGCTGCAATAACTAACTTTACAGAATGGCTTGCCTGCGAAATGGCTCTAAAATACGGAGACGGAATACGGGTCAATGCTATTGCTCCCGGCTTCTTCATCGGCGACCAAAACAGGGCAGTATTAATTAACCCCGATGGTTCTCTAACAGAAAGAAGCCAGAAGATACTAGCTCAGACACCGATGAAAAGATTCGGAGACATAGATGAATTAAACGGACTAGTACAATTCTTATGTTCTAAAGCTGCCAGCTTCATCACCGGAACAGTCATAGCTGTCGATGGAGGCTTTATCGTATATAGTGGTGTATAAGTTACATTTTATCGGATAAGGAGACCTTAAAGAGGAGAAAAAGTCATTTTTTTCTCCTCTTTTTTTCATCAGAACCTAATCACAGTAACAAATAGATGTTCTTTAACATTAAAAGGAATATCTCTCTGCTTATTCCTTCTTTTTCTTAAATATGTTTTTTAACTTGCGTACACCAGAGTGTTTTCAATAACGATCAACTAAAACACCATATATCATGTTATCAGCAGACTATCAACAATTACGAGACGAATTGGCTAAAACTATCGACCCAAATCGTCTCATTACAAATCCTCTCCAACTATTAGCATACGGTACAGATGCCAGTTTTTACCGACTAATACCCAAATTGGTAGTTCAAGTCCATTCTGAAAAGGAAGCCGTAGAAGTAATCCGCGAAACAGGCAAACGCAATATACCGGTTACATACCGGGCAGCAGGAACAAGTTTATCAGGACAAGCGATAACAGACTCCGTACTGATAGTCGCAACTCATAATTGGAAAAATTACTGGATATTGGACGATGGTCTGAAAATAAAACTTCAACCGGGTATCACGGGAGCTCGAGCCAACATATTTTTGCAGCCATACGGACGCAAAATCGGTCCTGATCCGGCATCTATAAATGCCGCCATGATCGGAGGGATCGCCTCTAACAATGCAAGTGGAATGTGTTGCGGAACGTCTCAAAATTCTTATAAAACAATAGCCGATGTACGTATTGTTCTGTATGATGGTACAATTCTGGATACGGCAGACGAACAAAGCAAGCAAGAATTCACAAACAAACATCCTGAGATAATCGAGGAAATCATAAAATTACGGGACGATATAAAGGCAGACGATGTTCTGTACGAAAGGATCAAACGCAAATTTAAGATAAAGAATACTACAGGTTATAGCATCAATGCATTAGTAGATTACGAAGATCCATTCGACATAATCAAACACCTCATTGTAGGTGCTGAAGGTACGCTCGCATTTATCTCAAATCTCACTTACCATACAGTGATTGACGAGAAGTTCAAGGCTTGTGCCCTAATGATCTTCGAAACTATTGAGAAAGCCTGTGAAGCAGTACCGGCATTAAAGGTCAGTCCTGTATCGGCAGTAGAACTATTAGACCGTGACTCTATCAGGTCGGTCGAAGACGATCCGGATGCTCCCGATTATTTCCGGACAATGCCGGAGACAGCCTGTGTATTACTTGTAGAAATACAGGGAAATACTCAGGAAGAAATGGCTGACAAGGAAGCTGCTATCCGCAAAGGAGTGGAAGCATATCCTACAATACAACCCTATACTTTCACATCCGACCCGAAAGAATACAATTTCAACTGGAAAGCTCGTAAAGGACTACTATCATCAGTCGGAGGGTTGAGACGAACAGGTACAACCTGCCTTATCGAAGACGTAGCATTTCCTGTCGAAAGCCTTGCTCCCGCTGCCCTTGATATAAAAGCCTTATTCAAGAGACTCGGATATAAAGATGCTGTTCTATTCGGCCATGCCCTTGATGGTAACCTCCATCTTACTTTTTCACAGGATTTCACGACAGATGAAGAAGTACAACGCTATGCGACATTGATGGATGATCTGGCTGATATCGTAGTCAATAAATACGACGGATCTCTGAAAGCAGAACACGGAACCGGACGAAATATGGCTCCGTTTGTTGAGCAAGAATGGGGTGAAGCCGCCTATAATATAATGATTCGTATAAAGGACACCTTCGACCCATACAAACTAATCAATCCGGGGGTAATTATCAATAAGAACCCTAAAATACACCTCGAAAATCTGAAACCGCTGCCTGCGGTTAATGAATTGGTTGATAAATGCATGGAATGCGGATTCTGTGAACCGAATTGTGTCGCAGAAGGACTGACATTATCTCCACGCCAACGGATTGTAATTGCCCGAGAAATAGTTCGTTTAAAATCGACAGGTGAAGATGCTACCCGTTTGACACAAATGTTGAAAGACGCAAAATATTTCTCTGATGAAACCTGCGCCACAGATGGTCTTTGCGGCTTATTATGTCCGGTAAAAATCGACACAGGTAAGTTCATTAAAGATCACAGGCATCTCGAGGCAAGCGACAGTGCAAAGAAAAACGCAGCTTATATCGGAAGTCACATGGATCGTGTAACATCAGCCGGACGTGTCGGGCTCAACTTCGTTAACTTCTGGCATACTGTACTGGGCGATAGTTTAATGGGGGGAATAGCCGGAGGTATGCGTAAGATATCAGGAAATGCTATACCCAAATGGAATAAAGATATGCCCAAAGGCGCACACAAAATCAAACATTCTATCGCTAATGCAGGACAAGCCGACAAGGTTGTTTATTTCCCTTCGTGCATAAATAGGACAATGGGCAAATCGAAAGGTTACAAAAAAGACGAAGTAGAACTTACACGCAAAACAGAAGAATTATTGATTCGCGCCGGATTCACCATTATTTACCCCGAGGCTCTGAATGATCTGTGCTGCGGTATGGCTTTCAGCAGTAAGGGATTGAAAGAAGAAGGCTCCCGAAAATCGAAGGAACTCGAAGACGCCTTATACAAAGCCTCAGAAAACGGAAAATACCCTATCCTATTCGATATGAGTCCTTGTTTCTATACATTCCATGAAGCATATACTAATAAGGATCTGAAAGTATACGATCCTATCGAGTTTATGCTTAAATATGTTATGCCCAAATTGGATGTAAAATCACCCAGAGATATAGTAACAGTATTCCCTGTTTGTTCCGTAAAAAAAATTGGTATGGAACAGAACTTACTGAAACTGGCAAAAATGTGCTCGAAAGAGGTTGCTTTCGTTGAAAGTAATTGCTGCGGTTTTGCCGGAGACAGAGGTTTTACTTACCCCGAATTAAACAAACACGGTCAGAGACATCTGGCCGAACAGATTCCCGTGAACTGTACTGAAGGATATTCAACCAGCCGTACTTGCGAAATAGGAATGAGCGAGTACAGCGACATTAACTTTAAGTCTATATTTTACCTGATTGATGAAGTTACCCGATAGGCTCTTATCAATTAAGGTCGCAGACCTTTTTGGTAACTTTACAAGCATAAAAGCAACAGATAGCTATCTCTCTGATATACATCATTAAATACTTTCTGTTAATTAATGAATTATAGACATCTAAAGTACACAACTATTTATTGACTGATAAGACATAACAACCACAAACAGTTGTTATGTTGAAAGGAGTCAGACAATGCTTTCGTTACTTAAAAAATTACGAACTTTTTGGAAATGCCGGACTGATTACTCTTAATCAGTCCGGTTTTTTCTTCTTTATTGATTCACAAAGTAGAAAAATTCAGGCAGATGACCTATTTATAGCACTGTTCTGATTTATATAGTACTATATGCCTTCCGTTTTATTTTAGATATTTGTATGAAGGAAACTATCTATTTACTAAATAATACAAAGCATATAAAATGGAATTACAAGCCCTTCACGAAAAATTTCAATCATTATTTAATACTGAAGGTATAGTTTACACTTCACCGGGTAGAATAAACCTGATCGGAGAACATACCGACTATAACGGAGGTTTCGTTCTACCGGGAGCTATCGACAAAGCAATGTACTGCATAATAAAACCCAATGATACATCGGATAAAATTCGAGCCTATGCTATGGATCTTTCGGAAATGGCTGAATTCGATCTGAAAACACCTCCGGTAAAACAGTGGGCTAAATATATCTTCGGAGTTTGTCAGGAAATGATCAAACGAGAAGCTAAACTCCACGGTTTTGATTGTGTATTTGCGGGAGATGTCCCTCTTGGAGCCGGAATGTCATCTTCGGCGGCACTCGAAAGCTGTTTTGGTTTTGCCATAAACGACTTATTCAATTGCGGATTCGATCGATTCGAATTGGCTAAAATAGGACAAGCCACCGAACACAATTACGTAGGAGTTAAATGCGGAATCATGGATCAGTTTGCGTCTTGTTTCGGAAAAGAAGGTTCATTGATCCGTTTAGATTGCCGTACTTTAGAGTATGAGTATGTTCCTTTCGATCCGAAAGGCTATCGTTTGGTGCTTATTAATACATGTGTCGCTCACGAGCTAGCATCTTCAGCATACAACAAGCGTCGAGAATCATGCGAAAATGCAGCATCATACATCAGAAAATATCATCCCGAAGTAGAATTGCTGAGAGATGCCAATCTGGATATGCTGAAAGAAGTAGCCAACGAAGTTAGTGCCGAAGATTACATGCGTGCTGAGTTTGTAATCGAAGAAATACAACGCCTGCAGGATGCCTGTGAAGCCTTGAAAAATGGAGACTACGAAACCGTAGGTAAAAAAATGTATGAAACCCATATCGGTCTAAGCCGGAAATATGAAGTGAGCTGTGCCGAACTTGACTTTCTGAATGATGTAGCCCGTCAATGCGGAGTTACCGGTTCACGAGTGATGGGTGGAGGATTCGGTGGCTGTACCATCAATCTCGTAAAAGACGAATTACATGATGGCTTTATAAAAAGAGCAACAGAAGCTTACGAACAAAAATTCAAGATAAAACCCAAAGTATACGATGTTGTCATTAAAGACGGAGCTCGCAAACTGGCATAATCAATACAGTTACTTAACCGGACAATAAAAAGCCTAAAACCCTTACATAAACAAAATATACCAATGAAGAAGACCTTTTTATCTTTAGTATGTTTGTTTGCTATACTTCTGAGTACCTTTGCCTGCACGCCGGGCAAGAATGCCGGTAAATTCGAAGTTGGCAACAAAACATTTTTACTCAACAATAAGCCTTTTGTTATTAAGGCAGCAGAAATACATTATCCGCGTATACCCAAAGAATATTGGGAACACCGCATAGAAATGAGCAAAGCCTTAGGCATGAATACGATATGCCTTTACATTTTCTGGAATCTGCACGAACAGGAGGAAGGCAAATACGACTTTTCGGGAAATAAAGATGTTGCCGAATTTTGCCGCCTTGCCCAAAAACACGGAATGTATGTTATAGTTCGTCCCGGCCCTTATGTTTGTGCCGAATGGGAAATGGGAGGATTACCTTGGTGGCTGTTAAAGAAACAAGACATCCGCCTGCGTGAACAAGATCCTTATTTCATGGAACGCACTAAGCTATTTATGAACGAAGTAGGAAAACAGCTTGCTGACCTGCAAATAAGCAAAGGCGGTAATATCATAATGGTACAGGTCGAAAACGAATACGGATCTTTCGGTACTGACAAACCATATATCGCCGAAATAAGGGATATAGTAAAAGGAGCAGGATTCAACGAAGTTCCATTATTCCAATGCGACTGGAACTCCAACTTCGAAAATAATGCCTTAGAAGGCTTGCTTTGGACGATCAATTTCGGAACAGGAGCAAATATCGGAGACCAATTCCGCAGACTGAAAGAACTTCGACCCGATACTCCTCTTATGTGCAGCGAATTCTGGTCAGGATGGTTTGACCACTGGGGAGCAAAACACGAAACCCGAAGTGCCTCGGCATTAGTCAACGGACTAAAGGAAATGCTTGATCAGAATATTTCATTCAGTCTGTACATGACACATGGAGGAACAAGTTTCGGACATTGGGGTGGAGCCAACTTTCCAAACTTCTCGCCAACATGTACATCTTATGATTATGATGCGCCAATCAGCGAATCAGGAAAAGCAACTCCTAAATATTATGAAGTTAGGGAATTATTGAAGAATTATCTGCCTGAAGGGCAATCACTACCTCAGATTCCGGATTCTATTCCAACAATCAGCATACCCGCAATCGAATTTACTCAGGTTGCTAATCTGTTTGAGAATCTTCCTGCACCCAAATTCAGTGAAGATATCAAGCCTATGGAATTTTTCGATCAGGGATGGGGAAGTATCCTTTATCGCACCAAACTTCAGAAATCCGACAAAGAGCAAACTCTGACTATAACCGAAGCCCACGACTGGACACAGGTATATATCGATGGAAAGAAGATAGCAACTCTAAGCCGCTTAAAAGGTGAAGGTATAGTAAGCCTGCCTCCTGTAAAAGAAGGAGCTGTTCTGGATATTTTAGTTGAAGCAATGGGACGTATGAATTTCGGTAAAGGTATTTACGATTGGAAAGGAATCACCCAAAAAGTAGAATTGTCTTCAGATGGTAATACTAAAGATCTTAAAAACTGGCAGGTATTCAATATTCCTGTGGATTACAGTTTTGCTAAAGACAAGAGCTATAAGAAAGATTCGAATACTCAGAAACATCCTGCTTATTACAAAGCAACATTCAACTTAGCAAATACAGGAGATACATTCCTGAACATGAGCGACTGGAGCAAAGGATTGGTTTGGGTCAATGGTCATGCAATGGGTCGCTATTGGGAAATCGGACCCCAACAGACTTTATACGTTCCGGGATGCTGGCTGAAAGAAGGCGAAAACGAAATTATAGTATTTGATCTGGCATCACCAAGAGCAACTAAAATAGAAGGATTACGTCAACCGATACTTGATGTACTTACCGGAAATGCAGCATATAGTCATCGAAAATTAGGCGAAAATCTTGATCTGAGTAACGAAACTCCGTTCTATAAATCCTCTTTCAAACCTGGAAACGGCTGGCAGCATATCAAGTTTGATAAAAAACAAAATGCCCGTTATTTTTGTCTTGAAGCCCTTGACTCATTCGGTGGAGATGATTATTCTGCAATTGCCGAACTCGAGATTCTAGGTGAAGACGGCAAACCTCTTTCACGCCAACATTGGAAGGTAGTATATGCCGATAGCGAAGAAACAGAGGTTGCCAATAATATAGCAAGTAATGTATTTGATCTTCAAGAATCGACTTTCTGGCATACCAATTACTCAACAACCAAGATGAAACATCCTCATCAGATAGTTATAGATCTGAATGAAGAAAAGGTTATCACAGGATTCTCTTATCTACCTCGTGCAGAATCGAATCAAACAGGTATGATTAAAAATTACAGAGTATATTTGAAACTAAAACCATTTAAACTCTAATCATATGAAAAAACAGATCTTTTTTTATTCGATCATTCTATTGGTCATTGTCGCTTGCGGACAGAAAAAGGCTCCGGATGCAGCGACTGAGCCCAATACAAAAATGATCGTATCGGGAGAAGAATGGCTCGATACCGATGGGAACCGAATCAACGCACACGGAGGTGGTATTCTATACCATGATGGTACTTACTATTGGTACGGAGAATACAAAGGCGATTCGACATACTGGAATCCGAAAGTTCCGAGCTGGGAATGTTACAGGACAGAGGCCGGAGGCGTTTCTTGCTACTCTTCAAAAGACCTTACCAACTGGAAATTCGAAGGAGTTGTACTTAAGCCCGACACAACCGATATCAATTCGGAACTCCATCCATCAAATGTTCTTGAAAGACCTAAAGTAATATATAACGAAAAGACCAAAAAGTTCGTTATGTGGCTTCATGTCGATTCTCATGATTATGCTAAAGCCGCCGCCGGAGTAGCCATATCGGATTCTCCTTCGGGAAATTTCGAGTACCTCGGATCGATGCGTCCTAACGGACAAATGAGCAGGGATATGACCCTATTCAAGGATGATGACGGTAAGGCGTATCACATATATTCTTCGGAAGAAAACAAGACGTTATACATAAGCCTTCTTACAGACGACTATCTTAAACCTGCAGGACAATTCACCCGTAATTTTATAGATCAGTCCAGAGAAGCTCCGGCAGTATTTAAACATCAAGGAAAGTACTATATCCTGTCATCGGGTTGTACCGGCTGGGACCCGAATCAGGCTGAATACGCTGTTGCAGATTCAATGCTTGGAGAATGGACAGTGAAAGGTAATCCCTGCTCCGGTAAAGATGCCGACATTACATTCTATGGTCAAAGCACCAATGTCTTAAAAATCGAAGGTAAAGAAAATGCCTATATCGCGATGTTCGACAAATGGAATAAAACAGACCTGATAAACTCCCGTTATATATGGCTGCCTCTCCATTTCAAAGAGAACGGGGAGATCGATATTCCCTGGCAGACAGAATGGAATATAGCAACAGCTTTTAAATAAAAATGCAGTGAAAGCAGAGCCATTTAAGAAAATCTTAGATGGCTCTTTTCTTTTTTAATCATAATCTGAATCTTATAGTCATAAGCATCAAAGATAAAAATCGGATGAAAACCACTATCTTTGGCAGCAAAGAATGATTGGACTATTGAAGAGCTGCGATTATGAAAAGATTTTCACCTGTAATTTTATTACTTCTCATATCCTTTGTATCTCAGGCTCATACCACCTCCGATACAATATACAGTACCCTATATAAACTGATAGAAAAGAAGGGAATATATGTGCAGCAAAAGAAAGATAAGATATCACGTGTCAAATCGATGCTGGCAGTACCCGATATAAGCGATAGCCAGCGTTACGATATCAACCACCAACTGTACGATGAATATAAGACCTTCATCTCCGATTCGGCTATCTTCTATACCGAGCAAAACCTTAAAATCGCAAGGAAAAGAAACGATATCACCCGGATAAACGAGTCTAAACTCGATCTTATCTCTCTATATATATTTTCGAGCATGTATATAGAATCGAAAGACAGCCTGAAGTCTATCGATAAAAAAACTTTGCCTGATTGGTTATTAGTTAAATATTACGATTGCTATAAATTGTTATATAGCAATTACTCACAAAATAATCCTTATACACGGTCTTATAAAGCAACTAGTGATCTATACCGAGATTCACTGCTTAATATTCTGGATAAAAAATCCAACCACTATAAAATTGTATACGCCGAAAAGCTATATGACCAGCAAAAGCTGAACGAATCTAAACAAATGCTGCAAACCATGCTCAATCAGACCAAAACTGACACACACGAGAAAGCAGTATTGGCTTATGCTCTGGCAAATATCTATATGAAGGAAGGAAATACCGACTTACAAAAGAGATATTATGCCATATCGGCAATATGCGATATAAAAAACGCAATCAAAGAAAATGCCTCAATGCAAGCTCTGGCAACTGTTCTGTACGAAACAGGCGACATAGAACGGGCATATGACTGCATACGCTCATCAATGGAAGACGCTATGTTTTCGAATGCACGATTCAGGGCATACGAAGCTTCTCAGATATTCCCGATCATCGACTTGGCATACAAGGAAAAGATAAACGGGAAGAACTCCGAATTACGGTCATATCTCATACTGGCATGTATCTTATCGTTCTTTCTGGTCTTAGCTATTGTATACACTTACAGGCAAATGAAAAGGGTTGCCCGTATCAGGAAAGAATTATATCGTACAAACGTAAAGCTGAACGAACTAAACGATGAGCTACAAGGGACAAACAGCCAGTTACATATTGTAAATAAAGAATTATCGGAAGCTAACACCAATTTATCCGAAGCAAACCAGATAAAGGAAGCTTATATAGGACATTTTCTCGATTTGTGTTCAACATACATCAACAAATTGGAAAAGTATCAGAACACCTTAAACAAAAAGGCCGTGGAAAAAAAGCTGGATGAATTATACAAAATGCTAAAATCCAGCGATATGATTAACAATGAGTTGAAAGAACTCTATGAGAATTTCGATAATATCTTCTTACATTTGTATCCAAACTTTGTCGAAGAATTCAATTTGCTACTCCTCGATGAAGAAAAATTTGTTTTGAAACCCAATGAGTTACTCAACGTAGAATTACGTATATTTGCTCTTATCCGTCTGGGTATCACCGATAGTTCAAAAATAGCCAGTTTCCTTCATTATTCCGCAAATACAATTTACAGCTATCGCACCAGAGTAAGAAATAAGGCCGCAGTACCTCGTGACGATTTCGAAAACAGGGTAATGAAAATAAGCTCCGTTAAGAAAAAATAACAGATACTCAATCTATATTTTTCGCAGTAAAAAAATTAATAATCACTTATATACAAGATGATTAATCTTCTCATGTATCTATATTTTGTCAATGTGAATTTTATTTAAATACATGTCTCTCATATTTTTGTTTTGAAGAGGATATAGTCTTTTTTCAGTCAGAACCACTATTAGTTATTGTATGTTTTAAAATACGGATAAAAAATTGGCTGTATATCTTCAGTAACCGTTCCCGGTTATTTTATTTACCTAAATAATAAATAGGTCTGTGACCTTAATCAAGTTAAACCATGAAACAAATTCAAAAAAGTAGATGGGATTATTTCAGTAAAGCATTTATGCTTATGCTGGTCTTAACCTTATCATCATCGATGTTTGCTCAAAAAAAGATAACAGGAATTGTTGTCGATGAGAAAGGAGAAAGTGTAATCGGAGCATCGGTTTCCGAAAAAGGCACAACTTCGGGCACAGCAACAGATATAGACGGAAAGTTTTCGCTGGAAGTAAAGGATGGTGCTGTTATCGTTGTTTCTTATCTGGGGTTCTTAACTCAGGAAATTATCGTAAATGACCGATCTGATTTCCATATTATTATGAAAGATAATACCGAAATGCTAAACGAAGTTGTAGTAGTCGGCTACGGTGTTATGAGAAAGAAAGACCTGACCGGGTCTCTTGCATCTGTGGGTGCAAAATCACTTAAAGACAAGCCTGTGGCAAATATCGGAGAAGCACTTCAAGGACAGGCTGCCGGTGTACAAGTCGTTAATGCCGGAGCACCTGGTAGTAATGTAAGTATACGTATACGAGGACTTGGTTCTATCAACAGCACCGACCCACTACTGGTAATAGATGGTGTACCTACTGATATGCCGCTGAACGCTTTAAACCAAAACGATGTAGAAACAATTGATATACTAAAAGATGCCTCCGCTACCGCTATCTATGGATCACGTGGAGCAAACGGGGTTGTTCTGATTACGACTAAAAAAGGAAAAAGTGGAGACGGTATTATATCTGTCAGTGCAAACTGGGGCATACAAGATGCAACAAGTGTTCCGAAAATGTTGAATGCTTCGCAATTCGCATCACTGCATAATGACATGATGGCTAATAACAACCGGACTCAACGCCCCGATTTTGAAGATCCGACCTCATGGGGAAAAGGAACAGACTGGACTGATGCTCTGCTTCGTACAGCCGCAATGCAAAATTATTCTGTTTCTTATTCGGGAGGAACAGACAAAAGTAATTATTACGTATCGGGAAGTGTATTCGATCAGAATGGTATTGTAATAAATACATCTTACCGCCGTTATACTCTTCAGTTCAATAACGAATCGAAAGTCCGCCCGTGGCTGAAATTCGGAAACAATGTAACTCTAAGCCACGATACAAAGAAGAATGGAGATTACAGTATATTAAATACATTAGCATCTCTGCCTACTCAATCGATATACAACGAAGACGGCACGTATTCGGGACCTGGAACCGAAGCTCAATATTACGGAGACCTTCGCAACCCGATCGGAACCGCACGCCTAAATAATACAACGACCAAGGGCTATAATGTTTTAGGAAATCTATATGGAGAAGCCTCTCTGTTCGATAAGGTTACCTATAAAATGACCGGAGGTATTGATTTCAAATTCTGGGATGAAAATAATTTCACTCCGAAATACGATTGGCAGCCGATTCCGGTTGTAAATTCTTACCGCAGCGAACAGTCAAACAAAAGCTTAACTTATTTATGGGACAATACCCTTACCTATATGGATACATTCAACGAGAAACACAATCTGAATGTAATGATAGGATCCAGTGCCCAGAATAACACATATAACTATTCGAAAGCAAGCATTCAGGGTTTTCTTTCGGACAGTAATAATCAATTGAACAATGGATTACTTGATCCGACTGTCGGAGGCAGCAAAAACGAATGGGCACTACTTTCGTTCTTCGGACGCGTAAACTATTCATTTAATGACAAATATCTACTAACTGCAACGGTTCGCCGTGACGGAACTTCACGTATCACTAAAGCAAATCGATGGGGTACATTCCCTTCATTCTCTGGAGCATGGAGATTATCGGAAGAATCTTTTTACAAAAGGAACAATATATTGAGCGATATTAAAATCCGTATGGGATATGGTGTTACAGGTAATCAGGGAGTTTTGGATAACTACGCAGCTGTTACCCGTCTCAAAACATCTCAGTATGTATTTAACGGAACACCCGTATCTACATTATATCCATTGGTGATGCCTAATCCTGATATAAAATGGGAAACGGTGAAACAAGGCAATATCGGTTTTGATGCTTCATTATTCAAACAACGTATCAATGTTACATTTGATGCTTATGTCAAAAACACAACCGATATGCTTGTAAGTATGGTAGTGCCGATCACAACCGGATATTCGGATATCTACACTCCTATGATCAACGCAGGAAAGGTTCGTAATACAGGATGGGAACTAACCGTTGCTTCACAGAATATAAAAGGAGATTTCGAATGGAATACCGATTTCAATATCTCTTATAATAAGAATAAGATAATCAAACTAAACAACAACGTCTCCATATACAGTGGCTATCAACAACATACAGTAGGACTTCCGGTCGGTTCGTTCTATGGATGGGTTACAAATGGTATCTTCCAAAATTGGAACGAAGTAAACAGTTACGCATATCAATATCAGGGAACAGATGCAGCTAATGGAACAGCTCCCGGAGATATTAAGTTTTTAGATATAAATAACGACGGAGTTGTAAACGATTACGACCGTACTTATATCGGAAATCCAACTCCTGCATGGAATTTTTCAATGACTAACAGCTTCTCGTACCGGAATTTCGATATGCAGGTATTTCTCCAAGGAGTGGCTGGTAATGATATTTATAATGCCAACCGTGTTACTCTTGAGGGAATGTATACCGTTCGCAATCAAACCAAAAAGGTTCTGAATCGCTGGACAGGAGAAGGAACAAGCAATTCTATGCCTCGTGCTATTTACAGCGACCCGAACAAAAACACACGTACTTCGACCCGATTTATAGAAGACGGATCTTATCTGAGATTGAAGAACCTTACTTTAGGGTATACCTTACCGGAATCTTTGATTAAGAAAGCTTCTATAAACAGTCTTCGTTTTTATATGTCTGCTCAGAATCTGCTGACCCTTACTAAATATTCTGGTTTTGATCCGGAAATACAAGGCGGAGTCGATAACAGTAATTATCCTCTGACGCGTACAATAAGTTTCGGAGTTGATCTTAAGTTTTAATTATTACTAAAACAGATAATACAATCATGAAAAAAATAATATATACAGGATGTCTCCTGCTGGCATGTATGTTTTCTTCTTGTTCAGATTTTTTGGATAAAGAACCTTACGAAGATCCTACAGCCGAGAATGTGAAGGATGAAGCATCGGCAATAGCCATGACCAATGCAGCATATCAACCTATGCAACGCCCCAAACTGTACAATATGCGCATGTGGGCACTTGATATTGTCGCCGGAAACAGTGAAGTCGGGGCAGGCGGCGGTGACGATGGAATAGAAACAATCCAACTGGCCAACTTTGTTACAGGTCCCGATAATTTTGCTGCTCTCGATTTGTGGCGTGGACCCAATCCCGGCATTCTCTACTGTAACACGGTATTAGAGAATGTTCCTAACATGAACATCAGCGAAAGTATCAAAAACAGATGTATCGGTGAGGCTAAATTTCTACGGGCGAGTTATTACTTTATTTTAGTTCAATTATTCGGAGATGTTCCATTAAGCCTGACTCCCACCAAACCGGGAGACGACTTGTTCCCTGAGAGAGTAAGTAAAGACCGTATCTATAACGAAGTCATCATTCCCGATCTTCTGGATGCAATAGACAAACTTCCCCGCCGCGAAGAATACAGCAGTAAAGATCTTGGTAGAGCGAGCAAAGGAGCTGCCTCGGGAATGTTAGCAAAAGTATATCTTACTATAGGTCAGTATCAAAAGAGCCTGGAAATGTGCAATATGGTCGAAAACCTTGGGTACGTTCTTAATTCTGATTACAGTGACTGCTTCGGAGGAGAAGAGAAGAACAAGAATACAGCAGAATCTTTATTCGAAATACAGTATTATGGCTTGACAAAAGCCGGTTTCTGGGACGATGAAAATCAGGCTTGCTGGTTAAGCACCTATATGGGTCCTCGCAACTCCGGATGGGTTGGCGGAGGCTATGGTTGGAATCAACCTACTCAAGAATTTGTTAACCAATACGAATCGGGAGACTTACGTAAAGATAAAACAATCCTTTACGAAGGAGGTCCCTCTTTCGATGGTAAGCAATACAAAAGCACCATGTCCTCTACAGGTTATAATGTCAGGAAATTTTTAGTTCCTACATCTGTTTCACCTGATTACAACACCAATTCGGCTAGCATTATCGTTCTTCGTTATGCCGATATATTGTTGATGAAAGCAGAAGCAGAAAATGAATTGGGCAATACGTCTGATGCCATAGAACCTCTATATCAAGTAAGAAAACGTGCCGGACTGACTAACAGAAGTGACATTGAAAACCTATCGCAGGAGGAAATGCGTGAAAAGATCAGACATGAACGCCGTATTGAATTGGCATTCGAAGGCCACCAATGGTTTGACATGATCCGTTGGGATAATGGACAATATGCTCTTAACTTTTTGCACTCAATAGGAAAAGTCAATGCCCAGAAGAAGCATTTATTATTACCTATTCCTCAAAAAGAAATAGACTCTAATCCCAATCTTAAACAAAATCCGGGTTATTAAGGTCTCTTACTTATATTAAAAACTGAATTCAAAATGAAAAATATAACTAATATACTGTTGGGAATACTTCTGACTATTCCGGCTTTATTCATCTCTTGTGATGATGACTATAAAGAAACAGATCTCGGCAATCAACCGTTGACATTATCAGCGGATAATACCTCGCTGGAACTGGATGTTACCGCACCCCAAAGTAATGCCATTACTTTCGAATGGACACCTGGATCTAACTTCAATACAAATGCAGCTATTACATATACATTCGAACTTGGACTCGGAGGTACTGATTTCAACAAAAAAATAGAAGTTGAACTAACTCAGGGTAAAACATCTGTTTCTTATAAGACGGAAGAACTAAATGCAATAATCATCAATCAACTTGGAGCCGAAACCAATACTTCGGTTGAGTTAGAAGCCCGTGTTACAGCAAAAGTTCTTCAGGAAAATATAGATCCCCAAGTTTCAGAGGTACTAAAAGTTTCAGTTAAAACTTATAAACCTGTATCATCTACCCTTTACCTTATCGGCAGCGCAGCACCCAATGGATGGAGCGCAGATAACGCCACTAAAATGAATACCGTATCAGGAGCTGCGGGAGGTTTTGTATGGCAAGGAAAACTAAATGCCGGAGAACTGAAATTTATCACCACATTGGGCAGTTTCCTTCCATCATACAATAAGGGAAGTGATAATACTAAACTCTCTTTACGTGAATCGGATGAAGATGCAGACGATAAATTCACAATACCTGCAACTGGTATCTATAAAATTTCACTCAACATCATTAATATGGTGATTAGCATTGAGACTCTGGATGCTCCTGAATACAGCGAATTGTGGCTGGTAGGAAACCCTACAGGATGGAACTTCAAAGCAATGACTGTAGATCCATCCGATCCGTTTATCTTCCATTATAACGCTGATTTATCAGCCGGAGGTGATTTCAAAATAGCTACAGCCCAAAACTGGGATGCTGCATTTTTCCGCCCTACAGTAGATCAAACAGGAGCTGGAACTAATCTTGAAGTCAGCAAATGGGCAGGAGACCCCGACAATAAATGGAACATTGCCGGAGGGGTTTATAAGATCAAACTCGATACACGTGACATGAAAATAGATATCGTTCCGTTCACTCCATATAAACTCATCTATCTGGTAGGAGACGCAGCTCCTAACGGATGGAGTATCGATAGTGCGACACCAATGACAGCTGTATCGGGTAATCCATATAAATTCACTTGGACAGGAACTCTTAACGCCGGAGAATTAAAATTTACCTGCGACAAGAAAAGTGACTGGAACGGCGATTGGTTTTTAGCCAGTGAAAACGGAAAAGAACCAACAGGCACTACCGAGCAAATGATTTTCAGTGCCGGTGGAGCAAATCCCGATAATAAATGGAAAATCTCCAGTGCGGGAACATATACTATCGAATTGGATCAGCTGCAACAAACTGTAATTATCAAAAAATAAGGTCTCAGACCTCTTTAAATAATAAGAGCAGAGGAGTCTCTGATTAGGAAACTCCTCTTTTAAAGATACAATAACATGAAAAAGACGTATTTATCCTTGGCTTTTGGTCTGGCTATACTAACCACCGGCTGTGAAGATTATTACGATACAAAAAATGATCCGGTAATATACGGAGAGACATATTTCAATGCAACATTAACAACCGACAAGGCTTGTTATCAACCGGGCGAAACCGTACACTTTACCCTGAAAGATAAACCCTCGGGAAATCTCAAAGTCAGATATTCACACTTAGGTGAAGTTCTGAAAGAAGAAAGCCTATCGTCCGAGTCTTGGAGCTGGCAGACTCCTGCCGATGATTACAAAGGTTACATGGTAGATATTTATGCTACTGAAGACGGAACTGAAAAAGTATATCAGAGTATAGCTGTTGACGTATCGTCGGATTGGAAGAAATTCCCTCGTTACGGATTTTTATCTTCATACGGTAAACTTTCAGACAAAACCATCATAGACAATGTGGAAGTATTAAACAGGTATCACATCAATGGTATTCAATTCTATGACTGGATGTATGATCATCAACGCCCATTAGCCGGAACAGTTGAAAATCCTGCTGAATCGTGGCTCGACCTCATCGGACGTACCAACTATCAGTCTACCGTAAAAGGTTATATTGATGCAGCTCATAACAAAGGAATGAAGACTATGTTTTACAATCTTGCTTTCGGAGCATTGGATAATGCTGCTTCAGACGGAGTAAAAGAAGAGTGGTACTTATTCAAGGACAAAAACCATACAGAAAAAGACAACCATCCGTTAGATGCTCCTTTCCGCAGCAACATTTATTTGACCAATCCGGGTAATACCGAATGGCAGGCATATCTGGCCGGAAGAAACAAAGATGTATACTCGGTATTTAATTTCGACGGATATCACATCGACCAGTTAGGAGACAGAGGAACAGTATATAATTACAACGGTGAAGCTGTAAAACTCGACGAAACATATAAATCATTTATAGCCGCTATGAAACAGGCTAACCCGGAAAAAAGACTGGTAATGAATGCAGTCAGCCAATACGGGCAAGAGAAAAGCATATCCAAATCGGACATAGACTTCTTATATACTGAAGTCTGGTCTGAAAGTAAAACCTACGAAGAACTTGCTCAAGTAATTATCAATAACAATTCGTATAGTAACAACTCTAAACAAACTGTTTTAGCAGCTTATATGAATTATGATAAGTCCGGAAATTCGGGATTCATAAATATGCCAGGTATATTATTGACCAATGCGGTCATATTCTCATTTGGAGGTGCCCACCTCGAATTAGGAGAGCATTATCTGTCGAATGAATATTTCCCGAATTCGAACTTACAAATGAAAAGGGAGACAAAACAGAATCTGACTTATTATTACGATTTTCTGGTTGCCTATCAGAACCTGTTGCGTGATGGCGGAACTTTTTCTAACATCAAGGTACAATCTACCGACAATAAACTGATATTCAATAACTGGCCTGGATCGCAAGGAGAAGTAGCTGTTGTTTCGAAAAGATTTACAAACAGGGATGTATTACACCTGATAAACTTTACGAATGCAAATTCGATGGAATGGCGTGATACAAATGGAAATCAAACAGCTGCAACAACCGTTTCCGGAATCGGAATCAGTATATCGGCAGGAAAAACAGTCTCTAAGGTATGGATAGCCTCTCCCGATATCAATGGAGGAGTTGCACAGAGCATAGATTTTACTCAATCGGGTAACGAGATCACCTTAACTGTTCCTTCTCTAAAATATTGGGATATGGTTGTATTGGAATACTAAACTGTATTGAAACTGATCAACTGAAAATTTTATCTATGCAATAGAATACAGTTGTAAGTATAAAACAGAACAAAAAGGGTACATCCGAAAAGTACATTCTTTCGTCACCTTTGTTACCTTTTGACGGTTAAAAGGCTGGAAAACAAATATCAGAAGAAAGTCACAAAATAGTAAGTAGAATGTTTCGGTGTTACCTTTTTGCCTTACCTGATTGAAAATAAAGGTTGCCATCTGCAGCCTAAAAGAATAAAGATATATGATAAAAAAAATAGGTTTACTAGTTTTCGGGATAATACTTTCTTCGGCGGTTCTATTCGCCGGGGAATGTATTTCCTATACAAAGAAAGGAAATGAAGTAATATTTAATTGTAAGGACGGGGCTAAGCTGTCTTTGACAATCAATAGTAATTCGGTAGTAAAAGTATGGTTTGATCAGTCAGGTAAACTTACCCGAAAAAACCATTCTTACGCCGTGGTGAATGAGAGTCTCGAGAATGTAGGAGAAGTCAATGTTAATGAAGAACCTGCCTGCTACGAGATATTTACATCAAAATTACGCATCAGGGTTAATAAAAACCCGATGCAGTTACAGATATTCGATAAATGGCAGAAATTAGTTTTCAGTGACTTCAAAGATAAAGGGCATGTATCTGATTCTTCTGCTGTAAAAGCGTATAAAGTATTAAGAAACGACGAACAGTTCTTTGGATTAGGTGAAAAAACAGGAACGCTTAACCGCCGTGGACATTCATATAAGATGTGGAACAGCGACCGCCCTTGCTATAGCGTAACGGAAGACCCTTTAGCTAAGAGTATTCCTTTCTTTATGAGTAGCTACCGTTACGGAATATTTCTTGATAATACCTATAAGACTGAATTTAAATTCGGAACGGAATCGGACGAATATTATTCATTCGAAGCTCCCGACGGAGCATTTGTCTATTATTTCATATTCGGAAAAGACTATAAAGAAATTCAGGAACAATATATTGACCTGACCGGAAAACCGATCATGCCTCCTAAATGGGCATTGGGGCTTGCTCAATGCCGGGGGCTTTACACTAAAGAAGATCAGGCTCTACAGGTAGCTGCCGAATTCCGTAAACGCCAGATACCATGTGATATTATTTATCAGGATATCGGCTGGACTCAAAATCTGCAGGATTTTGAATGGCGAAAAGGCAACTACACCAACCCTAAAGGCATGCTTCAGAATTTAAAATCTCAAGGTTTTAAGATGATTGTATCACAAGATCCGGTTATCTCTCAGGCAAATAAGAAGCAATGGCAGGAGGCCGATAAACTTGGATATTTCGTTAAAGACGTCCGCACAGGAAAATCTTATGATATGCCATGGCCATGGGGTGGAAATTGCGGTGTGGTCGATTTCACCATACCCGAAGTTGCCGACTGGTGGGGAAAATATCAGCAAAAACCGATAGATGACGGAATAAGCGGCTTTTGGACTGATATGGGTGAACCTGCCTGGAGCAACGAAGAAGATGTAGACCGTCTGTTTATGAAACATCATATCGGAATGCACAATGAGGTTCATAATATCTATGGACTAACTTGGGATAAAGTTGTAAAAGAACAATTCGAGAAACATAATCCAAACCGCCGTATATTCCAGATGACAAGGTCTGCTTATGCAGGACTGCAACGATATACTTTTGGTTGGACTAACGATAGCGGAAACGGAAATGATGTCCTTGAAGGATGGGGGCAACTCGAGAATCAGGTAGCTGTCGGTATCTCCGCAGGATTAGGAGGTATTCCTTTCTGGACAACCGATATTTCGGGTTACTGCGGAGATATTACCGATTACAAGGCAATGGGTGAACTGTATACCCGCTGGCTGCAATTTGGTGTATTCTGTCCTCTAAGCCGTATTCACCACGAAGGCGATAATGCTGTAGAACCCTGGATGTTTGGCGATGTGGTGGAAAAGAACAGTAAGGCTGCAATCGAACTTAAATATCAATTGTTCCCCTATCTCTATACTTATTCACGCAAAGCCCACGATACAGGATTACCTATTACCAGAGGACTGTTTATGGAATATCCGAACGATGCGGAAGCTGCTAAAATTGACAATCAATTTATATTTGGTGAAGAAATTTTGGTCGCACCTGTTCTAAAAAAGGGTGAACGGGTAAAACGCGTATATCTGCCTGATGGAGAATGGATAGACTTTAATGATAAGAAAACCGTTTATCTGGGTGGACAAACTATTGCTTACAAGGCTCCTTTAAATACAATTCCTATATTTGTAAAAAAAGGCTCTATTATACCGATGATGCCTGTAATGCAGTATATTCACGAAAATAAGGATTATCCGGTATTTGTTCATATATTTCCTAATTATGTGGACGAAAGCACTTCTTTTGAATTATATGAGGATAATGGAGAGAATCTTGATTATCTGAGGGATATTTACTCTAAAACACAATTTATGTGTACAACTTCTGAAGACGGATATACGACAAGTATAACTCCGGACGACAAAGGGTTTATTCAATCGCAGAAAAGAAATATCGTATTGAAATACCATTTAGACAAAAAACCTGTAACCGTAAATGTAAATGGAACTGTCATTAAAAATGTAGCAGAACAATCTATCTCGGAAACTTTGAATATAGATATAATTTCTACCGAATGGTCATGGAACGAGGTTACAATGGAATGTTGGGTGAAAATTCCGGATAAAAGAAATAGAATCAACATACAAATAAATAATTAGTAATAACTCTTGTTCTAAGACCTGTTCTAATATTACACTGATTATATGAAATATAAACTACTTATTATAGTTTTTTTGTGTATAAATTCTCTTCAATATTTATCCGCTCAAGAATCACAACAAGGATGGATTATAGAAGCTAAGAATACTCAGAATTATACAGGTGCACCTATAGCCAATGGTACAATCGGGATATTGCCATGGAAAGAACCTTTTTCGATTCGCCATGTAATATTGAATCATGTATTTGACATAAGTGACGAATATGGAGTGACTCGAGTACTAAAAGGTATAAATCCGTTCATATTAAAGATGAGTATAAATGGAGAACAGGTGACAGAGTCCAACATTAGTGGATGGAAACAAAGTATAAATATGAAAGAGGCCACCCACACCACGTCATTCAAAGTAGGAAAAACAGCTGAGATCGAATATACTATCTCGGCCCTAAGAAACCTTCCGTTTTCGGGCTTAATAAATATTACAGTAAACGCGTTGGACAACATTTCTCTAAATATCGAAAATGAAATGGATATACCAAAGGAATATGTCGATGCAAACCATGTATTTAAATCATTAAATGCCGGAGGAAAACAGGTCAGTATACTGCAAGTCAATGCATCATCCGAAAAGCACATGCAAAAAGTTGCTGCATCTTCTGTTTTCATCTATCCTACCGATAGATTTCAATTGGATAATAAAGAAAAAAAACAAACAAGCATTTCGGGAAATATGAAGAAAGGAGAAAAAATCTCTTTTTCTCTTGCGGGATCTATTTGTTCGACCCGAGATTTCGTAGACCCATCTAGCGAATCCGAGCGGCAGGTTATTTATATCATGCATGAAGGTATTCCCTCCATAATGGAAGCACACAAACGTCATTGGGCCGATTTATGGCAGGGAGATATAATAATAGAGGGAGACGATGAGGCTCAGAAGACTATTCGTTTTGCATTATTCAATTTGTATGCATACTGCCGTGCCGGATCTGACCTTAGTATATCCCCCATGGGATTATCTTCGCAGGGATATAATGGCCATATATTCTGGGATTCAGAAATATGGATGTTCCCTCCAATGTTATTCCTGAATCAGGGAATAGCCGAATCAATGATCAATTATCGGATAAACAGACTTGCTGCTGCAGAACGAAAAGCAGATGCTTATGGGTATAAAGGAGCTATGTTTCCTTGGGAATCGGATGATTTTGGAGAAGAATCAACACCTATATATTCTACTACCGGACAGTTTGAACACCATATTACGGCAGATATTGCCATTGCATGCTGGAATTACTATTGTATGAATAAAGATCTGAAATGGCTGAAAGAAAAAGGCTATCCTCTAATGAAGAAAGCGGCTGATTTTTGGGTTAGCCGTGTCGAAAAAAATACAGATGGAACTTATTCTATAAAGCATGTAGTAGGAGCCGACGAATATGCAGAGGGTAAAACAGACAATGCTTTTACCAATGGTGCGGCAATAAAGGCTCTGGACTTTGCGGCTCAAGCCGCCAAAATTTGTGGAGAAGAAGCTCCTGAAGAATGGGTTGATATAAGCAAAAACATATCCATACACACATTTGAAAATGGAGTTACCAAAGAATATATCGATTATGATGGGCAGATAATAAAACAAGCTGATGCTAACCTACTGGGTTATCCTTTAAATATTATTACAGATCCTATAAGATTAAGAAAAGACTTGGAATATTACGAACATAAAGTAGACAATGTGCATGGACCTGCGATGACTTATTCTATCTTTTGTGTTCAATATGCGCATTTAGGTGATATTGATAAAGCTACCGAAATGTTTTACCGGTGTTATCAACCAAATGTACGACCACCATTTAATGTGCTTGCAGAAACTGCAACAAGTCAAAACCCATATTTTGCAACTTGTGCGGGAGGGCTACTACAAGCAGTTATTAATGGTTTTGGCGGATTAGAAGTTACCCCATCTGGTATAATACAGAAAAAATCAGTATTACCTAAACACTGGAAAAAATTATCAATAAAGGGTGTAGGAAAAGACAGAAAAACTTACACTGTGACAAATTACAAATACTAAGAGATCAATAAACTCATAAAAAAACATAATATCTATTATCAAATAATATACTACACTTATTAAGTATAAACTCTAATAGGAAAATAAAAAAAATGAAAAAATTAACTCTGGCATTGTGTTATTTATTTGTTATGACAATAATAAACGCACAAGAATTAAAATCGCCAAATGGGAACTTCGAGCTGAACTTTTCGCTCAATAAGGAGGGATCACCCATTTATTCCTTAAAATACAAAGGAAAAAGTGTTATCAACCCTAGTAAGCTGGGTTTAGAACTGACAGGCAATGAAAGTGCTGAATTTGGAGCAGAGATAAAGAAGAATAAAGATCCTAAGACTTCTTTGCACGATGGTTTTAACATTAGCGATGTGAAAAATTCATCTTTTGACGAAACATGGCAACCGGTATGGGGTGAAACAAAGGATATACGGAACCATTATAATGAAATGGCTGTAACCCTGAACCAGAAATCAACAGACCGTAATATGGTTATCCGCTTCCGCTTGTTTGACGATGGTCTGGGATTTCGTTATGAATTTCCGGAACAGGACAATCTTGTTTACTTTGTGATAAAAGAAGAGCTTACCCAGTTTGCCATGACAGGAGATCATACCGCTTATTGGATTCCTGGGGACTATGATACTCAGGAGTACGACTACCATGTATCGAAACTTTCGGAAATAAGAAGTATCAATCAGCAAGGCAGATCAAGCAACTTGTCTCAAACAGGATTCTCCGAAACAGGTGTTCAGACTTCCTTACAAATGAAAACTGCTGATGGTATTTATATCAATTTACATGAGGCCGCACTTATCAACTACGGTTGTATGCATCTCAATCTGGATGACAAAAACCTCATTTTCCAATCGTGGATTACCCCTGATGCAAACGGAACCAAAGGACACTTACAAACTCCTTCTACAACACCATGGCGTACAGTTATCGTAAGTGATGATGCCCGCGAAATATTAGCATCAAATATCACTCTCAACCTGAATGATCCTTGTAAAATAGACGATACTTCATGGATCAAGCCAATGAAGTATGTGGGTGTATGGTGGGAAATGATCACCGGTAAAAGTGACTGGTCATATACAAATGACCTGAAAAGTGTTCAGCTGGGTGTTACCGACTATAGCAAAGTAAAACCTCATGGCCGACACGGAGCAACCACCGAAAACGTGAAGAAATACATAGACTTCGCAGCCTTGAATGGCTTTGACGGAGTATTGGTAGAAGGGTGGAATACAGGATGGGAAGATTGGTTCGGACATTCTAAAGACTTTGTTTTTGACTTCCAAACACCATACCCTGATTTCGATATCGAAGAAATACACCGATATGCCAAAAGCAAAGGCGTAAAAATGATCATGCACCATGAAACATCAGCCTCGGTACGTAACTACGAACGCTATATGGACAAAGCATATCAACTGATGAATAAATACGACTATCCGGCTGTAAAAAGCGGATACGTTGGTAATATCATTCCCCGCGGCGAGAACCATTACAGTCAATGGATCAATAATCACTATCAGTTTGCAATAGAAAAAGCTGCCGAATATAAGATAATGGTCAATGCCCACGAAGCTGTTCGACCTACCGGAATTTGTCGTACATATCCGAATCTGATCGGGAACGAATCTGCTCGGGGAACTGAGTATCAGGCATTCGGAGGAAGTAAACCAAATCATGTGTGCGTGCTGCCTTTCACCCGTCTGATCGGAGGCCCGATGGATTATACTCCAGGTATATTCGAAATGGATATCGAGAAAATCAATCCGAACAACCATTCTCACTGTAACTCTACTATTGCCAACCAACTGGCTCTTTATGTAACTATGAGCAGCCCGCTTCAAATGGCAGCTGATCTTCCTGAAAATTACAATCGCTTTCCGGATGCATTCCAGTTTATCAAAGATGTAGCCTTGGATTGGGACAACAGCATATATCTCGAAGCTGAGCCTGCCGAATATGTTACTGTAGCCCGTAAAGCTAAAGGAACGGACAAATGGTTTGTTGGAAACACAGCGGGGTATAATGCCTTCACTTCTAAAATAGGTTTTGACTTCCTTGATTCTGATAAAGAATACATTGCGACTATCTATGCCGATGCAAAAAATGCGGATTATAAGACAAATCCTCAAGCTTACACTATCCGTAAGGTAATCGTAACAAATAAATCGAAACTGACTCAATTATCTGTTCCCGGTGGAGGATATGCCATAAGCCTTGTTCCGGTAACTGACAAAAGCCAGACCAAAGGATTGAAAAAACTTTAACCCTTCAGAGAGAAAACTATCTCATATGCAAATTGGGAAATGCTGTAATCTATACGATTGCAGCATTTTCTGCTATATTAAACCCCTCTTCTATCAAATCAACTTATTATTAGTAAATGCTTTGAAAAAATCGTCTCTAAAAGTATTACCTATGGCAATTTCATATTTGCCTATAAAAACATCATTATTATCAAATGATTCGATATGCTTCTTATTGACAATATAAGACTTATTTATCCGGAAAAACAGAGTCTCTGGCAATAATTCCTGAATCGCTTTCAGACTCATTCGTGTAATAATCCTCTGATCTTCCATCTGGATGATAATATAGTCTTTTAAGCCTTCGATAAAGAGAATATCCTCAAAATTTACCTTAAAATATTTCCGGTCAGATTTCACGAAGATAAAATCACTATCAGCACTTTCTATTCTCTTCTTCTCTTCATCAATCAAAAGCGAATGATATACTATGGCTTTATTTACTGCTTTCCGAAATTTTACGGGATCAATCGGCTTCACCAGATAATCTATCGCATCCACTTCATAGCTGTCCAGAGCATACTCTGAATATGCAGTAGTAAATATAATCAGTGTTTGCTTAGGTACACTACGGGCAAATTCGATCCCATTAACTCCGGGCATATTAATATCGAGAAAAATCAAGTCTACCGATGTTTCACTTATAAACAAAGACGCATCTCCCGCATTATTAAATCCTTTCAGTAATGCCAATTGAGGTATTTCACTAATCAGTAACCTTATACCTTCTCGAGCAATAGGCTCATCGTCAACTATAATACATTTCATAACTTCAACTCCAACTTTACGGTGTAACTTACATCTGTTTTAGTCTGTTCTAAATGGTAATTGCTTTTATATAACAAGTCTAATCGTCGTTTTATATTAACCAATCCTATTCCTCCCGCTTGCTGTTTATTGGGAAGATTAGCTGGTATTGAATTTTTACAGATAAATATCAGACATTCTTTCGATACTTTAAACGAAATATTAACATATGATGCTGTCTGACTGTCCTGATTATGCTTTACTGCATTTTCAACAAAAGCAATAAATAATAATGGTGATATCTGCTTATCATTCATATCCCCATCAACAGAAACGGTATAATCAAAATAATCTCTTCGTGTTTTTTCAAGTTCCAGAAAATCGCTCAAAAATAGGACTTCCTCATGTAAATACACTTTTTCTTTCAAACTGTCATTCATAAGATAGTTTAGCATCTCCTCAAGCTTCTCAATAATATGTAAAGCGGTATGCGGATCCTTTTTTATCATAATATTGGCATTGTTGAGCATATTGAACAAAAAATGCGGATTGATTTGATTCTCTAATAATTTCAATTCCATTTGTAAAGTTTCCGACTCCAATTCTTCGGACTGCTGCATATCCAATATCCAATACTTGAAAAGAACAAATGAGGATGTACCCGCAAACAGAAGGAGAAAAGACAGAAAAGCTGACGAAAGATTTATTACCGCTTTGAAATACTCATAAGGAGTTGCATGAGTCGTATCCAAAGGATCTTCCTCCCATTCAATATTCGTAATTTGTATGATAAATATAATTGTAATTACGAATAAGACAAGCACCGCAAGTGATAGAAAAAACAGCAACCATTTATTTTTCAACAATAATCTTGGGGTCAATACATATATATTGAGACAGCTTGCAAGCCAGAATAGAATTCCAAAGCTAGAGAAATAAATTAATTGCTCAAAAAATCCCGCACTCCAACCTCGTTCTTCCATACCATAAACAAATCCTACCGAAAGAGCAAGGATGAAAAAAAACAATACTAAATGACGTAATATCCTATATCGGGGGGATACCAACAAATTGACAATAATATTATTATAACTACTTACCTTCATGTATTTAATCCTTCTTTAATTGTAAGATTAGCTCTGTAGTTTGGGGAATTATATCTTTTTCGATTGTTAATATATACCGGCTTCGGTACAAAGCAGCAAGCCGCTCTTTGACTTTCAATAATTCTTTCTGCAACAGAATATTATTGCTGATATCGGATGTCTTGACAATAATAGATACTATTTCATCCCGATTTAAGAATTGAATCCCAATATCCAGATATTCCTTATCCCGATCAAGGCTATTAACTACACTTTGTACATAAGGCAAAATTATTGATGGTAAAACAAAAATTCCATTGATATTACCTTCTGTCTCCATCTTATAATTGAATCGGGAAGAAAACAGCCTTTCCAATTCGAGAAAATTTCGTAAAAAGGACACCTCTGCTGTTAGGAGAACCAATAGCCTGTTACAATCGTATAACTGATACCGGAGTAATTGAGACAATTTTATCAGGATAACCGAAGCCTTATCTGGATCAGTCATAACAGTTTTTTTGCTTTCGTTCAATATTTTGAAAAAAGAAGGGGGATTAATCTGCTCTTTAAACTGCTCTACCCGCGATGATGCTTGTTTTATCTTCAATTTACTAAGGTACTCATTAGATAGGCCCCAATTTCGGAGAAAGACAGGAATAATAACTCCTAATATGCATAATATATACAACGATATAGCCGATAAGTTATCAATCAACATAGCCTTCGAAAAAAAATTATAATCCTCCATATACCGATCATACACGACATTCGATACAAAAGTGTATAAAAAGGCACACAGGACAACACTAACAGCAAACAAGAGATATTTTCCTTTTAATAAATGGCTTATAACTAATTTTCTAAAAAAGAGTATACTTATTATATAAACTAACACTGTCACGCCTATAGCCCAATATATATTATCTCCTATATGGGGGATAAGCTCCATATATCCCACTAAAGCCTCATTAATCGATACAATAACGAAAAAGAGACATAAGACAATATACCTCCATATCCTAAAATGACGGTCTAATAAAAATCTATATATAAAAGATTGTTTTCCCATGCTAAGTAAATTCTTCTGCGATAATAAAATATCTTGCAGAAGTAAGAGTAATCGCTGTCACCGCTGTGTGCGTAAAGATAAATATATAATGCAAATTAGTAGTTAAAAGGCAAAGAAAACCAGCAGACCGTTATATCGATAAACTTACACCAATCTGTACTCTTACTTTCATTTATCACCTGTGTTTCTGAGAACTTTATGAAAAAGGTAACAAAAGTTACATTCGTTTTGCTTTTTTGAGAAGTTACCTTTTTCTTTATATTCGTATTGACCCTCTGTTTCCTTATAGATAAAAAAGAGAAAAGCCAATTTGATCCTAGATAAGAATTGTAGCCTGCCCTATTATTTACTGTTTACTGAGAATCAAGTTGCCAAATCAATAAATAGATTGAAGAACCTAATTTCATATCATTTTAATTTTAAACATTTTAATAAGGCTACAAAACTTCTCAAAGGCTCCCGATAATCCGGATGAGCTGAACTCGCGTTGCAAAACTTTTTCCAGAGCATCTATCACTTTTTCGCAATCGACTGTATCCACCTCAGACATAGTTGATATTTCTGCTAATAATTCACGTTTATTCATTAGATAGTTATTTTTTAATTGTTTCAAAAGTAAACTCTTAACCATCAGTGCTGTAAAAAATGAGACCAAGCAGGCTTTTTATGAGACGAAAAGGCGGTTTTCTAATAAAATGCTTATATTTGATTTCTCCATATTTTAAGTAACTGTTTAAATACCATAAACCTTTATATCTGAATGATGAACCGACGAGTAAGAATAACCCTTTTGTCTCTTCTGGCAATTCTTACCTGTTGGGCTGGTGATTTTGTATATACCCCGATTGATGTCTCGCATGGTTTAAGCGACAATCAGATACGTTATATTCTTCAACTTCCCGATGGAAGAATGGTTTTCACCACCAGTGGAAACCTTAACTTATACGACGGAGTATATTTTAAATATATTCACCGCACATCCCGGCACATTTACCCACTAAGAGGATACAACGGATTTTACAGGATTTATCAAAGTAAAGATTCACTGCTCTGGATAAAAGATACCCACAAATTGATGTGTGTCGATCTTGTTCGGGAACAATACATCCCGGATCTCAACAGGTTTTTCACAAATAGAGGTATCAAATATCCTGTCGAAGATATATTTATAGACTCTGAGCAACGTCTGTGGCTGCTACACTCGGGTATTCTGAGTATAGACGGATCGGATTACGAAATAAATATAAACAAGCATTCGGTACAATTACAGGATTTGGATGCAGACAAGCATCATCTATACTTATTTTACGATTCGGGAGAGATTGTATGCTATAACCTGAAAACAAAGAATAAGATATTCAGTAAAACCGCCTATTCAGACAAAGAAAGTTCTTTTTTCCGAAATACATCTTTAGTTGTAAATGAAGCCAACGGCTTCTATCAACTCAAAAACGGATCTAAAGGCGGTTTCTTCTTTTTTAATACCAAGACACAAGCATGGACTAAACTCCTCGAAACAGATTACACCCTTAATACATTAGTTATTAAAGAAAATATAGCATATATCAGTTGTCCATCCGGCTTTTGGGTAATAGATTTGCTGAATCATAAAAAGGAATACCGACCTACATTAAAAATGGTGGACGGTAAAACAATCGAGACCGAAATAAGTACTCTTTTTTATGACAGGCAGGGAGGTTTTTGGTTAGGCACAATCAATCAGGGATTATTGTATTATCATCCATCGAGATACAAGTTCTCTTATATAGGAGCTGCGTATTTTTCTGACAAACAGCATATAAAAAACCTTATCGTACATTCGTTTGCGGAAGATAAAGCCGGAAATATATACATCAAAAGTAATTTTGGCATCTATAAATATTCTACTTCGGAAAGGGACAAAAGACTGCTCAATATTTCACAGAATATACTACCGGAAGACATTTTGAACAAGCTCAACAGATCTGCCGATAATACATTCCTCTACGACAGCCGGGATTGGAAATGGAAAGGAACAGCAGATGGATTGAAGCTGGACAGACCCGGAAAAAAAGAAGAGATTTTCTATACAGAAAACGGTCTCTCTAATAATTTTATCCACGGTATACTCGAAGACCGAAGTCATTCTGTATGGATAACGACCAGTTACGGCATATCAAAAGCCGAAATAAATATATCGAACGGAAAGATCCATTTTCTGAAATTCAACTCGTTTGACGGAACTTTAGACGGCGAATACACCGACGGAGCAGTCATGGAAAGTTCAGACGGATTACTCTATTTCGGAGGGATCAACGGATTCAATATTCTAAATCCCCGGCAAATCTCCTATGCTGAATTGCCTTTTCGTCCGGTATTCACGAACTTCTTTTTGCATGGAGAAAAAATAGAAGCCGGAAAATCCTACAGCCACCATGTTATTTTATCTTCAACACCGCCTTATACTAAAGAAATAGATCTTTCTTATAATCAAAACTTCCTTACATTCGAATTTTCCGGAATAAATTATCAAAATCCATCCCAGACCTATTACCGTTATCAGTTGGAAGGAGTCGATTCCGATTGGCGCGAGATCGTTAAAGATGCCTATAATAAGGGTTCTGATGGGATTTTACGAATTTCATATACCAATCTTCCCCACGGAAAATATACCCTCAAAGTAATGGCTTCCTCAAATAATCATCAATGGAAAGGAGATGTTACGCAATTAAAAATAACAATACATGCTCCATGGTGGAAAACCGGCATCGCTTACACTCTATATGCGGCATTGTTCGTCATTGGTACTTTCTCGTTCATCTACCTGTATATCCGGATCAGCCGAAAAAGAATCGAACGTCAACACAAAGAAGATATGCTCCTTCTCAGAATTCGAAACCTGATAGAGCAATGCAACATCCTTGAAGCGGAAAAAGAATCAAACGACACAAAAAATACATCAGAAGAAATACTTCCCGAGAGTAATAAGAACCCAAGTACAGCAGATAATAAATTTCTGTCCCGGGCAATAGAACTTGTTGAGAAAAACCTTGATGAACCAAACTACTCCGTCGAAACACTCAGCCGTGACTTATGTATGGACAGAACAGGTCTGTATCGCAAACTTATTGCATTATTAGACAAATCGCCGTCTCTTTTTATCCGGAATATCCGTCTTCAAAAGGCAGCCCAACTCATTTTGGAAGAAGAGCTCAGTATAGCCGAAATAGCCGATAAAGTAGGATTCAGCAGTGGCAGCTATCTAAGTAAATGTTTTCAGGAAATGTACGGCTGCCGCCCCACTGAATATGCGGAAAAAACAAGAAAAACAACATAATTACCATTTGTTTCAACATGGTTGTTGTTACAGACTTTTACTCTTACGATAATTTTGTCTCAACAATTTATTATCCAAAAACGCAACCATGAAAAGAATCAAAAGACTTTCATTTTTAGTGCTGTTATTATCTATCAATCTGATCATCACAGCACAACAAAGCTATGAAAAAACAGCGAACGGAGTTAAAACAACGATCAACAAGATTGACATAGAACTCCGGTTTTACAATCCATCAACCATAAGGATCATAAAATCCCCTGAAGGTTGGGAATACAACAAAGAGAGCCTTTCGGTAATTGAAAAACCTCAGACTATAGCATTTACCGTGAATAAGAAAAATGATGATCTGGTACTTAAAAGCAAACGGATAGAAGTTTTATTAAACTTAAAAACCGGAAAGATATCTTTCTCTGATATCAAAGCAAAACCTTTATTACAAGAGAACAAGACTCCTGATTTTATTGATTTCAATGATGCAGGAACCAAAACATTCTCTGTAAAACAATCTTTCGCATTAGAGAAAGAAGAAGCTGTTTATGGACTGGGAATTCTTCAGAATGGAAAAATGTCGCAGCGTAATCAAACCAAACAGCTTGTACAAGGCAATGTGGAAGATGTGGTAACATTTATCCAATCGGTAAAAGGATACGGGCTGTTTTGGGACAACTATTCTCCGACAAAATTCGAGGATAACCCCGATGGAACATCTTTCCAGTCGGAAGTCGGAGACTGTATCGACTATTACTTTATGTACGGCGGAAATGCCGACGGAGTTATAGCACAAATGCGTACCCTGACAGGGCAGGTTCCGATGTTTCCTTTATGGACTTATGGATTCTGGCAAAGCCGCGAGCGTTACAAAAGCCAGCACGAACTTTTAGAGGTCGTTAATAAGTACAGAGAACTCGGAGTACCTCTCGACGGTATTATTCAGGATTGGCAGTATTGGGGAAATAACTATTTATGGAATGCCATGGATTTCTTAAACCCTGAATTTCATAATCCTCAGCAAATGATAGACGAAATACATGCAAAAAACGCTCATATGATCATATCTATATGGTCTTCATTCGGTCCCCAAACAAAGCAATACAAAGAACTCAACGAAAAAGGATTGTTATTTAATTTCTCTACATGGCCTCAGTCTGGGCTCGAAAGCTGGCCTCCCAATATGGATTACCCTTCGGGAGTAAGAGTATACGATGCTTACAGTCCGATTGCCCGTAATATATACTGGAAATATCTAAACCGCCTGCATGACATGAAAATAGATGGTTGGTGGATGGATTCAACAGAACCCGATCATCTCGACTTCAAATCTGAAGACTTTGATACAAAAACTTATTTGGGCTCATTTCGTAAGGTACGCAATGCTTATCCTCTGTTGACTGTAGGTGGTGTGTATGACCATCAGCGGGCAAAGTCTTCAGACAAGCGCGTATTTATCCTGACCCGGTCGGGCTTTGCCGGACAACAACGCTACGGAGCCAATGTATGGTCGGGAGACATAGGATCATCCTGGGAATCATTTAGAAATCAGATTCCCGCAGGATTAAATTTTACTCTTACCGGAAATCCCAACTTCAATGCAGATATCGGAGGTTTTTTCGCAGGATCTTACAATAAAAAATGGAATGATGGTACTGCTGCCCAAAACCCGATGTTTCAGGAATTGTATATCCGCTGGGTACAGCAAGGGGCTTTCACTCCGATGATGCGTTCTCACGGTACAGATCTCAAACGAGAGATATATTATTTCGGAAAAAAAGGTGAGCCTGTTTATGACGCTATCGAAAAGGCTATTCATCTTCGTTATTCGCTGCTGCCGTATATTTATTCCACATCATGGGATGTAACCAAAAATCAATCTAGCTTTATGCGTGCACTGGTTATGGATTTCGCTAATGATAAGAAAGTCTGGGATATGAATGACCAGTATATGTTTGGCAAATCGATTCTAGTGGCTCCCGTTATAGAAGCTCAATATACTCCCGAGACAATTGTGAAGGTAAACGAAACAGACGGATGGGACAGAGACCAGACTATTGCTCAGGAAAAGTCTACTGTTGTCGATTTTACCTCGAAAAAATCTAAGACATTATATTTGCCCGAAGGATCAATCTGGTATGATTTCTGGACAAATGAAAAATTCATTGGAGGACAGGAAATCACCAAAGAAACTTCTATCGATATAATACCTTTATATATCCGGGCAGGATCTATACTCCCCATCGGACCGCCTGTACAATATGCAACCGAAAAGAAATGGGAAGATATTGAAATACGTATCTACCCAGGATCCAATGGAAGCTTTACATTATATGAAGATGAAAATGACAACTATAATTATGAAAAAGGCATTTATTCCACGATAAAATTCGACTGGAATGATGCTTCAAAAACTCTGACAATAAGCAACAGAGAAGGGGATTTCCCCGGCATGCTCAAGTCTCGCCAATTCAGATTAATTGTATTCGAAAACAACAGAAAAAGCCAGTTTTCGCATAAAACCATTTCATACAATGGTAAAATTCAAAAAATAAAATTCTAAAAAAAAAAATGCTCTTCGTGGCTTCGGAGAGCATTTTTTCTATTAAGCATCTGAATGTCCATTTGTACACTATTGCTGAATAACTTCACATCCTTTTCACAACCCATCTATCTAATATTCTATAAACAAATCATTTCAGAAACTACCTTAGAACTAATACAAAACACTCCACTTTTATTGGCTATTGGCTAAAAATTACATGAAATTGACAAAAACTATACCCCTGCATCTGGAGCAATAAGACTATTTTTGATTTAAGTATTTTTTGCTATCAAACATGTATAGATATAAATACAAGGGATAATTACAACCTCAAGGTCTGAGACCTTTTTATGGACTATAAAAACATAAATTATAGCATTGAAATATGTCATTCAATACCTTCTGTTACTTAATCAAAATAAACTATGAAAATATTTTCAAATCATCAGACTAAAAATCAACAAATATGATCTCAATCTTAAAAAGAGCTACAACATTTTTGTTTCTTCTTCTGGTCTTATCTATTCAGGTTCACAGCAAAGACAATCCTATCGCCGATCCTCGGGCAATTGTTATCTCGGGGAATATGAGATTTACGATTCTAACGCCCGAAATGGTAAGAATGGAATGGAGTGACTCTAAACAATTCGAAGACAGAGCCTCTTTCATTGTCATAAACAGAAACTTACCAGTACCTGCCTATACCAGCGAAACTAAAGACGGTTATCTGTATATTAAGACTGCAAAGCTGGAGTTGAGATACAAAACAGGAACTAACCCACAGACCAATCCTGCAAGCTCCGAAAATCTAAAAGTATCTTTCAATATCAATGGCATACCAACCTACTGGTTCCCCGGAAAGAAAGATCCTCTTAATCTGAAAGGAACATCCCGAACTCTGGATCATTCTAAAGGCGATAATATGAGGAGTGTAATGGAAGACGGTCTCTTATCCCGATCGGGTTGGGCATTGATAGACGAATCCAAGCCGAATGGTGATACTAGTAAAAGCCTCCTACTTGAAAATCAGGGAGGTGATTTTGAATGGGTTGCACAACGCAAACCCGGAAACTCCATCGACTGGTATTTTATGGCTTACGGTAACGATTATAAGAAAGCATTACTTGACTTTACAAAAGTAGGAGGGAAAATACCTATGCCGCCTCTTTATTCTCTCGGATATTGGTACTCGAAATATGACAGATATACTGAACAGGATTTTAAAGATATAGTAAATGAAATACAACAGAACGACATACCCATTGACGTGATGGTAGTGGATATGGATTGGCATTATGCCGGAGATAAAAGAGACGCAGGCCGCGGAGGATGGACAGGGTGGACATGGAACAAAAGTCTTTTTCCTGATCCGAAAGAGTTTCTCGGATGGTTACACAGCAAGAACCTCAAGGTTACGATGAACCTGCATCCTGCGGACGGTATAGCTCCGGACGAAGATAATTTCAAAACATTAGCTAACGATCTGGGACTTCCTAACGATAAAACCATCAAATGGAATATCGAAAATCAGAAATTCTATAAATACTTCTTCCAGGATATATTGCGTCCTCACGAAAATATCGGAGCTGACTTCTGGTGGCTCGACTGGCAGCAGTGGCTGATTGCGCCTGAAATGGCTGATCTTGGAAATACATTCTGGCTCAATCATGTTTATTACAACGACATGCGTATCAATCGCCCCGAACGCCGTCCTATGATATTTCATCGATGGGGAGGACTGGGCAACCACCGCTACCCTATCGGATTTTCGGGTGACACATGGGCTACATTCCCGACTCTGGCATTTCAGGTGTATTTCAATTCTACGGCTTCCAATGTTGCCTATGGATATTGGAGTCACGATTTGGGTGGACACAACCAATCGGGACCTAACGATCCTGAGTTATATCTGCGCTGGATACAGTTCGGAGTCTTTTCTCCGGTAACTAGATCTCATGCAACCAATGCCCCGCATATTGAAAGACGAATCTGGAAATATCCTAATTTCAGTTCTATGAGAGATGCTTTGAAACTCAGATATGCGCTGATACCTTATATATATACATATGCACGCAAAGCATACGATACGGGAGAGTCTATCTGCCGACCTCTTTATTATGATTCGCCACAAGAAAACGAAGCATATAAGCAAGAAACATCTTATATGTTTGGCGATGAAATTCTGGTATCCCCTATAGTTACTGCATCCGAAGATGCTATAGGAACATCCGATAAATACTTCTGGCTGCCTGAGGGCCGATGGATGGAAGCCGAAACGGGAAATATTCTAGACGGGAACAGAAAGTATTTAAGGAGCTTTGCGCAAAATGAGATTCCTTTTTATTATAAAGAAGGATCTGTCATACCGATGTATCCCGATAACATCAAACACCTGAAACAAAGACCCGATACTCTCGTCATTCAGTTTATTCCGGGTGAATCCGGTTCATTCTCCTTTTATGAAGACGAAGGCGATAACGAAAAATACAAGTACGAAAAATATACTACAACTAAAATTACGCAGCAAACAAATGTCCATGAGGGAGTTTATACAATACACGCCCGTGAAGGAGCTTTTGATAACATGCCTGTGAAAAGAAATTACGAACTGAAACTACTATCGATACTTCCTCCAAAGCGAATTATTGTTGACGGAAAAGTATATAATTATTCGAAACTCCCCAAGCAAGGATATTGGACATATGACAGTAAACAACTGGCAGTTTGCATTAATATTCCTCAGAAAAATTGTAAAATTAAAACACAGGTTCTTGTTGATTATGATGCAAACCAATCCGGATCTAAGAATCTGATTGCCGGAAAGATGGGTCAGTTATCCCGGTTGGTACAATGTAATGATTCGTTGAAGTTAAAGATCGGCAGTCAGATGCCCGTACTCTTCACCAAACTTGTGGAAACAAGAAACCGAATCGGTGAAAATCCGCTTAATATGACAGCTGAATTGCAATACTTCGAAACAAACTTAGGTACAGCTTTCGATCAACTGTCTGCTATAGGCAACGCACCTGTTGACGAAATCAGAGCATGGAAAGATTTTATACTCGAGGATAAGAAAGTTCCGAATCCCGATTTAGGTAATTCTTATAAAAAATTAGTTCCGGGGTACGATTGGGACGGTTCTAATCTGTGGATAACAGGTTCTGCAATTCCTGGTAATGTGGCAATATTAACCGAAGATCCGGTGCAATCACCGGGGTACTTCCGTTATCATGGAAAACTTCAGCCGGGAGAATTCAAAATGATCAATACACCTACAGTACAACCAAATACCAAGTATTACGTTCCGGCATCAGAAGAAGAAAATGCTACGGGCACTTCTCTTATTTCCGTTACGGACAGAACAGATATTCCCGGCTGGCACGTAAGTATAGCCGACAACTATTACAAAATAAAGATCAATGTGATAGCCAATACGCTAAGCGGTGAGATCTTTAATGCCAGAGATGATTTGTTTATCGTAGGGGGTGCAACTAAATCCGGTTGGGATTCAGGCCGCTCTATCCGTTTAAAGAAAGACTTGAATAATCCGAACCTGTTCGTTTTTTCCGGTGTGTTGGGAGAATACGGGTCTGGCAATGACAGGAATATGTTTAAACTTCTAGGTCAACCCGAATGGGGCCCCATATCATTTCATTCTAAAACACCAAAAGAGAAACTGCCCGAGTTCGGATATATCTATGAGAATCTGCCGGGAGATAACAAATGGTCAGTGGATGCAGAAAAACTTGGATTGTATGAAATCAAAGTTGATTTATTGGAAGAGACTATCAGCAGTAAATACATTGATTCTTCGGAAAAACCTTAAATCAATAAAAATGATGAAACAACTATTGATTTACAGCCTTTTTATTTGTCTTGGGTTTGCATGCAAAACAGGAGATAAAACAGAAGTTCAGATATCCAATCCCTTACCCATCTCATTTGGAGATCCATTTATATTATACAATACTTCGGATACAACATTCTATATGTATGGAACATCCGGTAAGTTAAAGGGATTTAAAACATATGCATCAAAAGATCTGCTGCATTGGGTCGATAAAGGTATTATCTACGACAATACACAAGCAATCTCGTGGGGAACAGATTGTTTCTGGGCTCCTGAGGTATACGAACGCAACGGCAAGTTTTACTTATGGTACAGTGCCAACTGGAAGCATAACCCCAACAATGAAGATGAGAACTTCCGCATTGGTGTAGCTGTCTCTGACAGCCCAACAGGGCCTTTCAGAGATCTGTACGATCATCCGGTATTCGATCCGGGTTATCCGGTTATCGATGCTAACCTTTATTTCGATGACGAATCAGGTAAAGTATATCTCTATTATTCGAGATGCTGCTATAAACACCCTGTTGAAAGTGAAATATCAATCTGGGCTAAAGAAAAAGGCTGGTTCGACAATATAGAAGAAAGCTGGATTTACGGAGTAGAAGTCAAGCCAGACTTTTCTGCAATAATGGGAGAGCCTCAGTTGCTGCTCCAGCCTCCATCGAAGATGAACGACTTACAAGCCGAATGGGAAAGTCGTTCGGTAACCAGCAGGGAAGTAAACCGAAGATGGACCGAAGGCTCGTTTCTCTTCAAAGACAAGGATACTTATTACATGATGTATTCGGTAAATTATTTCGAAGGACAGGATTACGCGGTTGGCTATGCTACTTCAAAACATCCGATGGGACCTTTTGCGAAAGCTGCTAATAATCCTGTTTTACAAAAAAACTCTTCAAAAGGAGGAAATGTTACAGGAACAGGTCATAATATGGTACTCACACTACCTGATAAGCAAAAATTATGTGTGTATCATGCCCGAACAAGAGACAGCGGTAATCAACGGGTAGTATTTATCGATAAAATGACAATCGATAAGGATGGTGTCCTTAGTGTGAATGGTCCTACCGTTGGTAATTAATACGAATTACTAAGAAGATTAATTCCATCTCTCTATGAAAAGCCTCTCTGGATTGATTCCAGAGAGGCTTTTTATAGAAATATTCGATTATAATTTTATTTTGATAGGATCGTTTTTTTACTATTTAAAGAACGCTTTGGGTATAGATAAAGGATTACAAATCCTTGGCTATAATCCCTCAGATGGCATATCTTAGGGGACGAGGGACACCTGTCACTATACCGTTGTACCGATAGTCACCTTTGATCTAAAAAGAGGATTCTATTTAGAAAATTTGGCTATCTCTTCTAAAACTTCCGAAGCCTGATCTTGTCCTCTTTCTGAAGCTTTTACGAGATACTCTACAACTATTTTCTTAGTCGCGTCATCTAGTTTATCAACATCTGTTGTATTTGCTAAACACAGATATACATCATAATATGCTTGTGGATAATTATATTTATTAGCCATGATCATAGCATAATACAAAAACTCTTCAGGTTGAGGACTATCTAAATAAGAATACCATAAAGTCTGATATGATGCAGTGTCTCCACACTCTATTATTCTCTTTTTCAAAAAAGTATCACTTGTAGAAGTATAATTAATTGGTATTTCCTTATTTTCTTTTTTCTTATGGCATCCAAATACCATAAAAATAATCAATAGAGTAGCTCCTATTTTTTCATATTTCATATTTCTTATTTCTTATATTTATAAATATCCCACCAATTTGGATTTTCTTTAGGATTCCAACTACCTCTGTATGCATTGACTTCTTTCCCTCTTTCAAAAACTCGCCAATTACCTTCTTTATCTGATTTTTGTTTCATCGGAATACCATTTTTATCTTGTTTGTATGTTCCGTCTTCATTTTGATACTTTGGTATATATGTTCCAAGTTCTCCATTCTCAGATATGTAATCAGGGTTATCTGGTGCTATTATTCTAACTCCTTTTATATTTGACAATTTCTCGGCTATTGATTCTTCTCCTTTTCCGGTATTACAAGAATGTAAAATTATTGTAATCGTTTCCCCTTCTTTTCTATCCTTCCATGTATCACTATGTTTATCTAGAAAAGATATAAATTGATTTTTTGTTTTTATCCCTTCTGTTTTTCCTCCAGTCTCAGGATAAAGCCCTTGATTATTTCCATGAGAAAAAATATGTATAGCCCCGTCGTCTTTAGATTTTTCAGCCCCGGAAATCAATATAGCTGTAGCTCTCTTTCTTTCTTCATTTCCTTTTTTAGGATCAAAGAATATTAGTTTCTCTTTTCCATCGGGATCAATAAATTTCATCGGATTATTCGCCACATACACATACGGACTCCAACTAAAGTACTTCTCAGCCAACGGATCCACTGTCGTAAACCTTATCATACTCGGATCCATAAAACGGGCAGCATAATCATACTGATTCAAACCATGCTCTTTATCCAACTCCTTGCCGTTGTACTTGAAGTTCTGCTTGCCCTGCTCTAAGTCCGTCTCTTCACCAAAAGACATACCGAAAGGATAATAGTTGTTCCGCTGAACAACCGATCCTGTAGCACTAGCTACTATACGGTTGTTACCCAAGTGGTCTTTAATGTAAAAATAGTAATTATTTCCTTCAATGTATCCATTGTCTATCAGGGTTTTGTTTAAGACTTCATTTTCGTAAATCTTATTGCCGATATAGTCGGTTGTATTTTTTACTTGATACTTGCTGTCGGCAGATATTCCGGTTACAGGTACAGTCTGTAGTGTAGGATCCGATAGATGCCTTACCTTCAATTTTACTCCTGTTGCGGTATAGGTATAATAGTTTTTACCCCTCGCTGTTTCGTTGTTGATCAGCAACTCCTGAGGAAGATTCAACGGATTGTAAACAACGGTCATCCCTTTATTGGGATCATAACTCATTGCCCCATTTTTATTGTAGGCATACGGAGCTGTATTATTTTTATTGTATTTAAAATCTGCTATATTAGAGTATGACGATCCTGTATAAGCATCAGTTATAAATTTAATCTGATTTCCCATACCATCGTATTTGAAGGTCAGATTATCAATAGCACCTTTGGTTCCCGAATTGCGAACCAATGTCAGTACATTGCCATGCTTGTCATAAGTGTATGCGGTATTATAAGTTCCTCCGGAAACGACTCCATTGTATGCGGAATGAATCAAGCGAGACAGTCCGTCGTATTTAAAACGGTGACTTCGTTTGGCTTCGCCCTGTATACTCCATTCTTCGCCCGAAATATTACCGGTATACGATGGCTGGTAATCACCGTAGGAATGGGCTTTCACTTGGTCGTTATAATACAAGGTCTGGCTAAATAGCGGGTTGCTGATCGATTTTGTCCATGAACGGACATTGTAAGTATAGTTTGTTTTGAGAGCAGTCTGATTATTTGCTGTTGTCGAACTCAACCGACCAAGGTCATCATACGTATTTTGAGCTAAAATAACCGCTGCTCCTGTATTTAGTTTGTGTGTAGTAGTCAGAAGACGTCCTGCATGGTCGTATTCATAAGTATAAGTTTCGGTCTGATCATCTAATCCCGGATATTTGTGAATGTGTTTCTTTTGGGTAGGCTGACCCGTGAAGTTATAGGCTATATATTCCGATTCTGTTCCGTTTTTATGATTGATACTTTGGGTTTGAATAAGCTGCCCTTTTATATCGTAATACATCGCTGTTGTTATTTCTCCGGCAACATTCCCTGTTTCATCGGTATACATTACCCGTGTTCCAACCAATAAACCCTTGTCGGAAGAGTGCTTTGTTCCGTATCCGGATTGAGCAGAATAGGATAGCTTGGTTTTAAAGTCTGTACTACGACTTAGTATTCGCTCTATATCATCGTAATAATTGGCTGTTAATACCGAACTAGATGTTATTTCACTCAAAGTACTCCATGTATATCCATATGATTGACTTGCATTAGATGTCTCTTTTACGACAACACTTTTATATGTTGTTTGTAATGAAGCATGGGTTTGACCGGTGATAGCCGCTATCCCAGTCAGTATAATCCGCCCGAAATCGTCATATTTGGTAAAACTCCATTTATTAGCTACTCTTTGTTCTCCATCTTGAGTCAGGATTAATCGGTCTGTTTTATCATATACATAGTAAATCCAGTCGCAGCCAGGCAGTTTTTTGCTGATACATAGATTGCGATCGTTGTATTTATATTGATAGGCATACAGACCGAGTGTGGTTGCGTCGGTTTTGCCTTCAATCAGAGGAGGCAGAACGAAGCATAGATTTCCGTAATCGTCGTATACATAATAGGTATCGTAAGTGACTCCTGAGGCAACTTGTCTGGTCAATACAACCTGCCCTAGTTTGTCTTTAAATTCGTACGATGGATTATTATCTTCATCTGTTACTTTTGTAACATAAAGTTCTCCTGTTGCATATTTTGTAGGTGAACTAAGGGTGGGAGCTTGACGTGTACCTGTTACCGTGTAGAGCAGACATGACAATAAGGCTGTCTGGTCATTAGTCAGGTATTCGGTTTTCGCAGGGTTGCTCTTCCATGCCTCCCCGGGACCAAATTGCGCTGTTATACGGTTCAACGGAGATGATTCATAAATTGGCTCTGTATAAGGGCGTGTATCTGCATTGGTTATTATTGATTTGTCTGCAACAACCGATTTTTCAACAAATTTTCCATTATTTCCATCTATCATACCCGGTAACCAGGCTAAAGATTCTCTACCTACCGGATCATACTCCTGATACGTAGCCAAATCTTTTGCTCCGGGAGTAATACCTCGCTGTACGGTTTGTATAGGCCGTCCTAATCCATCGAAATATTGAATTTGATCCAGGTATCGAGTTTGATCTTCTTTGAGGTAAATTTTAGTTCGGATATAATTCTGCTCTTTGGCAGCCATGTCATCTATATCTTTCCCTTCGAATGGGTCACAGGTAGAAGGGGACACTTTCAAACTGATATTTTTACCGGAAGTGGCTTTATAAGAGAAACCCGGTTTAAGACTGACCTTGCTGCAGGCTGTTACTGACCCTCCGGTATAAGCAGAGGATAATGTGACCTCTCCTTGCGAATAAACAAAAAGGCTGCTCAATAACGCTGTATATATGATTAATTGTTTTTTCATAAATCAAGGATTGATTATTGGTGTTAATAATAATGGTCTTTGGTAATGATAATCATATGTATTGATTACTTTGCCTTTGGCATCTTTTACTTTGGACAATCTGCCGAATGAATCATACTCATAAGTAGTGGTTCCCCCCCGAGGATCGGTCATGGAAGTCATACCCACTAAGGCTTTGTAGGTATAGGTCGATACTTGTGCATTAGGAAGTTTCTCTCTCAAAGCATCAATTTTTTGCATATCAGGCATTGCTTGTATTGATATAGTCTCGGGAGTAACACCTAAGGCTGTCTTAATTTCTTCATAGCTTGCATTAACAATCTTAGCTATTGGATATTGTCCTACATAGGACCATAAATAACAGGTTTTCAATCCATCTAAACTTGTATACTGCAGCAAGTTACCTTTAGTGTCATAAAGATCAAATGTTGTATCAATACGTAAATCTCCTCCAGCTGATGTCTGTTGATAGCTCGGAAGCATCATTCCTTTCGTTTTATTTGCATCGCAATTGTATTCTACATATCTACGATTTACCTCCTTATTGTTTATAGTAGTTATTTCATATATAATAGGCGAAAGAATATTCTTATCAGACATTTGTCTATAAAGAATATTTTGTGCTATAAAATTATAAGAATACTTGTATTCTTTTTTTATTTCATCCCCATTACTATTTTTAGAAGAAAATTCCTTGAGTATAGGATATGTATCATCATAGCTATATACATAACTTTCAGACGTTAGAAAATCATCAAAATATTTTCTGATAGTTTTATTTGATAATAAACTAGTTCCTCCTTCTATCTTCTGTAAACAAGATATTGAACTTCCTATATTGTTGAGTCCATCTATAGGAAATTTGTGCAGAATAATTTGGGACTTAAAATATTCATTTCTTGTATTTAATGTATAATTATAGGTAGCTTCCTCTATTAATTTTTTGCTTGAGTTAAATACTCTTTCTCTAAGTAATTTTCCTCTAAAAATATCGTTATCCGAATGAGTTATTCCAGGATAAGAGCTGTTATTTTTTAAAAAATTTATAATATTTCCCTCTGATGGCGCATCTAGATAGTCATTGGGATAATCATTTGGAGAGCTATATAGATATTCTTTATATCCATTCTGCATATCATTTTCTATTATACGTGAATAACCGACAAAGCTTCCCTCTGTTAATTCTATAGACGATATATTTCTGTTAAAACATCTGACTCTAATTCTATTGGATAAACACTTTGATATTACTGCAAATTGAGGCATATTGCATATAGAGCCAGAAGATGACGAATCTTCCAACAAATAAGAATATTCTTTAGTCTGTGTATTACCTTGTTCATCTCTCAATATTTGTTTTTTTATTCTCACACCTCCAGCAGTCACATTTTTGTCGAATAATTTGAATTGATGATTTTCATAGATAAATTCAGATGTACCTCCTGTCGGATATACAATCCTGTTTAGAAGACCTAAAAGGGACGCACTATTCCCTTCTTGAGATCGAGAACCTTTGGGAACAACTATGCACTCTTCAGTTAGAGGAAAAGGCAAAAACGAATATCTACCTTTATTATAATGATAATATAACTGAGTTCTGAAATTACTATTGTTTTTTTTGTTGTAATATCCTAAATAATCAGATTCTCCTGTACTTACAGGAGGAAGAGGTTCGGAACAATCATATTCAAATCTATAAAAAATTTCGTCTTTAGAATCAGTTGAAACCTCTCCTATTTTATCAAGCCTAAGCCTATACGCTTCTTTATTAGGTTTGTTTGATGTTGTCAGAAAATAAGAATAGTATAAATTCATTTGTTTTATTAAATTATCATTTTTATCTCTTACAACTATTGATGTCAGAGCTTTATTACAATAATCGATTCTTGCTAAATCATAATTAAACTCGATTGACCCTCCATCCCAGAGTATTTTCTTTATATTGTGTTTTTTAAGATTTTTTGAATACTGCTTCTTATTATTAACATCTTGTCCTAAGTCGTTATTTTCCCAAGAAATTGTATCTCCGTCGATACCATGATATGCTCCTAGTGTCGAAAAATCTTCATAGTTTATATCCTTATATTCTCTTCCAACATTATAGCTAATGTTGGCATGATAATAAGATCGATCATAGCTTATTATTGTTGTATCAATTTCTGAAGAATACAAAAAATCAACTTGAGAATTTGATGAAGGATCAACGATTGAGGATAAGTGAGAGACATTTGACGATACATGATAATCATTACATTTCATATACCAAGGAAAATTAAAATCATCTTCTGGAGGAATTGTTATTCCATTAAAATCTGTTATTGATTCTGAAAGATCTTTTTCTTTAAAATTATATTGGACCCCTTCCATGTTTATTATAGAGAAGTCAAATGACTTGACAGGTATATGAGTATTATTATATTCGTCTAACCTATTAGCTTCATCTGGATATAAATTAAAAGCCGTAGTATAAAGTCTTTTAAATCCTTTTTTGTCTTTTAAATCAGGTGTATTCAATGGTTCTTCGACTCTATTTGCTGTAATAAGATGACCTTTTCCACTCAGCAATTGAGGATTATATTTTTTTTCTGTTTCATTAAATTTCAGAAAGAATTTAGAAAATAATCCAGGAGCATTTGCGTAATATATATCAGGAGAAGTGTCATAATGTACTCCATCATTCATTATCACAAAACCATTACCTAAGCCACTAATATCTGCATTGTACCCTCTTTCTACGATTCTACGTTTAACAATCTCAAATATATTATTATTAGGGTAATAATCTACACTTTTTAGCCGATCATCATCTAAATCTTGAACAATACGGATGATACTTCCTCCGGCATTTAATATCCATCCAGTACCAACATTTGGAGCATATTCGTTTACTTCAATTCCTTTCGAATTATAGGATAAAGATATAGGAACTGTAAAATTTTTTGCTTTTATTTCAAAGACTGGAATACTTATTTGAACTTTACCTGTATATAAATTTACAGGTATTATATTGTATTGATGAAAAGATTTTACCTCTGGACTTACAAACAAGTTATTACCAGGAATAATATTCTGTTTAGGCGTTTCAAAAGTTCGGATATCTGGTTGACTGTTTAGTTTTAAATTGCATCCAATAACAACTATTATAAGTAATGCTATCTTTAATAGGACATATTTTTTATGTTTTATCAACAAAGAATAATTCATCGACACAGATAAGTTAATTTTATTTAATATAGTTTTCATTAGCTTTCTTCTTATTTTTTAACGACTAAGTATGTATTTTAATTTTATATTAAATTCAAATAATGTCTCTCCGATTTCATTTCTTAATCAATTTATCAGAATACACTTTATAACCCGTACCTATACTTATAATATAAGTTCCCTTAGCTAAGGATGAACAATCGATCTGTTCACTATATACTCCACTTGAAAAAATAGGTTTAACTACAGTTTTTATAAGCCTGCCCTCAAGATTGTAGAGTGAGATCGTTACCGATGAAGGCTTCTCCAGATAATACTCTACTGCCAGTATGCTTTCAACCGGATTAGGATAAAAATTATAGGAGAGATTTGCATTGGGTTGTTCTTGGATTGGATCTGTCACATCCGGTATCTTATGATCGATATTCCATAAACTATCCAAAACTGCCAGATTATCCGGATCTGTATCTAAATACAGATGTTCTTGTGGAGGAAAGAAAAAAGCTGTTGAAAATTCATTCGCAGTAGAATCCTGTGGAATTGTTTTGATCGTCTCAAAAATTGGATAACGATACCCCTTTGAGAACCATTTATAGTTCTCGACATTCATATCCAAGATAGTATTTACATTATTATTGACATCGAAAATAGTCTCCTTGATGGTTTGTACGGTCTTTACCCGCATGACATTCTTCAGAGTATCTCCTGACGGAAGAATCATTACACCGTAAGCATCAGCTGTCTGTTTAATTTCTCCTTGTGATTCGAAAGGGATACGACATGAATATAGTCCTTTTGACTGGTATTCCTTTTGATGCGGTTCGTTATAATTAGTAGGATATGCCATCGATAATAGTGAAGGTGTATACTTCAGGGAAGTCGTCGCATTTTCATGACCCAGAACATACAGGCTGTTATCTTTCACCTGTAGATAATACATGGTGCTGTGCTCTGTTCCGATCAGATACCGTACCGAATCATTATTTGCTTGTATGGTGTCACGTCCCAATATATAGTAAGAATTGTCCAATAAATCAGGAGAAGAATAAGTCAGAGAGTACCGGTTATTAATAGATTTGAGTTTTCCAAAATCCCAGATGACGTTTTCTCCTTCTCTTCCGGGATCTTTAAATTCGACCTGCTGTTTTATTATTTCATCGCCGGAACGGGGACTGTTATAACGTTGTACGATTTGCGCTGTTATTGTCAGCGGAATGGACAATAACAGAATAGCAGTAAAGCGAAACTCCATATACTGTATATTTTAGTTGTTTTCAAGTTTGTATTTATAGTCTTGTTCATTGTGATCTACTCCAATGAATCAAGTCTAAACAATGTTTTATGATTGAAAATAATGATTAATTGGTCTAGTGTCTGTCTTTAATGTTTTGTAAAATTAGATTGCTTTGTAAATATATGTTATTTTTCGGATAAAACCAATACGTTCCAGAATGTTTGGATCTTCTTTTGTATGACTCTATTTTCAATAGAGTAAGTGCCTATTCGAAGTTTTTCTGCTAAGTAGAGCCTTATTACTTAAGACAATATCATACATCTATTCTATGAATAGAATGAAAACAAAAAAGCAATCACATTTCTGTAATTGCTTTTTCCAAGTGACCCCGGAGAGGCTCGAACTCTCGACCCAATGATTAAGAGTCATTTGCTCTACCAACTGAGCTACGGAGTCTTTTGTTTTTGGTAGCACAAAAGTAAAACAAAATATTTATTTAAAATAACCTTTCTATAAAAAAATACTTATCACAAACATCACATTAATAAATAAATTCTATAAAACATCCATATCTTATAAGTATCTTTGTATATCTCAACTAAAAGAGAAAAAAGAGTAACTATCTATGGATCAGCATTCACTATTTATCAGCCAAACCTTAATCGAATGGTATAACCTGAACAAGAGAGAGCTGCCTTGGCGAGAAACAAAAAATCCTTTTAAAATATGGATTTCCGAAATTATCTTGCAGCAAACCCGTGTTGCTCAGGGATACGACTACTATGTACGATTTATTGAAACATTTCCGGACATTGTTCAATTAGCTAATGCTGACGAAGATACAATTCTTAAATTGTGGCAGGGATTAGGTTATTACAGCCGAGCCCGTAACCTTCACACAGCAGCCAAGCAGGTAAGAGATAATTTTGGAGGGAAATTCCCCGACAGATACGAAGATATCCTTTCTTTGAAAGGTGTCGGTGATTATACAGCCGCTGCTATTGCATCTTTTGCATTTGACCTCCCCCATGCCGTTGTCGACGGAAATGTGTTCCGAGTGCTATCACGGCTATTCGCAATTAACACTCCAATAGATACATCTGCCGGAAAAAGATTATTCACAGATCTTGCAAATGAATTACTAGACAAGGAACAACCCGGAGAATACAATCAGTCTATCATGGATTTCGGGGCTATACAATGCGTTCCGGTATCCCCCGATTGCACTATCTGCCCTCTTGCCGACAGATGCTTGGCTCTGTCTCATAAACAAGTATCATTATACCCTGTCAAACAAGGAAAAACAAAGGTAAAAGAGCGATTCTTCAATTATCTGGATATTCATTTCGGACCAAATACCTATCTCCACAAACGGACAGGTAATGATATATGGAAAAACCTCTACGAATTGCCACTGATTGAGACCGACAAGGATATTACAATAGAAGAACTTCAGAATACTGAAATTTTTCATGCTATTTTACAAAATGCAGGAACAATTTCGATCCACCCAATGAGTTTTTCGATGAAACACGTACTGTCTCACCGTATTATTCACGCCCGATTTTACAGAATAGAAATTACAGACGATACGGAGTTAAAAGATAAATATATTAGGACCTCAACTTCTTCTGTCGGAGACTATGCAATATCACGTCTTGTCGACAGATATTTCGAGCAGCAAGGAAAACCGACTTTATTTTCTTAATAAATTGTATCTTTGTCGTTACTTTACTAACAAATTGTCAAAAAAGCATGAAGTCAAACAAATATAAAATACTCTTCGTCTGCCTTGGAAATATATGTCGCTCTCCGGCCGGAGAAGGTATTATGAAAAAGATAATAGAAGAGAATAATCAGACCGATTTTATTGCTGTCGATTCTGCAGGAACATCAGGATACCACGACGGAGATCTACCCGATAGGAGGATGCGTAGTCACGGAAACCGCAGGGGATATAAGTTCGATTCTATATCACGGAAATTTACAGCAGACGATTTCGATGATTTCGACCTGATCATAGCAATGGATGACAACAATTATGATAACATCATGAAGCTAAGCCCTGATCTGGAATCACAGAAAAAAGTCCATCGAATGGTCGATTTTTCAAAGAAATACGGATATGACCATATCCCCGACCCTTATTATATGGGTGCTGATGGCTTTGAATTAGTTCTCGATTTACTTGAAGATGCCTGCGAAGGTTTATATAGTTATTTAAAGGAAAACCAAAATATTAGATGAATACTAAAATTATAAAAGGGATATTTATTGTATCAATGGGAGCAGCCTCGTACGGAGTGCTTGCAGTAATGGTAAAACTTGGTGGACAAGATGGATACTCTACAGGAGAATTAACTTTTTCTCAATCGTTCATAGGCTTACTTCTTTTGTTATTTTTTAATATGGGACGCAATGTTGCAAAACCTCAGGTTGAACAACGAAAAATACCGGTTGCTCAAAAATGGAAATTGATGCTGGGCGGTATTCCATTTGGTCTCACAAGCTCATTCTACTACTTGTCATTAACATATACATCGGTTTCGGTTTGTATTGTCATGCTTATGCAGTCGGTTTGGATTGGTTCTGTCATAGATTTTGTCATCAATAAAAACAAACCGACACCCAATAAAATCATCGCAATCATAATAGTATTGGCAGGGACAATACTCGCAACCAATCTTTTTTCGTCAGACATTGCCATAGACTGGCGCGGAATATTCTGGGGACTGATGGCTGCCTTATCGTATTCGGTCAGTCTGCTTGTGTCAAACAATGTGGCAACGGGATATCGTCCTTTAAGCCGTTCTCTATATATCATTGCCGGATCGGCTACTGTGGTTACACTTATTTGGGGATATTCCCTATTCAATCAGTTTGATCCCAGTGTATTGTGGAAATGGGGGATCCCCATCGCATTATTCGGAACGGTACTTCCTCCCCTGCTATTTACAAAAGGAATCCCTGTTATCGGTGTAGGATTGGGCAGCATTCTGGCTTCCATCGAATTACCTGTATCAGTAACTATGGCACGGATAGTATTAGGCGAACAGATAAATATCTCTCAGCTTTTGGGTATCATCCTGATACTTTTAGCAGTAGTAATAATGAATATTTCTTATCTTAAGCCGTCAAAATCTCATTAAACGTTAAGATTTTACCAAATTCGGTTATCTTTGATAAAGAATTAATTAATTTCGCAATAGAAATTAAGGCGACAGGTCTAATTAATTAAGTAATAGAAAGTATTTAATGATATATTCAGGACGTACTTTGGTCGTTTTGCTTACCAAAGCAACGTTTAAAGCAGTGAGAGCAGAGTCAAGTTTACTTGAACTTTGCCAAATCGCGATAAACGACCGATGTAATTGAATAAAAGGGTCTGAAATCTTAATATAAAAATAAAGTTATCGTCGATGAATGTCAGAATTATAAATAAGTCACGCCATACACTACCTGAATATGCAACTGAATATTCGGCAGGATTAGATTTGAAAGCCAATATCGAGAGTGATGTAACATTGCAACCCCTTGAACGGGCATTAATCCCGACAGGATTGTATATCGAACTCCCGCAAGGATACGAAGCCCAAATAAGACCCCGCAGCGGATTGGCTTTAAAACATGGACTGACCGTACTAAACTCACCCGGAACAATAGATGCTGACTACCGAGGCGAAATTCGTGTCATTCTGGTCAACCTTTCTAACGATCCTTTTGTTATTAAAGACGGAGAACGAATCTGTCAAATGGTCGTAGCCGCACATGCACGGGTGGAATGGGTTGAAACAGACAATCTCGATGAAACAGAAAGAGGAGCAGGAGGTTTCGGTCACACCGGAAAGTAAGTGTTCCATTCGCACATAAAGAGCTATACTACACACAACTATAAATTTTGCAAGTAAAAGCAGATATTTAATGATGCGCTTTTGAGAGTAATAGCTATCGATACATTTATATTTGTTCATACTTGATTAATTAATAAAAGAGGTCTGAGACCTTAATGTTTACTTTATGCAAAAGATTAAAATTTCGGTATCTTTCTTTATAACCTGCTTGATGGGGATTTCTTTTGTTTTTGCCCAAAAAGTAAATACAGCTCCCGGTGAGGACAAATTATCAACAGAAGACCGACGCAAATTCGACAACTTCTTTTACGATGCGATGAACGCCAAATCTCTGGAGCAATATACCTCAGCATATGACTATCTGCAATATTGCATGAAAATAGACTCGACGAATGCAAATGTATTGTTCGAGATGGGTAATTTTTATAATTCTCTCAAGGATAAAGACCAATCTTACCATTTCTATAAAAAAGCCGTACAATACAGCCCCGACAATTACTTTTACAATATGGCGTATGCGGGCAGCTCTATCGAACAACAGGATTTCAAGACAGCAGCTGCTATTTATCAGAAACTGATTAATGAAAATCCGATGAAGGTAGAATTGTATATGTATCTATCGGAAGTATATCGTCTGGACGGAGATTTCACAAAATCTATTGAAGCCCTTAATGACTTGGAACGGACAATGGGAATGAATGAAAAAATTACCATCCAGAAATTTAAACTATACTCGGCTCTGAACGATAAGAAAAAGGCCTACGCCGAAGTACAAAAGTATATCGATAAAAATCCGGGAGATATCCGTTACTATATCCTATTGGGCAACTTATACCTGCAAGACGGTAAAAATAAAGAAGCTCTGGCATCATTCAACAAGGCTAAAGCGATAGATCCGAACGATACATTCCTTATAACTTCGATGGCTAACTATTATCAGGCCATAGGAGACCAACCAGCCGCAGAGAAAGAACTTCGAGCTTCACTTTTTAACTCGAAAACCGATGCCGATACCAAGATTAACGTGCTCACTCAATATATCGGTATCCTGCAACAAAATAAACAAGATCTGGAGCCAACAAATAAACTGTTGGATTCTCTGATGATTGAATATCCGCAGGAAGCTAAATTCAATTTGCTATACGGAAATTTGCTGATGGTTCAGAACAAAAAGAAAGAAGCCAACTTCCAATACCGTATATATGCCGAATCTGACCCCACAAATCCAATGGGTTGGGAGCAGCTGCTCCAATCGACAGATATGGACAGCATAGATGAGCTTATCAGTGTCTGCAAATCGGCTATATCATATCTTCCTGAAGAAGCACTTTTCTACTTCTATCAGTCTATCGGCGAATTCCAGAAAAAAGAATACAGGCAAGCACTCAGCACAATAAACAAAGGAATAGAGTTTGCCGATCCATCTAATGCCAATCTGCTTTCGGAATTTTACAGCCAGAGAGGCAATATATATCATGAGCTGAATAACGAAGACAGCACTTTTATCGATTACGAAATGGCTCTTAAATACAATCCTCAGAATCTGGGAGTATTGAATAATTACAGCTACTATCTTTCGCTGAAAAGAAAAGATCTGACTAAAGCTGAGAGCATGAGCAGTATAACGATCAAGGCTGAGCCGACAAACCCTACATATCTTGATACTTACGGATGGGTTTTATTCGTTCAGGGAGCATACACAACTGCCAAAATTTATCTTGAAAGTGCGGTTAAATACAGTCTTGAAAAAGAAAAAGAAATCTCAGCCGAAGTACTTGAACACTACGGAGATGTTTTGTATATGACCGACGAAAAAGAGAAAGCTCTTGAATATTGGCAAAAAGCAAAAGAAAAAGGATCCGAGTCCAAAACATTAGAGAAAAAAATCGAGACGAAAGCATATATTGCCGAACCCACAAAGTAAGAACGTATTTTACAAAAGATGAGAACATCTAACAGAATATTTATACATAAGGTTCTATTTGCAATACTACTAGCTATTGCATTTAGCGGTTGCGGAAGCAAAAAGAATATTATATCTACAGACGGTTCTGTGGCTGCGAAATCGCAGGAGCAGCTCCTTGATGACGCATTGGCTGCGCAAATCAATTATAAAACAATCAGCGGCAAAGTATCTCTCGAATTAATGAGAGGTGACCAGACTTCGGGCATGAAAGTAAACAGCCAGCTGAAATTAATTAAAGATCAGGAAATTCAATTATCTCTGCGTGCTCCTTTTATCAATTCGGAAGTATTCAGATTGAATATTACCCCCGATTCGGTATTTGTAATAGACCGTTTATCAAAAAAATATGCGGCAGAAAATATAGGAGAATTGGGCAAGCAAAAAGGCATACAATTCAATTTCAATAATATGCAGGCATTATTTACAAATGCACTGTTCGTTCCCGGAAAAAATACTGTTGAAAAAAAAGATTATGACTCTTTCAGCATAACGATGCAAGGTGGACTATTTTATCTGTTGACTAAAGATAAGAAAGGCATACAGTACCACTTCTCTATAGATGCAAACGACAGAGTAACATCTACTAATATTAGCGGAACAACCAATGAATATGCTTTGCTTTGGAATTACAAAGATTTTATCAAAGAATCAGGATATACTTATCCATCGCTGATGCAGGCAGATGTTACGGTAAAAAAGAAACGGGTGAAACTAAATATGGCTTTTTCATCTTTAGAGTTCGATAAGGAATTAACTATAGACAACAGCCTGCCAAGCAAATACGAGAAAGTTTCGGTTCTGGATATTTTAAAGAATTACATAAAGTAAGGGCATAGACCTATATAAATAAAAATGAAATCATTTTTAACTCTATCTGCAATATTAGTATTTTCGGTACTATCGGCTTTTTCCCAAACGAATAAAATAAAAGATTTGGAGAATAAGCGAAAGTTGGCATTACGTGAGATAGAGAATACAACATTACTCCTGAACCAAACGAAAAAAAGTACGTCGACTCTGCTAAATAGAATAAATATGCTGAGCGAACAAATCAACTCCCGCCAGAAGGTAATATCTCTTCTCGGTGATGAAGTAAACGCAATAAGCAGGCAGCAGGCTATCACACAGGCTGAAATAAAAGACCTTGAATTAAAATTAAAAGATCAGCAGAAATCATATGCTAAGGCTCTTGAGAGTATTGTCTTGAGAAAGCAAGGTATGAATAAATTGCTATTCGTCCTTTCGGGAAAATCATTGGGAGAATCTCTTCGCCGTATGAAATACCTGAGAGACTACTCAGATTGGCGAAACCAGCAAATCATAGATATAAGGGAAAAACAGCGAATCCTTCAAGAAAAGAGAGAAGCCCTCGAAAAATCAAAAGCAGACAAACTGGCTCTGATGTCTTCGAGAGAAAAAGAACAAACAAATCTGCAAAAAGAAGAAGAAACTCATAAGAAAGAGGTAGACGACGCCGGAAAAAAACAAAAAGAACTGCAGGATATACTGACCACCAAGCAAAAACAGGCAAACAATCTGAACGCCCAGATTGAAAAACTTATTGCACAGGAAGTAGAAAGACAGGAGCGTGAAGCACGCCGTCTGGCTCAGGAAAAAGCGAAAAGAGAAGCTGCTGCAAAACGCCGTGCTGAACAGGAAGCCAAACGAAAAGCCGAGGCGGCAAAAAGAGCAAATAAAACCACTAAAACAGAAGAAAAAGCCGAGACCAAAACTGAACCAGAGCCAGATAAAGATACAGACATACCTGAAGTGGAAGAACTGAGTACAGCCAAAACGGTAGTGACAAAAGAAAATTTTACCCTTTCGTCTAATTTTGCATCTAATAAAGGAAAACTGCCTATGCCGGTAACCGGAAGATACAGTATTATCGGACGTTTCGGAACCCATCAACATAGCCGCTTCAGAGTAACCACCAACAACGGAGGTATTGATATACAAGCACAGCCCGGAGCGCAGGCCAGAGCTGTATTCAATGGCGAAGTTACCCGAATTGTGGCATTTCCCGGATACAATAATTGTATTATCGTAAGGCATGGCGGGTACTACACGTTCTACGGAAACATACAACAGATAAGCGTAAGACAAGGGCAAAAGGTTACAGCAGGACAGGCTCTCGGTCAGATTTATACCGATTCGGATACAGGCAGTGCACAGCTGCACTTCCAGCTTTGGCAGGGAACAACCAAATTGAATCCCGAACCATGGCTCAGAAAATAAAACATACGGAATACCTCTTTGATCTACCCAAAATTGAAGACGCAAGAGGTAATCTTTCTTTTCTTGAAGAAGGAGGAGATATCCCCTTCAGTATTGCCCGTATATATTGGATATATGACGTTCCGGGAGGACGAAAGCGGGGAAGCCATGCTTTCAAAACACAGCATGAGGTAATCATTGCCCTTTCGGGCAGTTTCGATATAGTTTTAAATGACGGAAAGGAAGAACGCAGATACACCCTCAACAGATCATACAAAGCACTGTATGTGCCTCCATTGATGTGGAGACATATAGACAACTTCTCGACAAACTCGGTATGTCTCGTAATCTCATCCGGAAGTTATGATCCGGACGAATACATACGCAATTTTAAGCAATTCAAGCAATACCTTAAGAATGATATTCCGAATCCGGCTATAATCCCTCAACCTCATCAGCCAGTGATTATACCTGCCGATATTCAATACAGTTCGGTCGAAGACTGTAATACGATTAGTCTGCCTGTTATACAGCACAATAGAGCGGGTAGCCTCACTCCGATTCACAATTCGGTAGATATTCCCTTTGATGTCAAACGCATCTTTTTTGTATATGATATTCCTTATGGAAAAAAGAGAGGAATACATGCACATAGGCACTGCCATCAGTTTATCATAGCTGCATCGGGCAGTTTCGACATCGAAATTGATGATGGAAATAAAAAAAAGAAAGTAAATATGAACCGTCCTACAGAAGGAATTCATATATTGCCGGGTATATGGTCTAAAGAATTTAATTACTCTTCGGGAGCAATTTGCCTTGTCCTTGCATCAGAAAGATATACAGAAGAGGATTATATTCGCAAATACAGTGATTATAAGCAGCTTTATGGAAATAAAACCAGCAATCTATAATAAAGAATCATCTACACAGTGGGATCTATTCGTAAAATCTTCGAAAAATGCCACATTCCTCATGCACAGAGACTTTATCGAATACCACAAAGATAGAATAACTGATTTCTCTCTGATTTTCACAATAAAAGGCAAGATAATAGGATTACTTCCGGCAAACAGTATAAATCACGATTCAATATACTCGCATCAAGGATTAACCTATGGGGGTATAATTACTAACGAAAGCATGTCGGCATCACTTATGCTAGACCTTTTCGGTACACTAAAAGCTTTTCTTTCCCAGCAGGGATTTAAAGAGTTTATATACAAACCCATTCCACATATATATCACCGGATACCTTCGGAAGAAGACTTATATGCTCTCTATAGAAACCAAGCCGAACTTATAAGCAGAAACATCTCATCGTGTATATACTATGATACCTCAATCAGTTATGCACAACTAAGAAAAAGAGGAATAAAAAAGGCACAAAATAAGGGTCTGTCTATCTCGGAAAGTGATAACTTTGCTATGTTCTGGCAGATACTCGAGACTAATCTTATGCAGAGGCATAATGCAGAGCCTGTACATTCTCTGGCTGAAATAGAATATCTCAAATCGAAATTTCCGACTCAGATCAGACTGTTTGAGGTTAAGAACGGAGACCAGACGGTTGGAGGATGTGTGGCTTTTGATACAGATAGAGTTGTACATATCCAGTATATATCGGCATCCGAAGAGGGAAGACAGCAGGGAGCTTTAGATTATCTGTTTGACCACTTGATCCAAAAAGCTCAATCGGCATGTAAACACTTCGATTTCGGAACTTCCACAGAGCATGGAGGAACAATTCTCAACGAAGGATTAATCTCTCAAAAAGAAGGGTTCGGAGCCAGAGGTATTGTATATGATACTTACAGAATAAAGTTATAAGGTCTCAGACCTACTCATTGATATTAGTAACATATTAAAAATGGAATACATTGATTTATATAAACACCTCAAAGACATTGAATCATATGATGAAAACGAGGTCGATATTGACGATAAAACAATATTAAGAAACTTCAATTTCGAGTCCAAATACCGCTTTATCCTTCCAGGCGGAGCAGGTAATCTGGACGAATACGAATACCCATTAGGAGCTGAACCAGATTGCGAACCTGATATTATTCAGGAGATGCTGAACAAAAGGGATGCGGAAATACTTGAAAATATCAAATTCAGGTATCACATGATTATGCCTAAGTCCGAAGCCAAAACCAAGGGTGTGGTTCTTATGTTTCATGGGTTTAATGAAAAACATTGGAATAAGTATCTTCCGTGGGCTCGTTACATAGTCGAGAAAACCGGAAAATCGGTTATCTTATTTCCTATAGCATTCCACATGAATCGTGCTCCTGCCATATGGAGTGACACCCGTGAAATGTACACTATAAGCCAGCAACGCAAGAAAAGGCATCCGGATGTTATCGGATCAAGTCTTTCGAATGTTGCGATAAGTACCCGCCTGCACAATAAACCACAGCGTTTTATATGGTCGGGATTGCAAACTTATTATGATGTAATAGATCTGGTTACTGAAATTAAAGACGATAAGCATCCATACATCGACAAGAATGCCGGTTTCGATATATTCTCTTATTCTATCGGAAGTTTTCTATCTGAGATTCTGATGATGACGAACAAAGATGCTTACTTTTCTAATTCCCGATTTATCTCGTTTTGCGGAGGTGCTGTTTTTAATCGACTTTCGCCCGTATCTAAGTTTATACTCGACAGTGAAGCTAATGTGAGTTTATATTCTTATGTGGTTGAACATCTCGAAAGCCATATGAAGCGGGACGAAGTTTTGCGCCACTATCTGAGCGAAATACATCCCGAAGGTGTTAACTTCAGAAGTATGCTCAATTACAAAACTCTGACCCGCTATCGGGAACAAAAGTTCAGGGAAATGAGTGAGCGGATATATGCTATTACTCTAAGTGAAGATACTGTAGTTCCGGCTTATGAAGTTATCAATACCCTGCAAGGTACAAACCGCGATATTCCTATCCGTGTAGATACATTGGAGTTTCCGTACAAATATACACATGAAGACCCGTTTCCGGCTCTCGAAAATATAAAAGAAGAAGTAACACGGCAATTCGTTAAAACATTTGATCTGGTTTGTGATTTTCTTCAGAAATAGGATTCAACTCTACCTCATACAAAAGGGGAGAAGTAAAACCTCTCCCCCTAATTTCTGTTCTGAAACCTTAATCGGATAATTCTATCACTTCCAGATCTCTTATATTCCCGGCATCAATGACGAACCGAAGTAAAGTCCTCACTTTGTGGAATCCATACTTACCGGCAGCTCCCGGGTTCATGTCCAGACATCCGAATTTCTTATCATACATTACCTTCAGTATGTGAGAATGTCCGCAAATAAACAATTTAGGAGGTTTTGTTTGTAGAATCGCCCGAACACGAGGATCGTATTTTCCGGGATATCCTCCGATATGAGTAATCAGGACATCAACCCCCTCAATGTAGAATCTCAGAAATTCGGGAAAAGCCGCGCGCACATCTGCCCCGTCTATATTGCCATATACTGCTCTGAATGGCTTAAAGGCTCCAAACTTAGCAGTAAGACTCAATGATCCAATATCTCCGGCATGCCAGACCTCATCACATTCAGCAAAATGAATTTTGAATTTATCATCCCAATATCCGTGGGTATCAGAAAGCAGACCTATCTTTTTCATTTGTATTCACGGGATTTTTTATATGGAACACCAAATATTTTTCCGGATATACGATCTATTTTTATTTTCCAGATTTTTACATTTCTGACAGCAGGATCAGAATATTTAAAAGGGCGTTCGGTATACTGCTCCATCAATATATTTAAAGCTTCGACCTTTTCATCAAAATCTTCGACAAACTCTACACGCCCCCTACAAATAACACTGCTGCCCTGTACCCTGTAACTGCATGCAACCTCCTCGTTCTGATGAGTAATTACCGAGTCGGTACAGAATGTGATACAAATATCGGGATTAGCAGTCAAAGACCTCACGGCATTCCCCTCAGGTCCCGAATGAAGATAAACCACATCATCTTTGTATCCGAAATTCATGGGTATGACATAGGGCAGCCCTTCGGTATCAATCATACCGGCAAAGCATTCTTTACATTCCCTGATTGTTTTCTCGATAAATTCCCGTTCTTCTATAGTGATTGTAACCATTGCTATGAGTTATAGTTTGTTTCATAACAAAGGTACGAAACTTAAAATAAATATTTCGCTATCTTTGAGGACTGGCATCCTTTTTTATCTATAGAGAAAAGGTTCAGAATAAGAGAAGGAAGTTCCATGCGAGAAGAGTTATTTTGATGTAACTTTTGTTACCTTTTTTATAAATTATGTCAATCAGTAGTTAGATTGATAAAACGTTCTTTTCAATTATGCTTTCAAGTTCATCTATTTTCTAACGCAGCCTCCCGGCTTTGTTTTTCATTTTGCCTTGATGCAAAACGAAACAAAAGATCAAGACTGCGTCTCCAACCCGACCCGCTCAGCTCTCGAAAGCTAAGACAAATAAAAATGATTATCGCTGATATCTATTTGTCTTTTAACGCTTTCTTCGTGCAGCGGGTACCCCGGGCTTCCGCCGAGGTCGAAAACCTGACGGACGAGGGGTCACAGACCCTTTTGTAGGCTGCCGCAAGCAATCTCTGATTGCGCGTAGTAAATAGGATAATTTAAAAGAACATTTTTCAACGACTGATTCGCATAAATATAAGAATGGTTACTGATTATTTTTTAGTGATAGCTATTCATTGACTTTGTTACTTTTGTAACCTTTTAAGTAAATTATGACAAAAGATATAGACGAATTATACTACGAGGCTGTAGATCTCCTAAAAAGAATGATAAGTATTCAATCTTTCAGCAGGGAAGAAAAAGACGTTGCTGATATGATAGAATCATACATCGGATCAAAAGGGTATAAACCGGAACGTACAGGAAATAATATATGGATAAAATCGCCCGGATTTTCAGATCAAAAGCCGACAATCCTTCTTAATTCACACATAGATACAGTGAAACCTGTATCGGCATGGTCAAAAAAACCTTTTGATCCTGTGATAGAAGACAATAAGTTATTCGGATTGGGGAGTAACGACGCCGGAGCAAGCGTTGTGAGCCTGATGCATGCTTTTTTCTGGCTGACTGATAAACTACAGGATTATAATCTGATATTTTTGGCTTCGTGCGAAGAAGAAGTCTCCGGAAAAAATGGAACTGAACTGGCTCTTCAATCGATTCCTACCCCTGCTTTTGCCATTGTAGGAGAACCTACCGGAATGAATCCTGCCATCGCCGAGAAAGGCTTAATGGTACTCGATTGCCAATCTCATGGAGAATCGGGTCACGCAGCCCGTAACGAAGGAATAAATGCCATTTACAAGGCAATGAAGGACATTGAATGGTTTCGTACATTTCAGTTTGCCGACAGCAGTGCTCTGCTTGGCCCTGTGAAAATGACCGTAACTATGATTAATTCGGGAACACAGCACAATGTTGTACCCGATATCTGCTCATTTGTTGTAGATGTCAGAAGTAACGAGTGCTACAGCAATCAGCAATTATACGAAATCATAGATAAGCATACCGAATGTGATGTAAAACCACGATCATTCAGGCTCAATTCATCGAAAATAGCTTTGGAAAACCCGTTTATACAAAGAGCCATCATTATCGGGTTAGAACCTTACGGATCTCCCACTCTGTCAGATCAGGCTTTAATGAATTTCCCTTCGGTAAAAATGGGTCCGGGAAATTCTGCACGCTCACATACAGCGGATGAATACATTGTTCTTGATGAAATAAGGGAAGCTATTGAGTATTATACTAAACTTTTGGATGGTTTAATTATATGAACAGGTCAGACTAACAACCTCTAAAACAAATACAATGTACTTATGCAAAGGGATATAATACAAACATTAAACATTTTTTTCAACAAAACAGAGAAGTTGCTTCAATCTGAGAAGTATTCTAAAATATGCTTATATACTTTTATAATAGTATTCTTTATACTAATCTTTATTTTAAATAGATTGTATCCCCTCTTTGCTGATGACTGGTCATACTCTTTTGTATATGGCGGAAATGAGAGAGTAAAAAATATCAAAGATATTTTCATATCTCAATATAGGCATTATTTCATGTGGGGAGGAAGAACCATTGTTCACCTGATTGCTCAATTCTTGCTTTTTATCCCTCCTTGGATCGCAGATACAATAAATAGCATCGCTTACATTGTTTTCACCTTTGTAATATATAAAATCGTACGAATCGGAGAAACAAAAGAATCTCCTCTACTATTTATTCTCATACAATTACTACTCTGGTTTTTACTTCCGGCATTTGGTGAAGATTTCTTATGGATAACAGGGAGCGCTAACTATCTATGGGGAACCCTTCTCATCTTACTGTTCTTATACCCTTATTGCAAACTGATTTTTAATAAGAACAAGATACAAGATAATAATATACTCAAAGCTATTCTGTTTTTTATATATGGAGGTATAGCCGGATGGACAAATGAGAATACAGTTTTAGCAATGATTATAGGCTGCATATCAATCTTAATATGGATCAAAATCTCAAAACAAAATATTCCATATTGGGCTATAGGGGGAATAATCGGAGCTTTATTCGGATACATTTTCATGGTTGCGGCTCCCGGAAATTATATCAGGTACCAAATAATACTTTCTGTAGGCTGGAATCTTAATCCAGGCTCAGGCTCTTGGGATAAAATACTAGTACTAGTACAATTATTCTTCGAAAAGATATTTCCTATCTTATGTATTTTCGTTCTCTTATTTATAACATACACTACATTCAATAATTCAACTAAACAAAAACGCCAGATTTTTACATCGTTGCTATTTCTTATTTTGGGACTTATTGCTTTTAGTGCAATGAGTTTTTCGCCTGTATTTCCAACCAGAGTATGGATCGGTATTATTGTTTTCATGATTATTGCCCTATTACGGATAATCGAATTAGAAAACCGACAAATGATACTAGCGCAATTTATAATAGCAGCTTGTCTGCTTTGTTATTACCTTGTAACATATACTCAAGCCGTTATAGAATTAAATAAGGTGTCAACGATACTCTCCGAGAGAGAGAAAGTTATCAGTTCAAATCAAAACAAACATGATCTGGAATTAGTTGCCGACAAAAAAATGCCTCAGCTCCAATTATTTAAAGAGTTGATAGAAATACCCTCTGATCGTGACAACTGGCTAAATAGAGATTACTGCCGGTTTCATGAGATAAAATCATTTAAGACCAATGAGACAGAGAATCCTTAATCAGCCGATTCTTCCTCTGCTTTTTCGGATTTATGAAGCAGTTTCGATAAGATATCGTCTGTATGATGGACATTTACCAGAGGTACAGTTTCCACGACAGCAAACGAAGGATCGAGATCGAGCATCTGAGTATCTGATGTACTCAGCCTTTTCACCAGATTATACAGAGCCAGTATTATCTGCTGTCCGGCACTCAATTCGATATTACGGAATATACGATCAACCACATAGAAAGCAAAATCACCTCTTGCTCCATGCATCGAAGGATAACGCGATGCAAGATCCACCAGATTTTCTTTCTCCATATTATAACAGATCAGCCTCACATAACGGTCGGCGTGTATCCCCACTTTAAAACCTATACGGAGGTCGATACGAAATACTTTTCCGGGAATAAAAGTCTTGACATCATACTCAAATTCATACGGACTATCGGAACGCCTTATTCGAACAAACCAATATGTATCGGCTCGTTTCGGAAATTTGTTGAATAGCGAATAAGTTATCTTACTCTCCAAGGCATTCTTATTGTTAGCACTGGTAATGTAAACAAGGTTTGTCGCACTCTTCGGAATGGATGAATCATCGCTTATTTCATTGATCCGGTTCAGGTATGAGTCATTTATCTGATCGTAAGTTGTATAATGCCTTTTGATACGCCGCCCGTTAAACCAAGAATACATCATGAAGAATATCAATCCGGCGATCAATATCGAAGCAAAACCTCCATGGGCAAACTTCTGCATATTAGCCACAAAGAAGCTGAACTCCATAATAAAGAAGAATACCGATACGGGAATACTAAACCACAATGGCTTCCTCGTTTCCCTGAAATACAGGAAGAGCAGCAAAGTAGTCATCAACATACTGAGCGTGATAGCCAAACCGTAAGCAGCTTCTAACCGTGACGAGGATTCAAACATAAGGATAATGATAATACATAAGATCATCATTGTGAAGTTTACAGAGGGGATATACATCTGCCCTTTTATATTGGTCGGGTATTTTATCTTTACATTAGGCCATAAGTTCAAAGAGATAGCCTCACTGATAACTGTGTAAGAGCCGCTTATCAATGCCTGACTGGCAACTATAGATGCTGCTGTAGCCATTAATACCCCGATAAAGCTGAACCACGAAGGCATCATGGCAAAAAACGGATTGATACCATGCTGCACAATGGACGGGTTATCGATAATCCACGCAGCCTGCCCCAGATAATTGACAATAAGCATCGATTTTACAAAGATCCATGATATCCGTATATTTTTCAGTCCGCAATGCCCTAAATCGGAATACAAAGCCTCCGCCCCTGTTGTACAAAGAAATACAGCCCCGAGGATAAACATCGTATGAGGAGCATGTACCAAAAACTTAATAGCATAAACAGGATTAAACGCCTTGAATACGGTAAGTTCATGAACCAGATGACTTGCACCCACTATTCCCATCATGATAAACCATGCAAGCATCATCGTTCCAAAATACTTTCCGAGCGAACCTGTACCTAATGGCTGTATAAGGAATAATCCGATAACAATAATCAGTGTAGCAGGAACAATAGGAACTTCGGGAACTATATTATTCAACCCTTCCATAGAAGTAATCACAGTCATGGCAGGAGTGATAATACCATCTGCAAGCAATGTTGCAGCACCTAATGCGGCTATAATATATGCCCAACGGAATTTTTGCCTGATAAGTGCATATAACGCCAAAATACCACCTTCGCCGTTATTATCGGCTCTAAGGGTCAATATTACATACTTAAGCGTAGTCTGGATAGTCAAAGTCCATATCACACATGATACGGCTCCGATTATGTAATCGGGTCTCGATAACTGATTATCGGGCAACGCCTCGAGTATAGATTTCATCACATAGAGCGGCGATGTACCAATGTCTCCATACACTACCCCGATAGCCATAATAATCCCTATCGGACCAAATGGAACTCTATGCTTCTTATTTGTTCCCATACATGCTGAATAAAAGCAAATATTTAATAATCATCCACAAATGCAGTATATTGTTCTGCTCTCTTAACTTCTATAATTAATTCGAAAGAGTCTATGCCCTCGAAATCCGGTCAAAATTAGTCCTTTTTTATGAGGATAATACACTTCTTGTATTAAAAAGCCGGCAGAGCTGATTTATACATTATCGAAACTCATTCAAAGCAGAGCATATGCGTATCACTTCTTCGTTTTTCAACGATATACGTAAAGGCAGGCTAATTATCTGATCCGCTATCTTTTCCGAAACGGGATATGATAAACTGTTCCACTCTTTGTATGCCTCCTGCTTATGTGGCGGCAACGGATAATGTATTTCCGTACGGATACCTTTATCCGACAAATATTGCTGCAACCGATCTCTTTCATGACACCGTACCACAAAAAGATGAAAAGCGTGTTGTTCAATTTGTTCAACCCATGGTAAAGCTATTAATTCATTCTGAATATTTCGGAGATAAAAAGATGCTATATTCTGTCTCGCTTGCACCTCTTTATCCAGATATTTCAACTTAACAGCTAATACAGCCGCTTGTATTTCATCCAACCTTGAGTTTTCACCCTTATACTTATTTATATATTTGGATGTCGTTCCATAATTTGCCAATGCTCTGACAATAGCAGCCAACTCTGAATCATCGGTTGTTACAGCACCCGCATCACCCAAAGCTCCGAGATTCTTAGTAGGATAAAAGCTGAAAGCCGTTGCATCACATAAGCTACCGACTTTCTGCTCATAATAAGCTGCTCCATGAGCCTGAGCCGCATCGTCTATCAACTTCAGGTTGTACTTTCTGGCAATCTCTTTCAACTCATTCATTGGGGATACCAACCCATACAGATGAACAGCAAGGATAGCTTTTGTTCTAGAGGTAACCTTATCCCCTATCTTCTCGGGATCGATATTATAGGTATTTATGTCTGGCTCTACCAAAACTGGAACTAAGCCACTGCTGCTTACAGCCAATATGGAAGCAATATATGTATTAGCCGGAACGAGAACCTCATCCCCATCTTTCAAAACACCTAATTCTTTATATGATTTCAGGATCAAAGAAATAGCGTCCAACCCATTTCCTACTCCAATACAATTTGCAGTACCACAATACTGAGCATAAGCCCTCTCGAAAGATTTGACCTGATCTCCTAAAATGTACCACCCCGAACGAACAACACTCAATACAGCCTCCTCAATCTCCGATTGATAGGGCATATTGGTTTCTTTCAAATCTAAGAATGGTATCATTGTATATTCGTTTATTTATTTATCTGGGCTAATTTACTCTTTTTATATCCATAAAGAAAATAAATAATCAAACCTATGGCAAGCCATATCAGGAACATATACCAGTTTGACCATCCGAGTTCAGTCATCAGATACAGATTGATAAGTATCCCGATTGTAGGCAATAGCGAAAAGCGGAATTTATAGGCAGCAAAAGACATGCACAGCCAAGTAGCCCAAAATATAATAAGTAAAGGTTTTTCGGAGATAATCTCTTTATAATCGAGTTTAGTAATAAAAAGCACAGCTGTTATAAGGAATAAAACACCGACAATGTATTTTCCGTTGATATACGGAACCTTAAATTTCGCTTTCTTACTATATCCCTTATAATCTAGATAAAGTATTCCGGAACAAACCAAAATAAAAGCAAAGAAAGTACCGACACTCGTCAGGTCGACAACAAACTGCATATCAAGAAACAACGAAGGAACACAAACTATAATGCCAGCAATAAGAGTTGCGAAGGTTGGCGTTTTGTATTTAGGGTGAATTTTTCCAAAGCGAGGCCAAAGCAGTCCATCCCTGCTCATAGTCATCCAGATGCGGGGCTGTCCTATCTGAAATACCAATATAGCACTGGTTATGGCAATAACAGCACTGACAGAAACAATACCGGCTATAAAATCCATATCCACTTTCTGGAAGACATATGCCAGAGGATCATCTACACCCAATTCTTTATAATTGACCATACCGGTCAACACAAGAGTGATCGCTATATATAATACCGTACAAATACCAAGGCAATAAAGCATGGCACGGGGCATATCCCGTTGCGGGTTTTTACATTCTTCGGCTGTTGTAGATATAGAATCGAATCCTATAAAAGAAAAGAATACAGCGGCAACACCTCCCAGAATACCCTGAGCTCCATTAGGCGCAAAAGGCGACCAGTTTTCGGGTCTTACAAAGAAACATCCTGCTCCTATCACCAATAGTATGATACCTATTTTAAGGAAGACCAGAAGATTATTTACGAAACGGGATTCTTTGATTCCGACAAATACCAAAGCACTCAACACAGCTATTACTGCCCCGGCCGGAACATTTACCAATACTTTCATCCCCATAAACTCAGGTGCTGTACGGTAAGTTTCGGCAGCCTGCAAAACATTGGCAGGTAAATGAGATTCTCCTGACATTACTTTCTGAAAAGCCTCATAAGCCGACAGATAACCGATAGATAAATAATGCGGCCAATGAACACCGAATCCTTCCAGCATAGTTGTAAAATAGCCAGACCACGAAATAGCTATCACCATATTCGAAACAGCATATTCGAGAATAAGAGCCCATCCTATAGCCCATGCAAACACTTCTCCCAATGTCGCATAAGTGTATGTATAAGCACTTCCACTAGTGGATATCATTGAGGCAAACTGAGCATAACAAAGGGCTGTGAATATACAAGCCACGGCCACAAACACAAATAAGAGTGATACTGCAGGCCCTCCGTTAAAAGCGGCTCGTCCGATAGTACTGAATATTCCCGCACCTATAATAGCGGCAATACCAAACAAGGTAAGGTCTTTTACTCCTAAAACTCTTTTCAATCCATAGTCTGTGACTTCATCGCCATGACCACCTTTACTAATATCTTTTCTCCTAAACAGCGATTTCGCTTTCATCTATATGCTTTATTGTTCTTCAGGAACACATTCTACCGCCATTCCTAATTTCTAATAATTGAATCTCCTTACAGTTCAAGGATTTGCAAAAGTAAGTTTTTTTGTTTTTAAATCAGCATCAATTAGCGAAAGAAAGCATTGAAGGTCTCAGGACCTATTTACCCGATAACACCTGATATCCGATTCGGCAATAAAGGCATTTTCGTTTCTCGCAATACTCCCGTTTCAACTGAATGACAGCCTGTGTATCGTATGCACTCCTGCTAATAAGTCCATAATCAGCAAATTGCTTCACGATGGAGTTCGATTCGGGTTTTATTGTTTCAAGGAAGCCAATAGCCCTCTCTATATATGATTCGTCATTGATGCGCCTGCCATAAGAGAAGCCCAAGGGAACAACTGCATTTATAATCATCACATCCAATGAAGAATCTCCTATGTATTTGTGTTTTCTGGAAGACTCTTCTCCGAACAAATAATGTGTCTGCCAATATTCAGATGCATTGACATGAAACAGCAAACGTATCTGACCAACATCTTTTGCGGATAGTACTTTAGCGCAAACTCCCTGTATATTTTGTAATAACACGGCTAATTGAGCCAACCTTAAGACCGGAGAGCTTGTAGGGCGCACTCTTAAATTTCGAAAAATATCCCTGTTTAAAGGGATCAAAGAATACTTGTTCTTTAGGAAATCGTATTCCTGTTTCAATTTCCTCGTATAATCATCCATGCAGGACAAGTCTTGTAATAATCCTGCCTGACCGAATAATAATGCTTCAATCTGTAAAAGGCTGTCGGACTGTTTCAGTATATATTTAAGAGGAAGGCTCAAAGCTAATCTTTCAAAAGCATCCGAGTTAAGCCCAAATCCCATTGATCGGGACAACACCACATAAAATACGTCTGCCCACGATCCGTCTAACCGCTGAAACAACAACGATATATCATTACATTTACGCTCCAATCGTTCCAATAAAAGAGAATTGAGCCACGAAGCTGTATGCAATGAGGGAATAGCGCGTAAATAATTGCAACAAGGAATAGCAACATCGGCACTCAACAAAAAATCGATATTTTCACGTATATGACTCGGATATTTAATCTCACACTGTGGAATAATTCTGCCCGTCTGATCCGTCACTTCACAAGTAATATTTTCGACAATATGCAGAATCACAGAATTATAAACTACGTCTTTATCGTGTCCGTGCCGAAACCAGTCATCCGAAGATTTATGTATCTCTACATTTCCTACCCAAACTTCACCATTGACTTTTATCTTTGCATTGAAAAAATCAGGTCCCTGATGGGTATTATGCTGACCGGTATCAAGCACCTCAAAGGAGACTCCGTCAGTCATTTCCAAATCTTTCTGAAAGAGCTTGTGCTTCCACACATAGTGCAGTATTTGTTCCATAATGTCGAGTGTTGCGTTGTTTTATTGCTCCTAAGGTACAAAAAATGGCAGAACGTAAAAATATTTGAAGTATTTTTACGTTACAGATAAGATAGTTAAGTAACAAGCCTATCATCGTTATAACAACATATATATGATATACAGAAAGCTAACCACTCCCGAAATCGAAAAGCTACAAAATCAGGCTTGCACTGCCTGTAATTGGGAAACAGTTTCCGTCCATGAAAATTTCACTCCCGATTATATTCATCAGGTAAATTTTTCGGGGGATATCCGGATCGGTTACTTCGAATCCGATTTTGTCTTCCCTGGAGGAATCAAGAGACATTCGGGTCTAAGAAATGTAAGCTTACACAATTGCTCATTGGGAAATAATGTACTCATAGAAAATATACAAAACTATATAGCCAACTACCGTATCGGAGACAATACCATTATACAGAATCTGGAACTGATGTATGTAGAAGGGAAATCTTCATTCGGTAACGGAGTACAGGCTTCGGTTCTGAATGAAACAGGAGGACGTGAAGTCGGCATCAATGACAAATTGAGTGCTCACTTCGCTTATATACAATCATTTTATCGCCATCGTCCAATTCTTGTTCAGAAAATGCAGGAAATCGTACAACGATATACGGATGAAGTAAGTTCTGAAACCGGAACAATAGGTAACAATGTAAAGATTGTAAATACAGGTACAATCAAAAATGTTAAAATCGGAGACAATGCCGTTATTGAAGGAGCTCGCATTCTCGAAAACGGCAGTATAAACAGCAATGCTTTTGACCCCATACATATTGGATACAATGTGATGGCGAAAGATTTCATTATTTCTTCCGGTTCTCGTGTTGAAGACGGAACTATGCTAGCCAGATGTTTTATAGGACAATCCTGTGAACTGGGTCATACTTATTCGGCCAGTGACTCGTTATTCTTCAGTAATTGCCAAGGTGAGAACGGCGAAGCTTGCGCTATATTTGCGGGGCCTTATACGGTCACACATCACAAATCGACTTTGCTGATTTCAGGAATGTATTCTTTTATGAATGCGGGATCGGGCTCAAATCAAAGTAACCACATGTATAAACTGGGTCCTATACACCAAGGAGTAATGGAACGAGGCGGCAAAACCACCAGTGATTCATACATCCTGTGGCCGGCCCGAATAGGAGCATTCTCACTGGTAATGGGTCGTCACTACCGTAATTCGGACACATCAAAAATGCCTTTCTCATACCTGATCGAAAGTAATGACGAAACGGTACTTGTTCCAGGCATTAACCTGAGAAGTGTAGGAACTATACGTGATGCGCAGAAATTTCCCAAAAGAGATAAACGTAAAGATCCCGATAAGCTGGATCATCTTAACTTTAACCTGCTCAGCCCATATACAGTACAAAAGATGTTTCAAGGGATAGATGCACTGAAAGGTCTACAGGAAACCTGCGGTGAAAGTTCGGATGCTTATACTTACCAAAGCTGCCGTATTAACGGTTCTTCTTTAAAAAGAGGTATTAAGTTTTATAATATTGCCATTACTAAATTTCTGGGGAATTCTATTATCTCCCGCTTAAAGGACTGCCCATGCCGGAATAATGAAGAAATAAGAGAGGCTCTCAATCCGAAGACGACAGACGGATTATTCCAATGGAGGGATTTGGCCGGACTTCTTGCACCAAGTACTAAAATAGATGATCTGATTGATGATATAGAAGCCGGAAAACTGAACACATTGGAAGATGTAAATCAAGTATTTGCAGGTCTGCATGCTAACTATTACGAACTGGAATGGACATGGGCATGGGATAAAATACAACAGTATTTTGAACTCAGTCTAGAGACTATTACGGCAAAAGATATCATAGAGATTGTCGAAAAGTGGAAGGAAGCTGTCGTTTCGCTCGATAATATGATATACGACGACGCGAGAAAAGAATTCTCTTTACCGACACGTATCAGCTTCGGATTGGACGGAAACAAAAGAGACCAGAAAATTGATTTCGAACGTGTACGTGGTGTATTCGAGAAGAATGCTTTTGTAGAAGCTGTACTCGAACACATTAAAGTAAAAACCCAATTAGGAAACGATACAATCGAAAGGTTAAAACAAGCTATATAGGTCTATTTTTTGCTCTATTGTATCATATGTTACAGTTATTAACCATCAAATGATATATTTTTGTTTCATAAATTGATAAAGACTATAAGGTTATGGAACAATTACATGCTCACGAAGTTTTACATATGATGGAAGGCAATAGCTATAGCGAAGAATCATTGGCCCAAGCCATCAAAGACCGTTTCGGTGAAAATCAGCGTTTTTATGCTTGTTCTGCTGAAGATATGGATATACCTATGTTAATCGAGTTCCTGAAAATGAAAGGGAAATTTATGCCGTCTCAGAAAGATGGTTTTACCGTAGATATCAGTAAAGTTTGCAATCATTAAATATGGGTAAAAAGAAACGGAAACTATAAAAAATATAGTTTCCGTTTCTTTATATCGGTAATTGATTTTTATCAGCCCACTTTACTACCGGGAGTTATTAACGCCGACGGTTGTATCAGAGATAAACTTCCGTCTGCATTTTCCGCAGATAAAAGCATTCCGCATGATTCTATCCCCCGTAATTTGCGAGGTTCAAGATTGGCGATGAAACAAACCTGACGTCCAACCAATTCTTCCGGTTTATACCATTGAGCAATACCGGAAATGATTGTTCGTTTAGAAATGCCATCATCAATAAGGAATTGCAATAACTTATCGGCTTTAGGCACTTTTATGCATTCCAATATCGTTCCGACGCGAATATCTATTTTTTCGAATTCAGGGAACTGTATCGATGGTTTAATCGGTGCAGCCTTATATTCCGAAGCTTCATTGGCTTTCTTGGTATCAAGTAATTTTTGCACTTGTTTCTCGATGGTTTCATCTTCGATTTTGGCAAACAACAGATCCGCATGATTCAATTGATGACCAACAGAAAGTATATCTACCTGCCCTAACTGAGTCCAAGCTAAATCTGTTACATTCAGCATCTGTTTTAGCTTTGCAGTACTGAACGGAAGGAACGGCTCAAAAGCAATGGCCAAATTAGCAGCTATCTGCAACGAGATATTCAAAATCGTCTCAGTACGAGTCATATCTGTTTTGGCAGTTTTCCAAGGTTCTGTATCCGCAAGATATTTATTACCGATACGAGCCAGATTCATTGACTCTTTAAGAGCATCACGGAAACGGTACGTATCAAGGTGTTTTTCAACTTCTGCTTTTACATCTTTAAATTCTGCCAGAGTATCTTTATCATAATCTGTCAATTCGTGGCAAGCAGGAACTTTTCCATCGAAATATTTATGAGTAAGCACCATCGCCCTGTTAACGAAGTTGCCAAAGATGGCAACCAACTCGTTGTTGTTTCGAGCCTGGAAGTCTTTCCATGTAAAGTCGTTATCTTTTGTTTCGGGAGCATTGGCTGTCAACACATAGCGTAAGACATCCTGTTGTCCGGGAAAATCTTCGAGATATTCGTGTAACCATACAGCCCAATTACGGGAAGTGGAAATTTTATCTCCTTCGAGATTCAGGAATTCATTTGCAGGAACATTTTCGGGCAGAATATAGGATCCTTCGGCCTTCAGCATGGCAGGAAATACAATACAGTGGAATACAATATTATCTTTTCCGATAAAATGAAGGAGTTTTGTATCCTCATGCTTCCACCATTTCTCCCAACTATCGGGTAACAACTCTTTTGTATTGGAGATGTAACCGATAGGTGCGTCAAACCAAACATAAAGAACCTTACCTTCGGCTCCCGGCAGCGGTATTGGCACACCCCAATCGAGGTCACGGCTTACAGCACGGGGCTGCAATCCCATATCCAACCACGATTTGCATTGACCATACACGTTGGTTTTCCACTCTTTATGGTCTTCCAATATCCATTGTCTCAACCAGCTTTCGTGCTTATCAAGAGGTAAATACCAGTGTTTAGTTTCTCTCATCACCGGAGTTTTACCTGATATCGTTGATCTTGGATTTTTCAAATCGGTAGGGCTTAGTGATGTTCCGCACGATTCGCACTGGTCTCCATAAGCATTTGGATTACCACAGTGGGGACATTCGCCCATAATATAGCGGTCAGCGAGGAACATTTTAGCTTCCTCATCATAGTACTGTTCGCTTGTTTTTTCTTCGAACTCTCCCTTATTATATAATTCGAGAAAGAAATCCGATGCTGTTTTTTTATGTATCTCAGAACTGGTACGTGAATATATATCGAACGTGATACCAAATTCTTCAAAAGACTTCTTGATTATGCCATGGTATTTATCCACAATATCCTGAGGAGTAACACCTTCTTTTTTTGCCCTGATAGTTATAGGCACACCATGTTCGTCGGAACCTCCGATAAACAATACTTCTTCGCCCTTAAGACGTAAATATCTGACATAAATATCTGCAGGAATATATACTCCTGCCAAGTGACCTATATGCACAGGTCCATTAGCATAAGGAAGTGCAGATGTGACCAGCGTTCTGTTAAATTTCTTACTCATAATCAAGATCGTATAGAGGAAGACAGTTACTTAACCGCCTTTACTTTTTTCAAAAGAGGTACAAATATACTAATATAAATAAATCGACAAGCTTTTCCAACTTGTCGATTTATTATAAAAATTCATATGATAATTCTATCAATCCCAGGATAAAGATACTATCTGATATTTAAATTCAAATTTAGAAGGCTGGAGATCCTGAGGAATATAAAAAATAGGGGATAATTTTTTATTAGTCTTATTATTTTTTATAATCTCCTCAACGTTTGTCACTAATGCAAACTTGTTTTGAGTAGAAGATACTGTTTGCAAAGCATAACCTTGTAACTGGCTATCTGGAATATAACCCATATTAAGAGTTGGTAATAATCTCAATATAGAAGAATTTCCTCCTGGAATAATTACACTATAACCTTTAGGCACATCTATATATTTGATATATTGGCATAATTCCGTGTAATAAGGGACATTAGTTTCTAATCTTGAATCATAGGGAAATCCAAAGGTTAATAAATATTTTTTCAAAACTACCCTTTTATCATATCCTCTTACTACATTAATGGTATTTATTGATGTATTTCTCATTTTCTTGAGATCAGAGTTAAAACTTGAACTTTTAAAAGTTAAGTATGAGGAATCTATTTTTCTTACTTCATTATTAATTTCTGAGATATGATTATCTACATCATCTTTTGAGTTTATCATATAACCAATAAGGCTTTCACTATTCTGATATTCCAAATCTGAGGAACAGCCATATAACGATAATCCAAATAATATTATAAATATTAAATTTGTTCTCATTGTTTCGTTTTTCTAAGATTAATCCCAGTCTGTATTAATATATTGATATTTAAATTCAAATGAAGAAGGACCATTTTTAGCTGATTCTGGTAAATAAACTGGAGGATTAAATATTCTTCGACCTTCGATATTATATGCAATACTTTCTGTTTCAGTTATCAGCTCATAAACATCTTCAGTCGAAGTTGAAGAATATTGTTTGTATGTATACCCTGTTATCATCGGTTTTGTCAATGAATAACCAATTGGCTGACGCCCCATGCTTTTCATAGAGCTCATTAGCGACGGAGGAGGTAGAACCAATGTTGTACCTTTTGGTATCCTCACTTGTTTAACATATAATTTAATATCACATAGGACTACTGTATTTTTGTATTCGTTCATGCGAGAATCCCAAGCTATCCCTTGAGAAAAGTATGACTTAAATGTTTTTACATCTCTTATCTCATCATACCCATATGTTTTTATAGTTCCTGACGAAGAAGACCTTAAGCTTGAATTTTGCTCATCAACCCATAAATGAGAATTATCAATTGTATCACAAGAATATAATGCAGGATAACTACGAGCTAAAGATTGATATAAACTATCCGAAAAGAAAGCATCAGAGTTTATATATTCTTGTGAATCTTTTGAAAGGTTATTTAATTTCTCATCTATTCCAAATTCGTTATTATTCGAACACGAAGGGATAAGCATGATAGCCAGTGATAAAAAAAATAACCAATGGTAGTTTGTAATTTTTTCCATAATTTTGAGTGTTAATTTATATAATATTGAAACTTATAGTCTTGGTTCAGCCCATTATTTATATATATTTCGATATCATAAAGACCTTTCTGGAATGCATGGTCTATATAGAATGATACCTTATGTTCCGTAAAACATGAGTCATCCACACAATCAAAGTCATTGGGCGATGTTGTTATATTAAAGGTTAATTTTCGATTTTCCTGTTCCAACGCCAAGCGATATATTGTATCGTTCTTTTTTATAGTTTTCACATTAAATCCACAATAATAAAAAGAATTCTCTCTCTCCAGTCTAAAGTTTTTTTCAATTTTAATCTGACCTAAATCAATCAACTGGGGATTATGTAACGGGATATTTGTAGAAGTAACATTTTCGTCCTTTGAACAACCGACAGATATAATAAATAAAGCAAGCAAAAATAAGACATTTCGAATACACATAATGATGTTTTGTTAAAGTGTTGTTGACGCAAAACTAATAATAAGTTTAGAATAAACAAATTTTATCTATATTATTTATAATCCATCTGACTCAGAAGAAAGGAGAGATAAAAATACGATTACTTTTGTTACCTTTTGAGAATACCCTCAAGCCATGGAAGAGCTTTCAGAGTCACAGCTAAACCCTCGTTAAGGGAACAGAGGAGTAAAAAAGATACAATAGAAAGAAGGATAACTTTATGTTACTTTTGTTTACTTTTGTAGTAATAAAAAACCAATTAAGGTCTCGAACTTACTAACGTAATATTATATTATGTCAAAAGAAATTTTAAAACTGAAACCCAAAAATGTTTGGAAACATTTTTATGAGTTAACACAAATACCTCGTCCCACAGGACATACAAAGGCTGTTGAAAAATATGTTGTAGACTTTGCAAAAGGATTAAATCTGGATGTAAAGCAAGATAAAGTCGGCAATGTTTTAATTACCAAACCGGCTTCGAAAGGAATGGAGAATGCTCCGACTGTGATTCTTCAATCACATTTGGATATGGTTCCGCAAAAAAACTCGGACGTTCAACATGACTTTTTGAAAGACCCGATCGAAACCGTAATCGACGGAAACATCGTAAAAGCCAAGTCAACCACTCTAGGAGCAGATAACGGTATCGGAGCTGCTGCGATATTAGCGGTGATGGAAGACGACAGCCTTGTTCACGGCAAAATAGAAGGTCTTTTCACCATAGACGAAGAAGAAGGCATGGTAGGAGCATTCGGGCTCGAGCCGGGATTCCTTACCGGAAGCATTCTCCTCAATCTGGATACAGAAGAAGAAGGTGAATTATGTATCGGCTGCGCAGGCGGTATAGACGAAAATGTATCGTGGCAGTATAAAGACGTAGAAGCTCCGGCTGGTGATGCTGCCGTAAAAGTAAGCCTGAAAGGATTGAAAGGCGGTCACTCCGGTGGTGAAATACATTTAGGCAGAGCTAATGCCAATAAGTTGATGTTCCGTTTTCTGAAAGAAGCTGTACGCTCATTGGATGCCCGTTTGGCATCGGTAGAAGGAGGTTCGCTGCGTAATGCCATTCCTCGTGAAGCATTTGCAGTATTGACTGTCCTTCCGGAAAATGCAGAGGCTTTGATGGATTTAGTTGATGACTACAACGACTTATACTGCGAAGAGTTTGCAGAGATAGAAACAAACCTGACACTGAAAGCAGAAAAAGTAGATTTACCTAAAACTGTACTTCCTGAAGAAATACAGGACGATGTAATCAATGCAGTTGTCGCTTGCCCTAACGGGGTTATCAGTATGCTCCAATCATTTCCCGGTATAGTGGAATCTTCGACCAACATTGCATCCGTAAAATCGGGAGAAGGCAAAGTCGAAATCAAATTCCTGACACGCAGTTCATCGGAATCTAAAAAAGAGGCTTTAGATTCTATGATCGAAAGTGTATTCTCTTTGGCAGATGCTAAAGTGGAAGCCGTAAACGGATATCCGGGATGGCAGCCGAATGCACATTCGAAAGTATTGGAAGTAATGAAATCCCTATTCGTTTCTCAATTCGGAAGAGAACCACAGGTACAGGTTGTACATGCCGGTCTCGAATGCGGTATCATATTAGGCAGTACTCCGGGCTTAGACATTGTTTCGTTCGGTCCTACTATTATGAATCCTCACTCTCCGGATGAATTTGTAGAAATCGATACAGTTGAACGTTTCTATCATTATCTGACAGCTATCCTGTCGGAATTGAAATAATCTGTTATATACTCTATATGCCAAAAACAGCCTTATTTCTGGCGATATCAATTGTCTATCTGATCATCATATCGGTAGCTATTTTCCCTTATTACAACAATAAAGAGGATATGGGTAGCTTTCTGCTGATTATCGCAGGTAATGTGATAGCCATAGTTGCCTTGGCATATATTTTCAGAAAACAACAAAGCGGGAAGAAATAAAACTTCTTCCCGCTTTATATTTTATAAGGTAGCTCAGAGCTTACTTTAAGAAATCATCAAAGTAACGAGTGATATGCTCATACAGGTGAACCCTGTCTTTACCAATCATATTATGTCCGTGTCCGGGATAGATGAAAAAGTCGGGATGAGTTCCGCTTTTAATAGCCGATTTCAGAAATTGGAGACTGTGCTGCATAACTACCGTCGGATCTTCATCGCCATGTATAATCATCAGACGGCCTTTAAGATCTCCCGCTCTATCGACCATGCTTGAACCGGCATAACCTTCAGGATTTTCTTTAGGTGAGTCCATATAACGTTCGCCATACATTATTTCATAGTATTTCCAGTCTGTTACAGGACCTCCGGCAACACCCACTTTGAATGTCTCAGGATGGCGGAGCATCAGATTCAATGTCATAAACCCGCCGAAGCTCCAACCATGCACACCAATACGGTCAGCGTCTACATAAGGCAATGATTTGAGATAATCTACACCAGTCATTTGATCTTCGGTCTCCACCACACCCAGATGACGGTGAGTGATATTCTCGAAGTCTATTCCCCTGTTAGAAGTTCCTCTGTTATCCAACGTAAAGACAACATAACCTTTTTCAGCCATGTATATATCCCACCCTCTGGCTTGTGCCATCCATGAGTTGTCTACCAACTGAGAATGAGGTCCTCCATACACATAGATGATGGTTGGGTATTTCTTATCAGGATCGAAGTTCAACGGTTTTATAAGCCTGTAATATAAGCTTGTTTTTCCATCGTTTGCTTTTAACTCTCCCAGTGAGATTTCGGGTAAGGTTATACCTTTATAAGGGTCTTTAGCCGAGAATATGTTATAAGTCTTAGCAGTTTTTGTATCTGTAATATCAGCTTTGCCTGCATTATATTGAGAAGTATAACGGTCGATAATGTATTTGCCCGATTCACTCAATAAACCTGAATGCACACCTTCTTCTTTTGACAGACGAACTTTCTTGCCGTTTTTTAGATTCAACTGATAGATATGACGTTCGAGCGGAGTCGCTTCGGTAGATACATAATAAAGATTTGCACCAGCTACATCAAAGCCTAAAACTTCGGTAACATCCCAAGCACCAGTGGTTAACTGCTTTTTCACCTTACCGTTTATATTATACAGATATAGGTGATTGTATCCATCTCGTTTGCTCTGCCAGATAAAACTGTTCGGATCATTCTTCGAGAACAAAACAGGATGCTCCGGTTCTACATACTTCGGGTGAGTTTCTACGAACAGAGTAGCGTCAAGTTTTCCCGAATTAGCATCATATCTGGCAACTTTACAAGTATCTTGTCCCCTGTTTAGTTCAGCAAGGTAGATGTACTTATCATCGGGACTCCATGCAATATTTGTCAGGTATTTTTCTTTAGGAGTACCTGTTTTCAGAAAAACAGTCTGTTGTGTCGAACGGTTAAATATACCGATAGTCACTTGATGACTTTTCATCCCTGCCATCGGGTATTTTATGTCTTTCAATTCGGCAACCCGTGCAGATATATCGACTAGAGGATAATCAGTTACCATGGTTTCGTCCATTCTGTAAAAAGCAAGCAGATTTCCCGATGGAGACCAGAATGTTCCTTTGGTTATCCCGAATTCGTTGCGGTGAACCGATTGCCCATTTACAATGCCTTTATCCGAGTCGGATGTTATAGCTGTTTCTTTCGAGCCGGAGTCTAAGATGTAAAGATTATTGTCTTTGGTATAAGCAAAAGCCCTACCCTCTTTAGTGAAATCGAAATTCGAGGTTTCTTTCGGAAAAGTATAAGTGGCTTCAACCTTATTTTCTTTGAAATTATACAAATAAGTATCACTGCCATTGGTAAGCATTACGACAGATTGATTCGCATAAGGAAAACCAACAAAACGGAACGACTTCAAATTTTCTTTTCCCTCTGCCGTAAGGCTTTGGTTGATCAGCTCTTTTGTGGTGATTACCCGAACAGCTTTTTTATCTATAACAGGAATAGAAACAATAGAATCGCCTTTTACCTGAACCGGCGAGTCATTCCACCACTGCAGCTGAGAAGGAAATTGCACTCTGTACTTTGAAAACGTACTTCCTCCGGGAATAAGATCTTCGAGAGAAAGCGGAACCAGACTATTTTGCGCCATTGCTGAAAATGAAGATGATAAAATGACAGTAAAAAGAAAACTTTTAAACAATCTCATATAATTACACGTTTTTTTATAAACAAAGATACACTTTATAGCTCACAGCCAATGTTTATTCGTCATATTTAAACGACATTAGCTTAAGACGATTGTTAAAAAGATGAAAAATATGCAATAATTAATTAAGATAAATTTCTATCTTTGTAGATTGAAAATAATAAAACAAGTATTATCCGCCTTTTAGGCATAATATTTGTACTTTTAAGGTCTCAGACCTATTTGTTGACTTTGCAAGTATGACAGCAAGAGCAGGTTATTGCTTTAGAATATGTCATTAAATACTTTATGTTGCTTACTAGTCTCTGTAATAATATTAATATAGAAAGGTTATGTCGCTCCTGAATCTAAGGTCTTTACTTATTATCAGTACCTTTATCCTCTTATTCGCATCTTGCGAAAAAAAGGATAACACCAATTTTAAAGTTCAGGGAAAACTTGAAAACCTGACAGTCTCGAATCTATATGCCGTTAGGGAAGTATCAGGTGACTCTGTTATTATCGACACAATCGAGGTAAATAAAAGAGGTGAATTTACTTATAAAGGGATCGTGAACGAGCCAACTTTGGTCAACTTATATTGCGGAGACGACAAAGCTCAGATCACATTCTTTTTGGAACCCGGATATGATCTTAACCTGAAAGCAGACGCTTCGGATTTTGGTTTGGCTGAACTGAAAGGGGGAAAGGTTAATGACGACCTAATGGCTTTTAAAACAGAAAACCTCAATCTTCTTCAGACTCGATGTCGTATTCTGAGCAAACACCAAAATATGGATCCTGCCGAACTAAAGAATATAAACTTTCAGCTTGCCAGATGTGTTCGTGAATATGTGGAAAAGAACCCCGGAAAAATAGCCAGTGTAGTTTTGATGAATGACTATTCCGTCAACAATATATCACCGGAACTATTAGGAAATGATATAAACTCGTTGAAAGGAGATGCTGCCAATTTTTACCTCACAACATCTTTGAAGAACTATTATGACAGGGTACGAATATCAGCTGTAGGCTCTGTAGCTCCGGACTTCACGTTGATAAGTTCGAAAGGTAAAGATGTAAGCCTGAAAGATTTTAGAGGAAAAGATGTTTTACTGATCTTCGATATAAAAGAAGCTCCGCTGAACATCAAGTACTTTGACGAATTGAAAGAGACTCAGAAAAAGTTAAAAGACAAAGTTAGCTTTCTGGCAATAGTTATTGATGTTGAAGGGAAATCGCCGGATTCTCAAACCGTAGAGATAGCCAATTCTCTAGACTGGACTGTTTTACTTGACGGCAGAAAATGGAGTTCCAAAGTAGTAAAGAAATACAATGTAACATCTGCACCCTATATGATTTTGGTATCGGCAGACGGAATCATTCTTGAAAGGGATGTAAACATAACTTCCCTACTGTCAAGATACGAAAACAAGGATAAAAAAGACGAAAAAGCAGTAGATAAGACTCGCTAAAGTCCTATATTTCCTTTATATTTGTCTCTGAACAACATTTATTCTACGCAAACATGCTGGTAAAAGTATTCGGAGCTGCCGTACAAGGGATTGACGCCACACTAATTACGATAGAAGTTAATTGCTCAAAAGGCATAAAATTTATGCTGGTTGGGTTACCTGATGCATCTGTAAAAGAGAGTCACGAACGTATCATATCTGCATTACAGGTCAATGGCTACAAGTTTCCACGACAACAAGTCATCATAAACATGTCCCCGGCTGACATCAAGAAAGAAGGTTCTTCTTATGACCTGCCTTTAGCAATCGGCATAATGGCGGCCTCAGACAGCCTGGAATCTGATGACCTTGAAAATTATATGTTAATGGGTGAATTATCTCTAGACGGAACAATCCTTCCGGTAAAAGGAGTTCTGCCAATCGCTATAAAAGCCAGGGAATTAGGATTTAAGGGATTAATAGTTCCCTTGAAAAATGCCAAAGAGGCTGCCGTCGTTAACAATCTGAATGTATATGGTGTCGAAAAGCTGACAGAAGTAGTAGACTTCTTTAACGGAAAAGGATCTCTTCAAAGAACGGAGATCAATACACGGGAAGAATTTTTGAAGAAACAATTCGATTTTGAATTTGATTTTTCAGATGTAAAAGGACAGGAAAATGTCAAAAGGGCAATAGAAGTTGCTGCTGCCGGTGGTCATAATATCATAATGATAGGACCTCCCGGAGCAGGGAAATCAATGATGGCAAAACGTATACCGACCATATTACCTCCCTTTTCTTTACAGGAAGCCCTCGAAACAACAAAAATACACAGTGTTGCAGGTCGGATGAACACTGACACCTCATTAATGTCGGTACGTCCATTCAGATCTCCACACCACACTATATCAGATGTGGCAATGGTTGGAGGAGGAGTTTACCCTCAACCCGGAGAGATCAGTCTGGCTCACAACGGAGTTCTTTTTCTGGATGAATTGCCCGAATTTAACAAAAGTGTACTCGAAGTATTAAGACAACCACTCGAAGACCGTAATATCTGTATATCACGGGCAAAGTTCTCGGTTGAATATCCGGCAAGTTTTATGCTGATATCATCTATGAACCCTTGTCCATGCGGATACTACAACCACCCCGAAAAACCATGTGTTTGTTCACAAGGGATGGTGCAGAAGTACCTGAACAAGATATCAGGGCCATTACTCGATCGAATTGATATTCAGATAGAGATAGTACCGGTTCCCTTTGATAAAATATCAAGTGCCGGGACATCCGAGAACAGCGAGTCTATACGTAAACGAGTCATTAAAGCAAGAGAAATACAAGCAGAAAGATTTAAAGATGAAGAAAAGACGCATTGTAATGCCCAGATGACCTCTAAGCTGATGCGCAAGTATGCAACTCCTGACGAAACAGGGCTTTCGCTTCTGAAACAAGCAATGGATATGTTTAACTTGTCGGCCAGAGCTTACGACCGCATACTCAAGGTATCTCGAACGATAGCGGATCTGGACGGATCTCCGGATATTAAACCCAACCATCTGGCTGAAGCTATTAACTATAGAAATCTCGATCGCGAAAACTGGGCGAATAAATAGGTTCTTGAAAAGCTTTTAATTATATTTGTCAACATTATATATTAATGAGGGAGATGTTATTACTTGTTTGCAAGGTGAGAATCGTGTATATGAGTGATTATATCTCTTTGTTTATTAATACAGTAAAATAGATTTATGAAATTTACAGACTTAAGTAATTCCATCTTTGATAGAGTAATTGAGGATTATCACAAAACAGATGATGTAGATACAGCATTATCTAATCCTTTCGAGCTAAAAACTATAGAATACTATCTATACCTTAAAAACTGGATTGACACCGTACAATGGCATCTGGAAGATATCATTCGTGATCCGAATATAGATCCTGTGAAAGCTTTATGTATTAAAAGAAGAATCGACAAATCGAATCAGGACAGGACAGATTTGGTAGAATTAATCGACAGCTATTTTCTTGATAAGTACAAAGATGTCAAACCAAGTCCTAATGCTAAAATAAACACAGAGAGTCCGGCTTGGGCTATAGACCGCCTGTCTATCCTCGCCCTTAAGATTTATCACATGCATCAGGAAGCTACTCGTGAAGATGCTGATGCTTCACATAAAGAACAATGCCAGAACAAGTTGAACATTCTTCTGGAACAACGAAAAGACTTATCCTCGGCTATAAGCGATTTATTGGAAGATATAGGAGCCGGAAGAAAATACATGAAGGTTTATAAACAAATGAAAATGTATAATGATCCTGACTTAAATCCTGTTCTATACGAGAAAAAGAAGTAGTTTTTTCAACCTTTGTCTAACTTGAAAATCGGCCAAAAAAAATACACGAAAACAAACAACAACAATGGCTAGAATTTTAATAACCAGGTTATCTTCATTTGGAGACGTGGCTATGTTAGTACCTGTAGTATTCTCTGTGGCAGCTCGCTATCCACAGGATCGCTTCATTGTACTGACCAGAAAGTCGTTTGCTCCACTGTTTGAAAACCTAGGATTCAATATTAACGCTGTAACATTTGATCCGTCTAAACGTCATAAGGGATTATTGGGTACATTCAAGCTTTTGATCAGTGTGATCAAATACAATTATTCACATGTAGCAGATGTGCATGATGTGCTTCGTACCAAGCTGATAAGAGGCTGTATGTCTATGCTCTTTAAGAAAACGGCGCACATAGAAAAGGGCAGAAGCGAAAAGAAGCAGATGATTGCATCGAAAGAACTATATCCGCCTCTGAAGCCAACTTACGAAAGATATATGGAGGTTTTCGATAAAATCGGATTTCCATCAGAAATGGTTTTCAAAAACTTCTTTGAGTTTAAAGAAAGATCGTTATATCCCCTCCGGGCAATAGTTACAGAGAAAGACTGTACCTGGATTGGAATTGCTCCATTCGCAAAACATGCTGAAAAGGTATATCCTCTAGATAAAATGGAGAATGTAGTAAAGAGTTTAAACGAAAAATCCCCTATAAAAATATTCTTATTCGGATCGGGAACTCAAGAACGAGAAATCCTTGATAGCTGGGAAAACAAATACGAGAATGTAATATGTGCTTCGGGTAAAATAAACCTGATTAATGAGCTATTGCTTATCTCTTATCTGGATATAATGATCTCTATGGATTCTGCAAACATGCACCTTGCCTCGTTGGTAGAAACTCCGGTTGTTTCTATTTGGGGAGCCACACACCCAAGCTTAGGCTTCTATGGATTTAAGCAGGATATAAAAAATGCCATTCAAACAGAATTGGAATGCCGTCCTTGCTCTGTCTTTGGCGATAAACCATGTTTCAGAAATGATCTTGCCTGTCTGAATGAGATACCGGAAAACGAAGTTTTGAAAAGAGTCATGAATGTTTTACATGAACATGGCTTGAATGAGATAGAACAATGAAAATAGGAATATTATCACCTTTCTACCCTTACAGAGGAGGGATGGCTCAATTCAGCGGCCGATTGTATGAAGAGTTAAAGATTGATCATGAAGTGCAAGCCTTTAACTTTTCCATGCTTTATCCGTCCTTTCTCTTTCCGGGAAAAACACAATATATAACTGAAGGTGATTCCGCTCAGATCATACATTCCGAAAGAGCACTCAACAGCATCAACCCGTTATCTTATTATAAGACAGCTTCGCAGATAAACCGCTTTAAACCGGATATACTGATTGTTCCATACTGGATGTCTTTTCTGTCTCCGGCTCTGGGCAGCGTTTGCCGTCTTATCAACAAAAAGACTAAAATTACAGGATTGATCCACAATGCAATACCTCATGAAAAGCGTTTCTTTGATAAACCATTAGCAAAATACTTCTTTTCTGCATGCGATGGATTTATTGCTCTAAGCGATCCGGTTAGAGACGATCTGAAGGCTATTATCCAGAACAAACCGATACTTGTAAGCCCTCATCCGATATATGACCACTACAGCCTTAAGACAAGCAAAAATGAAGCAGCTTTAAAACTTGGAACGGATAGTACCAAAAAGACACTCTTGTTTTTCGGTTTGATCCGAGAATATAAAGGGTTGGATATCCTGCTGAAAGCAATGAATCTGTTAAATGATCAATATCAGCTTATCATTGCAGGCGAATGCTATGGAGACTTCAAAAAGTATCAGGATATTATAGATACCCTTCACAATAAGACTAACATCAAAGTACTTGAAGAGTATATTCCGGATGAAATGGTTTCGACCTTATTTTCAGCATCAGACGTACTTGTTCTCCCATACAGAGATGCAACACAAAGCGGCGTAGTAGCTGTCGCTTACCAGATGGAAACACCTCTTATCGTAACGAATGTAGGCGCATTAGGAGAGACAGTCAGAAAGGGATCTACAGGCATGGTTGTAAACAACGCGACACCGGAGGAATTAGCAAACTCAATCGTTCAATATTTCGAAGAAGAGGCTGCTAATAAAGCAATATATACAAAGAATATAATCCTCGAAAAACAAAGACTCTCATGGAAGTCCTTCTCTAAAGCAATTCTCGAATTTTACTCCTCAATATAAAACAGACTATTTGATAAGATTGATGAACTCCTCACGGGTTTTTGCCTGATTAAATGCTCCGGTAAAGTCCGAAGTCGTAGTAGTTGAATTTTGTTTCTGTACCCCACGCATTTGCATACACATATGCTGAGCTTCTATCACCACCATTACCCCCAAAGGATTCAGGGTTTCCTGAAGACAATCTTTTATTTGCGTAGTTAATCTTTCCTGCACCTGTAAACGTCTTGAAAATATATCAACAATACGCGGTATTTTGCTTAATCCGGTTATATATCCATTAGGAATATATGCGACATGTGCTTTACCCCAAAAAGGCAGCATATGATGTTCGCAGAGTGAATAGAAGTCTATATCTTTCACTATAACCATTTGTTTATAATCTTCTTTGAAAAGAGCCTTACGAAGCACCTCCTGAGGGTCTTCAGTATATCCGCTTGTAAGAAACTGCATGGCCTTGGCTACACGCTCCGGAGTATCCAATAAACCTTCTCTGCTTACATTTTCTCCCAACAGGCTGATAATACCCTTATAGTTTTCTGCTAATATCGATGTCTTCTGATCTTTGCTATCTGTTGACGGCATTTCTTTTTCTTATAATTATACCGGATCAGAATATCTGAAACGGCTGTTTATTACACGTTTAAGGACTCAGACTTGCTTAGTCTACGGCTACTTTTATTACATCTTCCACAATTCGCATTTCTCGTCCGAATGAAGGCAATTTATCCTTCATTTCCGACAAAGCCTGCTGAGCTTGTTCATGTGTTTTAAAATTACCGACTCTCACTCTCCATACCGGAGATGCATATGATATAGTCGCATCCATATTAGGATATGCAGATTGCACAGCATCCTTACGATACTGAGCTTCATTTTTAGAGCGTTTCTGATCACTCCCGCTATATACCTGAATACGATAACCTTTTGCCTTTACAAAAGTTTTGGTAGAGTTATTATCCGAAACTACCGATAACTGAGACTCGACATCAGTCGTTCCTGATGTCGAAGCACTGGTTCTGACTGTAGAACCCACCATGTTTTTTATAGCATCATCCTGATAAATAACAACTTTACCCTGTCCTGCTTTAGTTGTATTCAAATCATCTGTAATAGACTTATTCTGCGCTATAACCGAAAGGCTGCAGCTTAACAATATAAAAAATATGCAAGTAAGTTTATTCATAATTTACTAAGGTCGACAGACCTGTTTTTGCTAAATAATAGATTCTGCTATCTTATCTAAAGATAATACGGAGAGAGAGTATACTCCAACTCCGTATTACTCATATTATTTCTTAGAATGCGTCGATAATAGGCATAAATTTATCAACTTCAAGAGAAGCTCCACCGATAAGACCACCGTCTACATCAGGATTTGCAAACAATTCTTTTGCATTTGATGCATTACAGCTACCTCCGTAAAGGATAGAGATACCGTCAGCCACTTCTTTACCATATTTATCAACGATAGTTTTACGGATAAATGCATGCATTTCCTGAGCCTGAGCAGAAGTTGCAGTTTTACCTGTACCGATAGCCCAAACAGGCTCATAAGCTAATACGATCTTAGAAAAATCTTCGGCAGATAGCGCAAACAAAGCATTCTCGATTTGAGATTTTACAACAACTTCTTGTTTGTTAGATTCTCTTTCTTCCAATACTTCACCTATACAGAAGATAGGAGTAAGTCCGTTAGCCAAAGCCAAAACTACTTTTTCTTTGAGAGTAGCATCTGTTTCTCCATAATAAGTACGACGTTCTGAGTGACCAAGAATCACATATTTAGCACCTGTTGATGCTATCATTGCAGCCGAAACTTCTCCGGTATAAGCTCCAGATACTTTATCTGCACAGTTTTGAGCTGCAACACCGATTTTTTTATCACCGATAGAAGCTACTGCATTAACCAAATGTATAAACGGAGTACCTAGTACCACATCGCAATTTACTTTATCTCTATCAGCTAGAGCTACTTTAAGTGCATCTACTAAAGCTAAACCTTCTTGAAGAGTTTTATTCATCTTCCAGTTTCCGGCAACGATATTCTTTCTCATAATGGTATGATATTATATAATATAAAAAATTTAACAATATTCTCAATTCTTATTTTCCTCCGGCTCCTTTATCTCTGTAGGAGCTACACTTTTCCTATGGTACAATAACGCATCCAGAATCTTAACTATAACCAAAGGTACAAAGAACAAGAGGATTATTTTTGTTATATCCCGGGTATTAGGAAAATTATCTTTTTCGGGATGACCTACTGACAATTTTTCAATCGGTTTGTTCAGCATTCTTTCTTCGGGCACATCTTTATCTCCCCATTTGTTTATGATAACTCCATTCTTTATTAATAAAAGTCCCGGATTTGATCTCGTTATCGTTTTGAGCGTACGTTCATCAGTCAGGCAATAATCAAAATTGGTAATATTCTTATTTTCCTGGCTTAGAATAGTATCACGTGGAGATGATGTCAGACAATAGAATTTATAACCGTAATCTTTCGCATAATTATTGACATCTTCAAAATTACCCAGATTATTAATTCTCATTTCAGGCAAAGAATACGCAATCATCAGAAAGGTATAATTTGTATCGGTCAATACCTCGTTGGTTATATCTTCTTCGGCTTCTATCTTTGTCTTCTGCCTATTCAGATAAAGCCTGTTTATCGAAAAATCATGAATAACAGGTTCTTCTCCTTCTTTTATGACTTTATTATAACGATCTACAAACACCCAGGTAGAATCCTCCCACGGATAATTATCTTCTGTGAATTCTTTCTTCACCCCGTCTTTTTCATAGATAAAAGTATTCTCATAAACAGGAGCTTTATCTCCTTCCACAGTCATCAGCTTAGGAATATCCGCTCCGATCTTATAGGGACGAAAATCGATCATCGGCTCATTGCTTGTATTGTATATACAAAAAACGATTCCGCAAATAATAATATACAATGATACAAGCCAATAGAATTTGCCGGTAAATAGATTAGTAATTCTTTCATACCACAAAAGAGTGGCTACAGAACATGCCATCAAAACAATATTCTTGAAAAATGTTTCCCAATTGGTAATAATCAGGGCATCTCCAAAACAGCCGCAATCTTTTACAGGATTAGCTATTGCCAGATACAAAGTCAAAGGGGTCATAAAAAGCATCACGAGAAACAACAGACGTGATGTCCATTTGCGATAGAGTCCAAAGAGCATAAATATGCCGAGACACAATTCGCCTGCACACAAAATAATAGATATGGGTAACGATAAGTACAACAGATCCGAAAAGCCGAATGAAGTAAGATAATCCTGTACTTTATAGGCTGTACCCAAAGGATCTATCGACTTGACAAAACCCGAAAATATAAAGGTAGCCCCAAGCAAAACCCGAGCTATCTCTACTAAAATTTTCTCTATAAGTGATTTAGTCTTACCCATCAATATCTGCAAAATATCGAATAATTATTCTTCGTCTTCCGGATAATTTAGTTTGATAAGCCCAAATATCGAATAATTAATCATATCCATATAATTGGCATCTACACCTTCAGACACAATAGTTTGTCCTTCGTTATTCTCTATTTGTTTTGTTCTGAACAACTTCACCAAGATAAGATCAGTATACGAGCTGATACGCATACTTCTCCAAGCCTCTCCATAATCATGATTTTTAGCAAACATCAGATTTTTAGTCTGCAACATATGCTTATCATACAACTCCATTGCCCGATCGGTTGTGATATCAATCCCATCGTTATGCCCTAATTCGAGTTGGATCAATGCTACAATTCCATAATTTACAATACCTATAAATTCGGAAGCAATACCTTCATCTACTTTAGTCACACCTTTTTCTTCGATACTCCTGATTCTTTTTGCTTTTATAAGAATCTGGTCAGTTACCGATTGCGGGCGAAGTATTCTCCACGATGCTCCGTAATCAGTCAGTTTCTTTTTGAATAAGTCCCTGCATATCGAGATAATGTGTTCAAATTGTTGTTCGGTATTTGGCATCTTTTCTATATAGATAAATTAATTGAAACCATGTCTTAATAAGCAGAAAGCATTTGATACTCTATTCAAAATAGCAACTATCTGCTGTCATTATGTTTGACCAGTCTAACAAAAGTCCAGAGACCTTTCTTTCTATGCAAAGGTATGAAAAAAAACAAAAAGCATAAGGAAAACCCTATGCTTTTCTGTATGTTAGTATTTTCGATGTATCACGAAACGCGCAATGTTTTGCCTAAACGAAGAGTCTCTGTTTTTGACATATTATTCAGAGAACACAACTTACTGATAGATAAACCATGCTGTCTGGCAATCTTACCAAGTGTATCTCCTTTCTTTATCCGATAATACGAAACTGTTCCTGTTGCGTATTTGTTTGTGCTGTTCGCAGAGGAACGGCTTGTATTCGCTGCTTTGAAGTTACGTCCGGGTCTTCCCAACGCATTTGTAACAACCAGATACTTATCCTTATGGCAAGTTTTATTTTCAAAGTCTATCACATCTATCGGATCAATAGAACGACCTAAGAAACGCAGTTCGAAGTGAAGATGCGATCCGGTTGAACGCCCTGTGTTACCACCCAAAGCAATAGGATCTCCCGATTTAACGACATCATTATCCGAAACCAAAAATTTCGAAAGGTGACCGTAAACGGTTTCCAATCCATTTGGATGACGGATTACGACATAATTACCATATCCTCTTCTTTCGTACTCACAAACACGTATCTTTCCGTCGAAAGCAGCATAGATTGTATCGCCGATCTGAACTTTCAGGTCAATTCCATGGTGCATTCTTCTGCCTCTGTGTCCGTAATTTGAAGTGGTATAACCCATTGTGGGCATTGTGAAGTTTGAAAGGTCGACTGTGTACGTCGAGGGGATGTCGTCTAATGAACCGTATATATTCACATAACGGTTATTCCAGATACTGCCGTATAGGTCATCAGATGGGATTTCATCTGCATCCATAATACGTTCTTCTTGCGCCTCTTTGATTAGTGATAAATCTCGCTTAATTTTTATACCGTCTGCGTAGAGGTCATTCGACGGTTTGCTGTGCCTTTGTTTGTAGTTTAGCTCCACTCTTGCTGCATCGTCTTTGTGTTCTTTGGTCTGCGCAAAAGAGCACAAAGGGATAAATAGCATTGTAGCTAAAGTACAGACTTTGATTGTTTTCAAACTCACGTTAAATAACTTTTTGATTATATACTGAATTATACTTCATCATTTGAATATAAGAATGATAATACAGCCTTCTTATATGCAAAGATTTCATTTTCTTCAAAGAATCTGGAAAGCTCAACTTCTGCCGCTTCGACCGAATCGGATGCATGCACAATATTTTCCTGGAAAGAGATTGAGTAATCTCCCCTGATAGTGCCTGCTGCTGCTTCCCGTCCATTTGTTTTTCCAACCAGAGCCCTTACTACCGATACAGCATCAATACCTTCCCAGCATTGTACTATAACCGGCGATGCCATCATGGAATTTTTTACTCTTTGGAAAAACGGTTTATCCTTCAGATGCGCATAATGTTCATTCAGAATCGCATCGTCCAGCTGTATCATCTTCGTCCCTGCCAGTATTAAACCTTTGCGCTCGAACCGTGAGGTTACTTCTCCTATCAGTCCTCTCTGCATCGCAGAAGGCTTTAATATAACAAGGGTCTTCTCCATAAAGTGATACTACGTTTATAAAAAATACTGTTTCTCTCTGAGATGTGAAATATTCAAAGATAACACAATTATTTTGTTAATAACAAGTGTAAATGTGGTTGTTTTCATGTATTTAACAATGTCTCAAAATTTGACACATCGCTAAACGTTTGATTTATAAAAACATAATCAAATTGTCAAAGAAACATGTTTTTGAACAGTTCACATACTTAACTATTTTTAAGGTCTTTTCTGTATTATCGCCATACAATTAACAATAAAACAAACAGTTACACTAAAAAAAACATGTTTTATAGAATATTTTAGGGCTAAAAAAATCAAAATTCACAATTAGAAAAAGATGAGAAAACAATCATATTTCACAAGAAATATTTTTTCTACTTCTCATCTTATATCAGTTCTTTTTCCTTTCGAGATTCAACATGATTTTATTAAAATATCTGCTATTTCAATATTGCCTCATCGCCTTTCTATATAGATAAAATACAAGTAATAATTTCGCTTACTTCTGAAAAAAACGCTCTAACACACAGAATACAGATAAAACTCCAGCAAAGATCAATAGCCTCCAACTGTCAAAACGCATATCACATTAGCATCTTAAATACAATTTGCTCCCCAGGCAATAAATAGGTCTGAAACCTTAATTGGCAAAAACACGAATAAGTCTATTTAAATTTTATTAGATTTGTAATTTAGTAATAGAAAACACTTAACGTGTTGATAATTGATATGCAAAAGGTTTGAATCCTTATTCCGATAAAAAAATGAAAGACTTAATTATAGCCGATGCCCAGGATATAACCCGACAGGGATTAAAATCGCTCGTAAGCCAGATTAAAGAAATTGGAGTTGTACTTGACGCCTCAAATAAACCTCAATTACTCAATATGCTTTCGGAGAACAACGGCTGTATGGTCATTTTAGATTATACACTATCAGACTTCGCCTCCATCAATGAGCTCCAGATTCTGCACGAAAGATACCCTCTCGTTACATGGCTGCTCTTTTCGGATGAGCTGAGCGATACTTTTCTGCGAGAAATGGTCACTTACAGCTTACCTTTCAGCATTGCCCTTAAATCGAATACATTAGACGAAATAAAGGACGCTATTATCTCAACCTCATTAGGTGATCAGTTTTTCTGCAAACGGGTCGACAATCATATCAAAACATTAACCCGATCTCTAAGTGATCTGTCCGACAACCATCTTACTGCAACAGAGAAAGAGATATTAAAAGAAATAGCCTTAGGCAAAACGACCAAAGAAATAGCGGCAGACCGCAATCTCAGTTTCCATACTGTAATAACCCACCGCAAAAACATCTTCCGCAAATTGGAAGTCAACAACGTTCACGAAGCCACCAAATACGCTATGCGGGCAGGAATTGTAGATGTTTCGGAATATTACATCTAAGACAGCATTCTGCACTACAATTTCTTATTGTCCGCCAATGCTTTTATATTTCGCATAAGTCCGCTGTATTTTGCACGTTTTACAGCTGACCCTTTAAATATCCGTTGGTAATCTTCGACCTGCATGTTAGCCATCGAATCATAATCCAGAGACAAAAATTCGGCTTTCGGATTAAATTCTTCTGTGGTGTGAGGTCTAGCATATCTGTTCCAAGGACATACCAGCTGACAGATGTCACATCCGTACATTCTGTTATTCAACAACGGCTTAATACTCTCTGCAATCTCTCCTTTATTCTCAATAGTCTGATACGATATACACTTATTAGCATTCAACAAATGAGGTTTTTCAAGCGCATTAGTAGGACAAGCATCAAGACACCTTGTGCATTTTCCGCACGAAAGACTTAAAGGACTGTCATAATCGAGTTCCCGATCTATCATAATCTCTCCGAGAAAGAAATACGATCCTTTTTTCGGGATAATTAGTAGTGTATTCTTACCGATAAACCCTAGTCCGGCCTTTACTGCCCAATACCGTTCCATCACAGGTGCTGTGTCTGAAAATACCCTACCCTGAACATCAGGAACCAACGTTTTAATAAAGTCGAATAACTGATTGAGTTTTTCCTTCATTACTTCATGGTAATCCTTACCATAAGCATAAAAGGCAAACTGCGGAGCATCTTCCGCTTGACGTTCTTGTGGATAATAATTGAGAGCAAGACTGATTATCGAACGGGCTCCTTCTACAAGTTTTGTCGGATCGATCCTCTTTTCGGTATTACGTGCCAGATAATCCATATCAGCCTGATATCCATCCGCTATCCACCTTTCCAGACGGACTTTTTCTTCATTTCCGATTGGTTCGGCACGACAGACTCCGCATGCATCAAATCCGAGACTGAGGGCATGCTCCTTTATTTTATCGCTATATGATATTTCAGCACTCAATACTTGGAGATACGTTTAATTCCAAATTTATCATAGGCAGCAGGATCAACACATATCTCTCGTTTAGTGATCTTATTGCGGAATATAACAAAATCGTAATCTTTAAACGACTTGTTCTTTGTTCTCTTCTGCATATCCTGTCCAAATACAAAAAGCTTACCTTTTACCGGTTGTGCCTCCCATATTTTTGACAGTTTATACTTATCGATAAGGTAATTTCCCGCAGATGCCGTAAATGCAGCATATCCGGCATTACTTGCACGACGAAGTAAGACAGTCTTATTCGGGTCATTCTCGGTCGCTTCGGTCGAATAATCTAGAGCTCGCCCCGTAATTTTGAGCGACAGATCGATGATAGATTCTATATCATCAGCCGGGTTATCAATATTGTTTTCGATAAACACAGCCAGATTCTTATCCTTCACTTTATAATTCTTCCTTCCCCCGTCTTCTTTATAACCGGTGGCTCCTCTGTAAAGGGTTCCTCTGAATACGAATGCAGCCGCAAGTACGATAACAAGCACTACAAATATGGTAGCTAATTTATTCTTCCTCTTCTTTTTCATAACATAGTTTGAGTTGACGGGTCAAATATAGATAAAGTATATAGAAAAGCGATTCAATATATCAATAATCAGAACTTCTAAGCTTTACCGAAAGAAAGACCAGACACTTATGAAGGAAGCATCTCATAGTAGAAATTTCCACTGTGGGGCACACTCAGATAACCCTTTTCAAATAGTTCATTAGTCGTTTGAGTATAAATAAAGTGGTACCACCAAATAAAGAACTCGTCATAGCTAATCTCTTTAGAGTATCCAAGCTTTTCGTATGTTTGCTCGCTATAAGCCCGATAATTTTCCAATACAGCTAACAAATCGGGGAGAAAAGAATCTGCGATCTTCTCTAATATAATATTATCCGACATTGATACTTTATGCTCAAAAAGATCTCTTGACAGTTTTTGTCCTCTATTATTTCCATAAATAGAAAAAGTCTTTTCATCTTTGGTCTGTATCATCATATTTCCGTAAATACCGAAGGCTTCACGTTCTTGATTATTCCATTCAACTATCTCCTGAAAATAGTATTTACCATGTCTCATCGGTCTGTTTTGTCTTTTAAGAAAGTTCTTCTCCACATTATCAATCTGCCAACTGTCTAATAAGACATCACTCAGTATAAAAAAAGACCATGTATCAAAACTATCTGTTTTAGCAATATTAGTTGTTTCAAACAAATCTTTAATCTTCGGCAAATTACTAATTATCTTGCTTGTAATATCTTCTGAAATAGGAGCAGCATACTTAAAAAGAGAATCTCCATCCCTATTATTTGCAATAAAAATAGAAGGTTTATACACATCCCCGATTTTATGAAGCCAATCTTTCGACTCTAAAAAAGATGTAATCTCATTCACTTTTTCTTTACTAAAATTGGTTTTCTCCATAAAAGCTACTAGCGGAATGTTCTGGTGTAGGCAAAACAGAAAATAATCCATACTATCTTTCCTCGAAGAAAAGTCGGGATAATTATCTCCTCTCGAAATCATTGAATACTGAAATTTTTTCACGAAAACACTATCAATATTTGCATGAGTTTGTGCATTCGCATCTTGCAAGATCAGTAAGAATAAAAGAACAAAGCTTAATTTTGAATACATAATATATTATTTTTTAACTGATGTTACTAATCATTGTTTCTCCGTCAAATATTTCCAGAAACGTTTCGGCATATGCTGTCGCTGCAATCTCAGGTTGATCCGTTCTTTGATGGTCATTGCTTTAAAATAACCCTTCCATAGTTCCTGAAAGAGTTTCTCATCCTCAGCCATAAGGCTCTCGTCAAGTTTTCCGCTCAGCAGATGATTATCATCTTCGAGTATTATTTCAGACGCAGTATGCAAGTCATAGAAATACCCGTATCTGCGCTTTGTATCGTATATAACCCACTTCTGATCGGAAAAACGATCCGAAAAATGGTTGATCACAATAGGCAGCGCATTATAAACAGGAGCAACGGGAGCAAAGAATATATCGTCGGCAGCCTTCTGAAAACGAACAAACATCTCAAGATAATGACCTTCGTGACTCACCTTACGGGCAATCTGATGTAACTCCAACACATCTTTATCTCCAAAATTAGTTTCAATGGAAACCCTACTGTCTATTGTTTTACGCATGTAGCGGAACAACAAGTCATCGCAGCCTTCCTCTTCCGACAGCCATGCATAAGTAATCATATTGCAAGCCTGTTTCGATAATTTCTTTTCGAGGGCTGTCCATACCCTTATCGACTTATCCTCCTGAGTCAATACCGTATAACTGTCTTCCATAAACAACGGGGGAATGTCTCCTTCTCCCAATAACTGATCAGGAAAAGTCTTGCGGCTATACGCATCGAATACGGCAGTCAGCAATCCCTCAAATGTTTTATCGTAAAAGAATACAAGCATTGATTTTTACTTATTCGGGAAAAATGATCTTCATCTGACGGTCATCCTCCCCTTTTCGTTTTTTAGGCTCAGTCAATATTTTTCGAATATAATCGGGTGTGGCCTCATTCACCGTATATATCGGCAACTCGTTGCAAGTGATAAAGTATTGAGCCTTTTTCATTACTATTCCCATCTTTTTGAGTTGTGATGAATTCAACCTTCCGTATTTGCGTGATGTAACAATCAATTTTGCGGATTTAACCCCTATGCCCGGCACACGCAGAATCATCGAATAGTCGGCACGATTAATATCTACAGGAAACATTTCGGGATGCCGTAATGCCCATGCCAGCTTCGGGTCAATTTCAAGATCAAGATTAGGAAAACGGTCATCAACAATCTCATCAGCCCTAAATTCATAAAACCGCATCAGCCAATCGGCCTGATACAGACGATTCTCCCTCACCAAAGGAGCACTCGTCAATACAGGAAGCCGTTTATCGTAACTATTGACAGGTATAAATCCCGAATAATACACACGCCGCATACTTGGCCGTTTGTACAAAAGCGACGACAGACGGAGAATATCCTTATCCGTTTCACTGGTGGCTCCAACAATCATCTGTGTACTTTGTCCGGCAGGAACAAATCGGGGAGCAGATCTCATCCGTTTGCGGTCTTCAATACTCTGAAGCATTCCCTGCTGTATAAACCTCATCGGTTGAAAAACACTGATGTGGTCTTTCTCCGGAGCAAGCAGTTTCAGATTCTGCTCGGTAGGTATTTCGAGGTTTACACTCATACGATCGGCATACAATCCTGCCTCGTTTACCAGTTCCTGACTGGCTCCGGGGATACTTTTCATATGGATGTAGCCATTGAAGCGATGAACAACCCTCAATTCCTTTATAGCACGCACCATACGCTCCATGGTATAATCGGGATTACTGATAACACCGGAGCTGAGAAACAACCCTTCGATATAATTACGGCGGTAAAACTCGATAGTCAGTTCCACCAACTCATTTACCGTAAAAGTCGCCCGTCGTATATCGTTGCTCCTGCGGTTTATACAGTATGCGCAGTCATAGATACAGTTATTAGTCAACATAATCTTTAGTAGCGAAACGCAACGTCCGTCTTCTGTAAAGCTATGACAAATACCCATGCCCCCTACCGTGTTACCCAAAGTACCCGCCTTATTCTTACGGACGGTACCACTGGAGGAGCACGAAACATCGTATTTAGCCGACTCTGCTAAAACTTTAAGTTTCTCTAATACAGCATCATTCATGATGTACAAAGAAAGAGATTTTGTTTAAAATAACCCTCCGAAAAAGTCTTAAAACAATATTTCCTGTTGATAAAGTTTGTGAGTGCTTAAAAATCAGTGAACAGAAAACAACCGATCATAAAAGGTAACAAAGGTCACACCGAATCTGCATATTTTTCATTGTCACTTTATTACCTCATTATATCGACTGTCCAATGAGGGATCATAAGCATCAGTAGCCGATTTCTGTCCTGCTGCTGCATACTTCCGCTCGATTTGCTGGCACCTTTCTCTTTTTTCTTCTTCGGTTCCGGAGAAACGGAGTAGTTCAATCTGATCCGCTGTTTCCGGGTTAAGTACTATGATCTCCCAGGGGCTCGGCATATTCTCTACTTTTTCTTCTATTTCACCTTCTTTTGCCATTGCCATTTTCAGCGTTTTTTCGTCTGCGGAATATTCTTTCATCGTCACTGTTTTTCCGGTCAGGTATATTTCGCCGTAATCATCTACGGCATATTTATATCGGGTTGTAGCTACGGTATAGCCATGCTCTAATCTCTGCTTGAGTATTTTTCGTGCTTTTTGAGCCAAACGTTCGTCACGTCCCGCACGGGCATCATCTATCATTTCCTTAAAATCGGAATGATTCCGTGCCCACTGATAAAATGTTTTACGGCTGATATTGTGCATCATGCAGATTTCCCCCAATGTATACTCGTCTTGTTCGATTGCATCAGCAATCTTCTTTCCTAAATCTTCTGTGTACTTTGCCATAATCGAATGTGTTTTTTTAAGTATAGATAAAAACACTCGGCAGTCAATGGGTAATAATAGAAAAAAAGGCCCTACAGGCCTCAAATAATCAGTTCTAATTTCATGTGTTTGCCCTACAACAAAAAGGCCTGAGACCTAAAAAACGGATGCAATATTAAAATTACATCCGTTTTTCTATTATTTCAATTCGATTTCCTGCTTCAAGTCTATCTCTTCCTTATCTGCTCCATAAAAATGAGCCTCGAGAAAAGCCAGGCTTTGATCAGGAATTATTTTAAAACCGAATCCGTACCGCCATTTCCATTTCCATTTTTGGGATGGGAATCCCTGGTTAATATATGCTGCGATATACGGATGTACATGAAGGGTAAATTTTTTCACTTCCAGCTTATTTACCAAATAGCTGATTTTAGATCTGAGTGAGTCGGTAAACAGGATAGATGGTTTGATTTCTCCTTTTCCGAAACATGTCGGGCATGTTTCAGTGGTATCAACCACCATCTCGGGACGTACCCGTTGACGGGTAATCTGCATCAACCCGAATTTGCTCAACGGCAATATATTGTGTTTGGCTCTGTCGCTGGCCATCAGCTCCTGCATTCGTGCCACCAGCTTGCTGCGGTGTTCACCTTCCGACATATCTATAAAATCGATTACGATAATTCCTCCCAGATCACGCAGGCGCAGTTGCCTTGCAATCTCTTCGGCGGCTGCCGAATTTACTTCGAATGCATTGTTTTCCTGTCCGGCTTCTTTTACTTTAGCTCGGTTTCCGCTATTGACATCAATAACATGTAAAGCCTCGGTATGCTCTATAATCAGATAAGCCCCGTTACGGAAAGTAACGGTTTTACCGAAAAGAGCTTTCATTTGTTTAGTGACAGCAAAATGATCGAATGTAGGAAGATCGCCTGTATAAAGCTTTACAATATCTTTCTTTTCAGGAGCTATAATACTTATATAGTCCTTAATTTGGCTGCAAACCTCTTTATCGTTTACGTGGATATCATGAAACGATGAATTAAATACATCTCGCAATAACCCTACGATACGGCCTGTCTCTTCATAAACCAGAGTAGGCAGTTTGTCTTTTTGTATTTTGGGTAAATTCTCTTCCCAGCGTTTTACCAGAGTTTTCAGTTCGTTATCCAATTCAACGACTTTCTTCCCCTCTGCAACGGTGCGGACTATTACCCCAAAGTTTTTTGGCTTTATACTTTGAATTAACTGGCGGAGACGCGCTCTCTCTTCTTTCGATTTTATTTTTTGCGATATCGATACTTTATCATTAAACGGTATTACCACGAGAAACCGTCCTGCAAATGATAATTCGGATGTAAGCCGGGGACCTTTGGTCGAGATCGGCTCTTTAGCCACCTGCACCAATATTTCCTGTCCCACTTTCAGTATATCGCTTATACTTCCGTCTTTATCAATATCTTTTTCCAGTGTCATCTTCGACACTTGCGGAAATTTCTTTTTATCCCCCAATGCTTGCTTGTAGAATTTATCTACAGATCTGAATTGAGGACCCAGGTCTAAGTAGTGAAGAAAAGCATCCTTCTTGTATCCGATATCTATAAATGCAGCATTCAACCCCGGCATCAGTTTTTTAACCCTGCCGGCATAAATGTTGCCAACCGCATACGAAACATCTCTTGCTTCTTTCTGAAGTTCTACTAATTTCTTATCCTCCAGTACAGCAATAGAGATTTCTTGCGGCTGAACATCAACTACAAGTTCGCTATTCATTTTATACTACTGTGTATTTGTGTTTCCAACAACTCCTGTCATAGGAGTTATTCCTATCAGATGCACAAAGAACAAACTTAAACCATTCTATAACCTTTAAGTTTGTTCTTGTAATTCTTTAAATAAGATTCAGAAGAATTTATTTTTTCTTTTTATGTCTATTCTTTCTTAATCTTTTTTTACGCTTATGCGTAGACATTTTATGTCTTTTTCTTTTCTTACCACTTGGCATGATCTATAGTTTTTATAAATTAATACTCAGTTATTTCTTAACTTGATTGACAAAAACTTTAGCGGGCTTGAAAGAAGGAATGTTGTGCTCTGGAATGATGATTGTCGTATTTTTTGAAATATTACGAGCTGTTTTTTGTGCACGTTTTTTCACCACGAAGCTACCAAAACCTCTAAGGTAAACGTTTTCGCTTTTGCTAAGAGAATCCTTTACTACTTCCATGAAAGATTCTACAGCTGTTAACACGGTTGCTTTGTCAATACCTGTGTTTTTTGCGATTTCGTTAACGATATCTGCTTTTGTCATTTTTGTATTTCCTTTTATTGTTAATTACTAATTTTTTGGACTGCAAATATATAGCTTTTTTTTTCCTTAAAAAAACAAATAACTAGCATTTTTTATGAAAACTCATTATTTGGATGGATTAGGCATATCCATAAGGGAGAGTTGCTATACTGAACGCCGACAAAGATATACATTATTTCCAATATACTGTAAACAAATACATTAAATATAGGCCAATACCTGCCATCAATGTATTTTCAGCTATTTTATTTATAAAATATTATTATTTTTGACTACAAAGTGTGACTTATAAACACAACTCTACGACTTATTATACAAGAGTAAGTAATATCACAGTTTAAAAACAATAGCCAATAAAAAAGGTCTCAGACCTTACAATAGGAAATGTACAATCAGGATTTGGAAAAGGACTTTATGGATATGGTACGGCATAACGAGCGTATCATCTACAAAGTCGTCTCCTTTTATGCGGATATCGACCAGAGTGTCAGCGATCTGTATCAGGAGGTTGTTCTGAATCTATGGAAAGCCTATCCTTCATTCAGAGGAGAAAGCAAAGTCTCGACCTGGATATACAGGATCTCTTTGAACACATGTATTACTTTTTTCCGCAGAAGCAAACGTTCTATTTCTTATACCGATCTGGTTATCGATATTTCGGATATTCCCGACGAAGATGACAATATCAAAGAATTATACAGACTGATAAACAAGCTGGGAAAGATAGAAAAGGCTCTGGTTCTACTTTATCTGGATGAAAAACCGTATAGAGAGATCGCCGAAATTACCGGTCTTACCGTGACCAATGTGGCTACAAAGCTGAACCGTATAAAGGATAAACTCAAAAAAATGTCAAACGAATAGTGCTATAGCATTTTACCAAAAAATACCATTTTTATGGATCTGGATAATTTAAAAAAAGTATGGAATGAGAATCAGATAGAATTACCATCGGTATCCGATGATAAGATACTCTCTATACTAAAAGGTAAGGGTAAGACTGCTCTCTACAAGCTATATATATGGGAACTGATAGGAGCAATTATCTTTCTTCCGCTGATAATAGCTCCATTTATACATAATAAATTTTTCATTCTTTTTCAATATTCGAAGTTTTCGCAGTATTTCCTAATGTCTTTCTGTATACTGGGTTTTCTGTGGCAATTATACAAAATACTGATACTGAAGAAGGTCGACCTCAAAAACAATTCTATCATTATGAGTTATAAGTACATTTGCAGGTATAAGCTATGTATAAATATTGAGGTCTTTGTCTCACTTCTTTTTATCTCTGTATTTATGATCTCCTTCTTTTATCCGTTGTCGGGCTCTATCCCCGATGAAAAAAGATACCTTATATATATTATTGTAAGCGTCTGGTTTGTTATAATGCTGGCTTTAATGTGGCTTGTTTACAAAAAATTCTACAGGAAACAAATCAGAAAGATCGAAGAATCGATAATGGAAATACAAGATTTTGAAAAAGATAATTGATCCCCCATGAAACAATTCAGACAAATACAAATAATACTTGCCCTTTATCTTATAGGATCATGTTCGTGCATGTTCGCACAAACCCATCAGTTTACAGGCAGTGTACTCTGGAAGGTATCAGGAAACGGGTTGACCGAAAGTTCATATATATTCGGAACAAATCATATTTTATCTAAAGCCTTTCTTAGCAGAATAGACGGACTGGACGACATTCTCAATTCATGTCAACAAGTTGTCGGCGAAATAGATATGAATGAAGGTACTCTTGATCTATCGGCCATCCGCAAAGCATCTCTACTACCTGAAGGAAAAACTTATAGTCAACTTCTTGATAAAACTGATTACAACAAGCTGGACTCTGTCTTACAACAAGACCTAAAAATAAGGCTCTCTCAGGTCGAAAATATCAGCCCTGTTACAATCCTGACAATGTACACCGTAAACCTCTACAATAAAATATCGGATGGAGGCTCATATTCGGAAAATATGGACAATTACTTTCAAGAGTATGCACGTACAAATAGCAAAGAGGTTGTTGCTCTGGAAACTCTTGACCAACAAATACAATATCTTTTCTACTCCAAATCACTTAATGATCAGATAAACGAACTACTATGCGTTATTTCGAGTCATACGATTGAAAAAGAAATGAAAGAATTAGACCAAAGCTACCAAAACGGAGACCTTATTGATCTGGAACGATTAATGAATGAAGATTCCGATTGTTCTTCAGGTTCCGAAGAAAGAGAAATTATATACAAAGACAGAAACGACGACTGGCTGGAGAAATTACCTAGAATCATGGCAGACAAAACCTCCTTTATAGCTGTTGGCTGTTTGCATCTGGTAGGAGAAGACGGCTTGCTAAACAAATTAAGCCTGATGGGTTACCACATAGAACCGATTGGTATGCAACCCTAGCATATTACTTGCTGTTCCAAAAATCAAGATACTGACGGGCTACTTTGATATAATCGTGATGCTTTTCTACAAAAGAACGGCTTGCCATCCCCCTGTCCGATAAGGTTGATTTATTCAGTATCAAAGATTCGAGATTGCCGTAAATACTATCTTCGGTAGGATATATATTTACAATGGGATAGTTGTCCGTTTCATTCAGCAATCTGTACATTTCAGGTTCACCCCCACTGACTAGCACCTTACCCAAACCCATAGTCAACAATCCATTTACTGCAGGCGAATACGAATATATCTGGTCGAGCACCACATGAGCATTATTTATCAGCTCCAGATAACGGGAATAAGTAACAGATTCAGCTTTAAATATTGCTACATCATCGGGATATGTACGTTGCAGGTGCGTCAAAGCTTCTGACAATAAATCTGTACCCTTAAATTCGCTTCGGGCTTTATTTATACCTATAAAGAAGTTTATCTTATCCTGTATCTCAATGCTGCTGTATTTGATAGAGCCGGTATTTACAGGTAATGGTATGTAAGCAAGTTTATCCGCATATTCGTCCTCATAGGCGGCGAAATATTCGTATAGACACGCCACAATACCATCCGACGTTTCGGCCATTTCTATATTCGCATCTTTTCGTTTAGTATGCAGCCAGTTGTATTTAACTTTACGATTATAGTCCAGATCATTTTCTTTGTTTCCGATATTAAATTCCGAATACCGGAACTTTTTATCGAGACACGCCTTCAACCAAAAGTAATCATCTCCGAAAGCTCCTAAAAAGACCTTTCCGTTATTGCGTTTCAGATACCGGTATAAGTGTATATTGACATGAATATTCTGTGTAGTAAAACAAGGGTTGATCAACTGAACAATGTCATATCCTCTGAAATTGCGAAGGTTAGCCACAACACGCCCAAAACTATCAGCTGTATCGAATAAGCCCGAACTCCGCCGATACAAATCAATATCCCTGTAATAGTTTTTAAAACCATCTCCGTCAGATGCCAGAACCACTTCGTGTCCCAGAATCTTAAGAGCCTCTGCTAAAGTCAAATGCAATCCGCTATATTCACCCAGCAATAAAATCTTCATGAATGGTTCTAAGTAAAAGAAAGTATTTAATGATATACTTTTGTTTATAACAGTCCTTGGTCGTTTTATCGCCTAAGCATAAGACCTCAGATTTGAAATATCTAATCCCCTTTTATCAATCCCATGCGGGATCATAACTTGTTTTACGTCCTCTTTTTTCGTATTTAAGATCCTGCAACATAGAAGAATTTACTCTCAGTGTTACAAAATAAGATGTGTAATCCCCGAAAGGAACTAATGATGCCGATATATTCCAACAGTGTAAGTTACGGCTGATGTTACAGTTCATATAAGTTACCTTTTTCGCATCGAAATCATATGCCGATGTAAAAGAGAAGTTCCAGTTCTTGGTTGGCTGTATAGAACCGTTAAAACTCAGATTTTGTCTGATTTTTCCTTTATATTCAAGTTTCTCATAGTCAAAATCACCATAACCATAATTCATACTATAGCTGAATGACAGGTTCCATTTGATTTCATTTCTCTGATAACCGTCATCATCATAAGTTCCGGATTCTTTTTTCTTGCTGAACAGGCTTTGTCTTGGTCCTGTTTCTTCCGTATCTTCTGTGTTCTCATCCAGATTTTCATCTCCCGGACGAGGATCTTTTTTTCCTTTAGAATCTTTATCGCCTCCTTTTCCAAACCATTTTTTAAATGTGTCCTGATTTATCGAAGGAGAGATTGAATATCCTGTACTTTTCAAGCGTCCTATCGTTCCATATTTCGAAATACGCAGCTGATCAAGTTTTACCGGAGTATTTTTAGAATCCAACCCATATACATACGGGTCAAATACCGCGTTAATATTTACTGTAAGATTTTTACTGAGTTTCAAACGGGTATTAGTGACGATATCGCTCCACTTATACTTATCGGCAGCCATATTATAACTAAAGCTGATTCCCAAATTATCGATAAGACTGATTATTTTAGTAGAATCGTTATCTGTAGCCACTTTCATTTCGATATTATTATCGAAACTGAAGTTAATATTCCCCTGTTTTCCGGAAGAAGGATATCCGAATATTCCGCCTTCATACGGAGAATATTTATTTTGAACAAGCTCTCCGTCCGCATTGTAATAACTATATCCCACGTAGGCTCCGTAACGAGACTGACTAAAATCGGGACTACCGCTATAACTGATAGACGGTGTAAACACGTGTCTGATCTTTTGTAATTTTCCTATTTTGAAAACCGGCTCATAAAAACCATATAATTTCGTTTGAAGGCTTATTGAATAGTTGAAGTCATAGACACGATGAAACCCATAGGTCGTATCGGCTGCCACCATGGAGTTCGCAGACGGATCCCATGCTTTCGAGACCTTTCTTGTATACCAGCGTTCGTTATATGTTATATTAGGAGAAATATTCAAATAATTGAACAAGTTAAATGTTGCCCCTGCGCTCACCCTGTGTTTAGCTGCATTCTGCCAGTCTTTGACCAGATTCGATTTCAGCAGCTTATCATCTTTTGTGGAAATACTGTTTTTGAATTGGAACGAATAATCCAAAGAAACTTTTTCATACCATTTTTCTGCACCAGCTGCCATCTTCCGTTTAAATGGGTATATCCGAGACATCGTAACGGTCAAATCAGGTAATGTCAGAGACACCGAAGAATCTTGTGCATTTTGGTTTGCTGTAGCATTGAGCGATATAGAGAAAGGCGAATCAGGGAAAGTCTGAGTAAGGGTCACAGTTGAACTCCTCGTCGAGTTGGTTTCCATATTAGCAATCTGATTCAGACTGTTACGGCTATACGTCGAAGTCTGGTAACTTACACTAGCCGACAATGTCCGGTACATATTAGCTTTAGGATCCTGAGAATGTGTCCAGTTCAGGCTTAAATCTTTTGATTCACTAAATGATTCGGGTATATCCTTGTCTCCGATCTTTGTGTACAGGTAGCTCAAGTTAAAAGAGCCGCTTCTACGATATCGGTATTTGTAGTTCGAACGAGCCGAAATACCCCATGACCCTTTGGTATAAACTTCTCCGGTAAGAGCCAGATCATAATTATCATTTATAGCAAAATAGTATCCTCCGTCCCTCAGGTTAAAACCCCTGTCCATATCATCACCATAAGAAGGCATAATAATACCCGATGAATACTTTTCAGAGAAAGGGAAGAACCCGAAAGGGATTGCCAACGGCAATGGCAGATCCTCTATCACTAGATAAGCGGGTCCGGTAATAACATTCTTCTTTGGACGAACCTTAGCTTTGGTGAGCATCATATAAAAGTGAGGATGCTCATGATCGTCACAAGTAGTATATTTTCCGTCACACATAAAAAATGTGTCATCGGGATTTTTCTTTGCTTTGTCCGCTACGATATATCCTTCGCCCTGCTGCGTGATTACATGACGGATATATCCTTTCTTCGATTTGAAATTATAGCTTACGTTTTTCATTTCGTATTCGGTACCGTTATCAGAGAAAACAGGATAACCGAACTCCTTACCGATAGAATCAAGTCCATATGTTGCATGTACAATACTGCTGTCCATGCTCATCGAAATATTTTCGGCTTTGATAGACATGGTCTGATAATCGACCTTACTGTCTCCATACAAATATCCCATATTGCCCGATGAGAAGACGATAGAGTCATTTGCCGTATAATCAACCGGAGCATCCAACGCCGCTTTCTTGGGAACAGAATCCTGAGCAGTTGAGTCCTGAGCTAAAGAATCTGCCTTTACATTGCCGACAGGAGTCAACTGTTTTTTTGCAGAATCAGCAACAACAGAGTCAGATAAGAGCAAACCGCTCCTATTCTTTCCAGCACTTCTAGACAATTGGGAACCCCAAAATGGTGATGAAAATAACAGAAAAACAAATGTGTATATACAGAAATGAACCTTCTTCATTAATAAATAACAGCACGCATTTGATGACACATTTCTAAAATGATAACTAACTGTTGCTTTTATGCTTGGCAAGTTAACAAATAGGCCTGAGACCTTAAAAATGAAACAGCCTTATGCATTCAACTTGCAAAACTAAGCATTTAATGATAAAGGAAAAGCAAAAAAAACGAAAAACTAACTAATAAAGGATATGATACCCGCAAGAAGGCAAAAGGAACAGAGACAAATGCAGAAAAAAAATAGGACTTGTGATTTATACTATCTGAAAAATATTTAACGCACACCCTATTCTCTTAAGCACAAATTGTTTTGTTACGGTATTTTAGTACCTTTGCGGGATACATAAATACGATAGAGATGGATAGACTGTCTATCTGATCATTACACGTTTTTTGAAGAGTTTATTTTACCTGTAGCTGATGAACACAATACATATTGAGTTTTGTCCGGTTTGTGCGAACAGAAAATGTTCCGGGATGTTTGAATGTAAAGATCATTTGGTAACAAATGAGGTATTTTCAGTATTTAAATGCCCCGAATGCGGATTTGCTTTTACTCAGGATTTTCCGGCCGAATCCGAAATAGGAATCTACTACGATGCTCCCGAATACATATCACATACCGATTCACATAAGGGTATAATCAATTCATTATATCATCAGGCAAGAAAGATAGCTCTGCGGTCTAAGACCGGATTTGTATCCAAGTATGCTCCGGCATCCACAGGAACCCTGTTAGATATAGGCTGCGGAACAGGATATTTCCTGAATGCGATGCGCCAAAAGAAATGGATCGTAACCGGAATCGAAAAATCGGAACAGACACGTATTTATGCTCATGATAAATTCGGTCTGAACATTCAGGATTCGGATTATCTCTTCGATATACCAGCAAACACCAAAGACGTTATCACCCTTTGGCATGTATTGGAACATCTCGAAAAGCTGAATGAAACAATGGAGAGCCTCCACCGTATACTCAAAGATAACGGAACCTTATTTATTGCCCTTCCGAACAAAGAGTCTGCGGATGCTTGCTATTATAAAGAGAATTGGGCTGCATACGATGTTCCCCGCCATTTATGGCACTTCTCGCCTGCGGATTTTGAACTTTTCGCAAACAAACATAACTTCGAATTGATAAGAACTAAAGGCATGCCATTTGACCCATTCTACATTTCGATGTTAAGCGAAAAGAACAACGGATCGAAGACTTCTTCAATTTCGGGACTGTTTAAAGGTGGGTGGTTCTTTCTGCAAAGCCTGTTTAATTTGAATAAAAACAGTTCTCTTGTTTATATCCTGAAGAAAAAATAATTAATGTAAGAAGATATTTAATAGGTCTGAGACCTTAATAAAACCATAACTCCGGAAAAATATGATACAACAAAAGAAAACGGCTCTGCAGCAAATATTGCCTCATGTATTTGCAATCGTGTGCTTTTTAGCTGTAACATTTGTCTATTTCAGTCCTATGCTCGAAGGTAAAGTCCTACCTCAAAGTGATGTTCAGCAATACAAAGGAATGTCTAAAGAACTGAGTGACTACTACTATAACGAAGGCGAGTCATCAGCATGGACAGGATCGATGTTTTCCGGGATGCCGGCGTATCAAATCGGGGTCTGGGGCGGATCCCCTAACTTTCTGGACTATCTGGAAATGCCGGTCAAAGCCTTAGGCAGCAGTAGTGCAGGAGCTGTATTTACAGGTATGCTGATGGCTTACATACTGTTTTGTATCATGGGCGTCGGTTTCTTACCTGCGGTTTTAGGTGCAATAGCGTATTCTCTTTCATCTTACAATATTATTATACTTGATGCAGGACACGTTACCAAAGCCTGGTGTATAGCTTATATGCCGTTGGTTATTGCGGGCATGGCTGCGGCATTCAAAAGAAAGTACTTGCTGAGTGGTCTTTTGATGGGGCTTGGACTTGCTCTGCAAATCAAAAATAATCACCTGCAAGTGACATACTATACAGCAATTCTCTGTGCCTTTTTATATATCGGATTATTGATTAATGATATTATAAAAAAGAACCTGGCAGGCTTTGCAAAAGCCACAGGAGCTTTGGCGGCAGGTGTTATCATTGCTGTCTTATGTAATCTGGGAAATATCTATGCAAATTATGAGATGTCGAAAGAGAGTACCCGCGGGCAATCGGAATTATCGAAGCCTACAAACAGCGAAAAACAATCATCGGGTCTCGATAAGGATTATGCTTTTGCGTGGAGTTATGGAAAAGCAGAAACTCTATCATTGCTCGTTCCGGATATAAACGGCGGAGCTTCGGGAGGATGGTTATCTCCAAACTCGAATCTATATAAAGCCATCCAAACCAACGCACCTCAAGCTCAATTAGAAGCAAAAGGAATTCAGGCTCAGACATACTGGGGAGACCAACCTTTTACATCGGGTCCTGTATATTTCGGAGCCATCATATGCTTCTTATTCGTATTAGGTATGTTCGTTATCAAAAGCCCAATCAAATGGGTACTGCTTGCTTCAACCATATTTTTCATATTCTTGTCATGGGGACATAATTTCGAAGGCTTCAATGATTGGTTCTTTTACCATTTCCCTATGTACAACAAGTTCAGGGCTGTTTCAACGGCATTAGTCATACCGGCTCTCACTATGATAATCGTTGCGGTATGGGGACTCAAAGAGTTTCTGGAAGAAACGGAGGAGAAGAAAAAATTACAGCAATCGTTATATATTTCATTTGGTATTACAGCCGGAATAAGCCTACTGCTCTGGATTGCTCCGGGAATTTTCGGGCTATCATTCTCTTCTGAAAACGACCAGCAATGGATGACTCAGGTTCCGGACTGGTATTACACAGCCTTGATAGCCGATCGTAAAGACTTGTTATCGTCGGATGCCATACGATCATTCTTCTTTATCTTATTGGCAGGCGCAACTCTATTGGCTACTCTTAAAATGAAGGGTAATAAACAACAAGTTGCTTTTTATGCTACACTAGGCCTTATCGTATTAGTTCTGATAGACTTATGGAATGTAGACAAAAGATATCTGGATAACGATAAATTCCAAAGCAAACTGGCGTATAATACCAATCAGCCTTTTCCGCAAACAGCGGTAGATCATGCGATATTACAAGACAAAAGTGTATCATACCGTGTGTTGAATCTGAATAATCCGTTTAACGAAACCAAAACATCATATTACCATAAGTCGATCGGAGGATACCATGCGGCAAAACTGAAACGTTATCAGGAGTTGATAGATTACCGCCTTCAACCGGAGATCAACCGTATCATTAAGTCTTTCGATTCTCAGAATATCGACAGCATCACCAATACATTTAAAGCGAACACAGCTTTGAATATGCTGAATGCTAAATATATTATCTTCCATCCGGAACAACCACCATTACAAAATCCATATGCGATGGGCAATGCATGGTTTGTCGAAGATTATACATTCGTTGACAATGCAGACAAAGAGATAGAATCAATCAATACGATTAATCCCCTGAAAACAGCTGTGCTGAATAAAAAATTCGAGGCTGATTTGTCGGGCTTTAAAATAGTGCCGGACTCTACTGCACATATCGAACTAACCGAATACAAACCAAACCTGCTTAAATACAAATCTTCGGCTAATACCGAGCAACTGGCCGTTATGTCGGAGATATATTACCAAAATGGTTGGGAAGCTTATGTAGATGGAAAAGAAACCCCCGTATACTGTGCCGACTGGACATTAAGAGCAATACGTGTTCCGGCAGGAGAACATGAGATAGAATTCAAATTCGTTCCTCACAAATACAATACAGCCCGTACTGTGGCTTCAATAAGTACTGCGGCATTGCTGTTGTTATTGATTGGAGGAATTGCATCTGCTTTTATCAGAAAAGACAGAATTAAGTAATTAAGGAATATCATACTAATGAGATTTTCATTTATTACCTGTACATACAACCGGGACAAATATATCGGACAGACCTTACAATCGGTCTGCGATCAGAAATATCCTGATAATAATTACGAAATCATCGTCATAGATAATAACAGCACGGATAATACCGCTAGTATCTGTGAAGAATTCAGAGCTGAATACCCAAACAAAAATTTCAGGTATTTCAAAGAAATGAATCAGGGATTATCCTTTGCCCTTAACAGGGGAATTAAAGAAGCTCAAGGAGAATATCTGATCTTTGTCGATGATGATGAAACAATTATCCCCCAACATCTCGAAAGGCTCGATAATCACCTAAGAACTTATCCCGAAGCTGTATTATGCGGTACTCCCGTTATTCCCGTTTATGAAATACCCGAACCTAAATGGATGTCTCGTTTTACGCAAAGACTGATAGGTGGTTATTTTGATCAGGGAAAAGAGGTTAAGATTCTCGAAGCTAAAAATTATCCGGGAACAGGACATACAATTATAAAGAAAGAATTATATGAACGGTATGGGAACTATAATACCGAGTTGGGGCGCAAAGGCACATCATTGATAGGAGCCGAAGATAAAGATATGTTCAATCGACTCAAGAATAACAATATTGTCTGTTATTATCTACCCGATATACCCATATATCATCACATACCACCAAATAAAATGACCGATGAGTTTTTCCATAAACTCACCTATTCGATAGGAAAAAGCGAGCGTATACGCACAAAGGCTGTCTCAGAAAAAGAATTTCGGAACCGTTTATTATCCGAAGGCATCAAATGGGGAGCATCGGTAGTCTTATTCGCTGGTTATACTTTAGGCTTACAGCCATCGAAAGGATTCAGACTCCTGCAATTCAGATGGAACGTAACGAAAGGATTATTGGGTAAATAAGCCTTATTTTGTAGAAGGCTTTAACGACAAAGCAAACATACTGAACAGCCCGATAATCACAATCCACAGATTTTGTACGGCAAATACAACAAAAGCAAATGCTTCTCCCGATTCTTTGGTCACACCATACAAGCCCAATGATAACACCACAGCCGCATGCCAGACTCCTATACCTCCATTAGTCGGGATAGCCATACTTAAGCTACTTAAAGCAAAAGCAATCAAGGCTGCAGTTATACCCAAATGACGGGTAAAATCAAATGCGTAGAATGTAATATAAAAATACAGAAAATAAGAAACCCAGATTCCAATAGTATATAACAGGAAACGACCTTTATGCTTCATCTTGAAAATGGTTTTCATGTCATTCAACAATCCGAGAATAATACTCAGAACCTTTTTCACAATCTTATTCTCTTTGAATACCGTAAATATCAATCCGATAAAGATGGCCGCAACAATAACTCCTCCTATTATCCAAGGAGAAGAATACAAATTCTGAATAGTGGCCGATAATGCCTGATTATCTCTGATATAAGACAGGAAAACATCCACATTGAAACAACATGCCAGTAAAATAATGCATGCTACAGTACAGGTATCGGATACACGGTCGAGCAACATCGAACCAATCAATTTGGTAAAAGGAATTTTCTCTCCTTTAGCAACCATGGCACATCTCCAGACTTCTCCTCCACGGGGAATAGCGATATTTACCGCATAACTTCCGAGAACGGAATAAATAAGACTCCGTTTTGAAGGATTATAACCTAAGGGTTCTATCAGCATCTTCCAGCGTACCCCTCGTATTATATTACCCAAAGGTCCGAATATCAAAGAAAGGGCAAGTATCCCCCAATTAGCATCCTTTATAGTTACCCACATCTTATCGAAATCAGTATCCCTATATAAAAACCAAAGGATAAGTACGCCTAGAGCCAAGGGTATGATTATTTTAAGAATCTGAGATATCAGTGATTGTTTTTTTTCCGTCTCTTCCGGCTGAATGGTATTATTATCCATCTACTGTTATTTTAGAATAAGAAAACTCTTTTGTTATACAAAACGCAATACTCTAAGGCTACTCAAAAAATACTGTGTCGAATAGCTTATTTCACTTATCTATAGGATAAATTGATTAACTTTGCACCGCACAAAGATAACGATATTTTAATTAATAGTAAATGGGAGCAGTAACACCGAAAAAATTTCTTGGTCAACATTTCTTGACAGACTTACAAATTGCTAAGCGAATTGCTGATACGTTAGATGATTTCAGCGAGATTCCTGCAATCGAAGTCGGTCCGGGAATGGGTGTGCTCACTCAATTTATTCTGGAAAAAAACATCGACCTCACAGTCGTTGAACTTGACCGCGAATCTGTGCCTTATCTGCAAGAACATTTTCCGGGTCTGAACGGAAAGATTATCGAAGGCGATTTTCTGAAATTAAACCTTACCGATATATGTCCTGATAAGTTCTCTGTAATAGGTAACTATCCTTACAATATATCTTCTCAGATATTTTTCAAGGTACTTGATTATAAAGATCATATTCCTTGCTGTTCCGGAATGCTTCAAAAAGAAGTGGCAGAACGTATTGCGTCAAAACCGGGAAAAAAGGCATACGGAATACTCAGTGTCCTTTTACAGGCTTGGTATGATATTGAATATTTGTTTACAGTAAGTGAAACTGTATTCAATCCGCCTCCGAAAGTGAAATCGGCTGTCATAAAACTGGTAAGAAACAGCAGGACTTCGCTCGATTGTGATGAAAAGCTGTTTAAAACAGTTATAAAAACATCATTCAACCAACGGAGAAAAACGTTGCGTAATTCGATGAAACCTATGTTGGGTAAAGATAATGAAGTATACTCTGACTCAATATTCGATAAAAGACCCGAACAATTATCGGTGGAAGAGTTTGTATATCTTACCAACCTTACGCAAAAGCACATGCCTACCGGTTCTGAAAACGCAGGGATAAGAAGAAAGGAATAAAATAACGAAGAAAAACAGAGCGTTATGTCAGAAGTGAGACTATTTTATCACAAAGACAATGTGATTCGTATAAGCCGCAGTATAGAATTCTTGAAAACGAATCCGATCAAGAATTTCTTATGGATCGACTTAAATAATGTGGATGAAGAAATCGAAAACGAGCTCGAAGACTACCTGAAGATATATATACAGGAAGAGGAAGAGATGATCGAGATCGAGATGTCGTCTCGTTATATGGAAACGAGCGATTCGCTTGTAGTAAACTTCAATTTCCTTCGTCTCAATTTTGAGCGTGAACCCGTCTCGTTTATTCTGAAAAACAATATACTGATAACTGTTCGTGACGAAGATCTGACCTCTTTTCAGGAAACCGTGAAGAAGATATCTGCAAGTCCGAAGAATTATCCCACTGGATACCATGTATTTGTTGCCCTGCTTGAAACCCGCGTAGAAGTAGATGCCGATATGATAGAGGAAATGACTCAGAAAATAACCACTTTGAGTAACAGCCTTACCATGGACGAAGCGGCTGATGCCGAGCTTCTGATGGAAATAAAAGACTTACAGGAAAAGACTATGCTCCTTCGGGAAAATATAATAGAAAAACAACGTGCTGTATCTAACATGCTGAAAAGTGAGCTTATTCCTTACGAGTTACACAGTAAACTGACTATTGTTGTTAAAGATATTAATTCGCTGCTTGAACATATCCGTTTCAGCTTCGACCGTCTGGACTACTTACAGGATACTTTTCTGGGTTTTGTTAATATCGAACAAAATAAGATAATCAAAATGTTTACGGTAATTTCCGTAATCTTTATGCCGCCTACTTTGATAGCCAGTATCTACGGTATGAACTTCGGTGATTCTATGCCCGAACTGTCGTGGAAGTTTGGTTATGAGTTTTCGATAGGACTCATGGTATTTGCCGTTGCCGTTATCCTCTTCTATTTCAAGCGAAAGAAGTGGCTCTAAATCATTTAATAAGTACCATTTAAAGATATAAGACCTATTTAACTTTACGACGGATAATAAATATATTCAGAAGAGACAGTAAGACGAAGATCAGAATACCCAAACCTACGATATATACTGCGGAAACAGTTTCCCCAATCGATAAGACTTTATTTACGGCATCAAGGTACTTTCCTCTGAGAACAAGGACTATCAGCAATGATATAACCAATATCACGCCATTTAGTATCACTGTTAAGAGTTCATAAGGACGCACCACATACGATTTTGTATAGCCTATCAAACGGAGAGTTTTTAATTTGCCCATATTCTTCTCAAGCAGTAAAAATATACTCAGAACAAGAACAAAAAACGACAACAAACATATAACAATACCTACCGATACAACTATACCTACTATTATTTTCAGAAAGAAAGCCATTTTACTGGCAGTTGTATTATCTCCGCTTATCTCATAACCTTTTGTTTTGAAATAATTAGCCAGATTAGGATCTGCCACATTACTGATCTCTACGATCAGGCGGGCAGGCTGTACCTGTGTATTATTGCCATAGTGTTCATTCGCCCAACTCATGAAAGATTCGGGGACTAATATAGTATTGATCCGGTTCGAGAAACCGACAATACGCCCTTTCATCTCTTTGGGTTCTTTATGTTTGGTAAAAATAGTAATATCAAGGTTTATCATGCCTATAAGACCTTCGGTCAGCTTAGGCATTGATTTGGATTCGGCAAAGCCGAAATTATACAGATCAAGGTAATTTTTAGGCAGAATTATGGGAATACTCGTGTCGAGCGGAGAAAACTTCCAATCTTCCGATTTAACATCAATAAAATTATCGGGAACAGCTTCAAAAAACATTTCGGTATTAAAACCCACTCCCATATTCTGATTATTGAAGCCTGCGAAAACACTGTACTGAGAGGGAGTAAATGCTCCTACATCTTTTACAAATGGCTGCTTCTTCAGGTCTTCTATCTCGGCACTGTTAAATCCATTCGATTTAGCAGTTAATCCGGTTATAAGTCCTACTTGTTTAGATACCGTCACATAATCACGCTTAAACAACTTATCCTTCTCGGTAAAAACAGGGCTGATATCTAAATAAAACTGAATGGCCAGCAACACAATAATAAGTCCTATCAGATTGGCTATACCAAAACCGATCAGTTGAGCCTTGCTTATATTTTCACGAAGCAGCTTCCAGACTAATTTCATAAGGATAGAGTTTTTGTGTAATCAAGAGGTAAATGCTTACCTATAGATGTTGCGATAATGCCTGCATCGCAAAGCCGTGCCTCTTTCGAGAGCAAATCAGCCATTATACGGGCATTTTTATCATCGAGGTGACTAATGGGCTCATCGAGTATAATAAAATCAAATGGCTGGCACAACGAACGTATCAGAGCGACTCTTTGCTGTTGCCCCCATGACATTTTCCCTACCAATGCATTTTTCTTTTCACTGACGCCCAATTGTTCGAACATATAATTTATTTCGGCCTCGGACTTATGATGAGTGAGGTTGTTCTTAAGCAGAACATTCTCCATCGCTGTCAGTTCGGGAAATAAACAGAGTTCCTGAAAAAGAAGGCTCAGATGTCTGCATCTTATTTCATCCCAAAAAGACGCTTTCCGGTTGCGGATACTACTTTCGTCGAACTGGATAGTACCGGAATAGTCGTCTCTGTAGCCATACAAATAGCTACAGAGAGAA